>JBDONT010000037.1:0-41722 GCA_039831155.1 Nautiliaceae bacterium | reverse complement strand
GTCTTTACCTCCTATCTTCTTACCTGCTAATAACTCTTTTACCGCTTTTTCAAAATCAAATCTTTCCATGTCAGTCCTTTCATTTTTAGTATTTTATCCAGACTGACACGGAATTTCTAATAGTCCCATTTTATCAGCAATTTTTTTATAAGCGTTAATTCTTTGGGTAGAGATTTTTATCCACGTAGCAACAGAAACCTTTTTTATCTCTTTAGCACTGCTTAAAACTTTAAAAGCTTCAATAGCCGGAGTATCGTTTCGTTTACCTTAACTATTTTATCCAGTTTTTTAACGGAAGTACCGTTATTATAAGCTTCAACAACTTTTTGTAATCCCTGATAATATTTAGTAAATACATTTTTTATCTTTTGAAGTTCTACTGCTTCCTCTTTTGATACACCTAAATGTTTATACTCTTCAATCTTTGAAATAAGTTTATCGTATAGTTTATTAATTTTTGTCTGATATTTTCCCTTTCCCCTTAAAACATAATTTTTAAAATTATGAATAAAACCTCCATATCCAACTATATTTTTCATTTGAGATACAATTTGAAGTTTAAGAGGAATTACCTGAAAATCTTTTCTAATCTCATCAACTTCTCTTGTAAGGCTTCTTGTTACCTCATCAACACCCGGCAACTCTTCCAATAAATTCTCCTGATTTACAATTGTAGAATTCAAAGCCGTTAAAATTTCCTGATTTAAATCCCCCGTACTTATCATATAAGCAATATAAGCCCTCTCTCTTTTTGAAGTTCAACAAGCGTATTGGACATATAAAGAATTGTTAAATTTAAGATTTTTTTATAGTTGTGTTGTAATTTCAGTTTTTCATACTGATTGTAAAGCAGATAAACACTCAAAATTAAAATAAATCCAAGTGGTATTCCAACTGCCAGCAAAAGTTTCTGTCTTATAGTTAAATTCTTAAGCACCTTTTATCCTTTTTTTCCTCAAATATTAACATAAATTTAATTTCTTTATCGAAAAGATTAAATTTTAGGTTTATATTTTTGACAAAAAAATCAAAACAATGTCTAATGTGTGATTTAGTAACACTTTTATTAAATCGGAATTAAAAGTTTTTTAAATTAATAAAAATTAAATACAATAAAAATTAATGAAAAATTAAAGGAGAAAGGATGAAATTTTTATTATCTATTATAATAGCGATTTTTATTTTTAGTGGATGTGCCGAAGATGCATTTAACCAAGCTGCCAAAATAAACACTCCAAAAGCTTATCAGAACTTCTTAAAAGAATATAACGATGAAGATGATGAATATGTAAAAGAAGCAAAACTAAGACTAAAAATTCTGAAAATGGGACTGGCAAAAGAAGTTTATGTAAAAAAAGAGTATAAGAAATTTAAAAAAGGCGAAAAAATAAGAATAAAAAAAATAGACGATTATTACGCCTATACAAAAAAAGGAAAAATCCCCCTATCTTTTCTGGAAAAAAACAGAAGTGAATTTAAACTCCACATAAACGCCCCTTTTAAAACAACCTTTTATATAAAAGAATTAAAAAAATCTATAACATCTCCCAATTTATGGCTAAAAAACGGTTCTTACACAATAGTAGCCCATAAGTTTTTATACTATCCTAAAACTTTTAAAATTACAATCAACAATAAAGACATAAATAAAACTATCACTCTAAAAAGAAAAAAATTTAATATCTCAGGAGAGGTTGACTGGAGATATTTAAAAACCAACAAAGATTTCTGGAGAAAAAAATACGTACCAGTAAATTTGGAAAAAATGTCTTTATATGAAGCAACAGGCGTTTATGTGGACTATTACCTAGACACCCACCCTAAAATCAAACAAAAACTTAAAGATTTATCCGTTAACAATAAAAAAAGGTTTTTAAAAGAGATAAACAGCCTTTATTTAAAATTCTATCCTATCGTGTTAACTTTGAAATACGGTAAACCGGCTTATATGTTTTATTTCAAAAATAACTATGTTTACGTTACTTTAGACACACTTAGCTTAAGATACATAACAAACTCTTTAAAAATACTTAACGTATTTACCGATAACAAAAATACTTACGTGCGAGTGCACTTCAAAGGGGGTGCCTGGGATGGAGGATGTTTGTACTATAAAGGCACAAAATACGCTTTTAAAATAGGAGCATTAAACAACTATAAAGAACTCAAAAACTTCACTTTCTCTTTGGGTAAATACACTACAAACTACTATGACGAAAAAGCGTGTTTTTACGGAAATTTAGACATTGATTTCATATTCCCTAAAAACAACTTTTCTTATTTCAATTTAGTAGAATCAAAAAAACAAGAATACGGCAAATGGTACATTTACGGAGTAAAAAACTGCTTTGAAAAAGACAAATGCCTATATTTTTCTCCAAATAACAGTTCATTAAAAGTAAAATCTGTCTATACAAACGACAAAGAAACAAAAATAACCCTTCATATAGCAAGTACCGGGTCTATTCATACAGGTGGAAAATACGTATTTAAAGCCGATAAAAAACCTTTTAAATATGTAATTATAAGAGGTAAAAAATATGATTTTACCGGAGAAGAAGATAAATCAGTAAAAGTGGCATTTGAAGACGTAACGTTTGTCTTTCCTAGAATTGATAAAGAGGCTTTTCCTTTATATGAATACAACAGCTTTTACTCATCAACATATTGGTACATATTAAGAGTAAAAAACTGCATTAACAAAGAATGTAAAGTCTCTTACAAATTTCCTATAAAATATAAAGTAAAAATGTCAAAAAAAGATTATCTTTTCTTAAAAAAAATTTACAAAAACTCGGATGATAAAGACGTATTTAAAGTATCAATCAAAAATTCTAAAGTAATAGCCATAAGATACAAATTAATCGATTATTTTTTAGCTCACAAAAAAGACTACCAAGAAACAGAAGACTTCAAAAAAGCAATTAAACAAAACACCTTAAAATCTTTATATGCATTTAAAAGAAAATACCCTCATTCCAAATATTTATCTAAAATAAACAACAAAATCCTAAATATAAAATACAAAAACGCAATGCAGGAGATTAAAAGGACAATCTTTTACAATAAATGGGATTATATCGACTGGAATGGAAATATAGATAAAAACGGATGGCCGGTAGGAAAAGGTACGTTTGAATTAAATAAAAACCTATCAAGAGGAGGTCTATTTGGACTTGGAGGCATATGGGGAATCGTAAAAGTAAGAACAACTATGAAAAACCACTACCCTACAAAAGGTAAAGTAAGTGCATATCTAAAACAAGTCCGTCTTTTCTTTAGTAAATACACCCATACATATTCAGAAAACTTTAACGGTGTAGACGATATGAACAACAAAATAGTAGATACACTAAACGCAGCAATTAAAGAATGGAACGGAAAAATTATTAAAAAATCAACTTCATCTTCAAACTGTGAGAGAATCTTTAACAAATGTATGAACTACTGTAAAACAAAATCTACAAAAGGATTTTTCGACCAAAGAAGCAGTTGTGAGGGATACTGCTACTTAGGTAAAAGAAAATGTGAAAGAGGAAATTACAGCTTTGGAAAAAGACTAAGTTGTGCCGGAATATGTAAAGGTGCAAAAGAAGGAAACGGGGGATTTTTATGGAGTTCTGATTATGACAAATGTATAGATAAATGTATTGACGTTATTGATAAATAAAAATAAAACTTTTGATATAATTCAGACTAAAAAGGGTAAAGTATGTTAAGCAAAAGAATAGAAAAATTATCCCCTTCTTTAACAATCGCAATCTCTCAAAAAGCAAGAGAACTAAAAGCTAAAGGAAAAGACGTCTTGGCTTTTAGTGCCGGAGAACCGGATTTTGATACACCTCAAATAATAAAAGAAGCTGCTATTAAAGCAATAGAGGAAGGATTTACAAAATACACCTCCGTAGCCGGTATTCCGGAAGTTTTAGAAGCTATTAAAATAAAATTAAAAAAAGACAACAACCTAGACTACGAAACAGATGAAATTATAGTAAGTAACGGAGCTAAACAGTCGTTATACAATATAATGGCCTGTTTAATTGAAAAAGGAGACGAAGTAATTATCCCTAGCCCTTATTGGGTGACATATCCGGAACTTGTAAAATATCACGACGGAGTTGTAGTACCTATAGAAACTACAGAAGAGACTAACTTCAAAATCACTCCTCAAATGCTAAAAAAAGCAATTACTCCAAAAACAAAAATGTTAATTCTAACAACTCCAAGCAATCCAACCGGTGCTGTCTACTCAAAAGAAGAGTTAAATGCACTTGCAGAAGTTTTAAAAGATAGTAATATCTGGGTGGTAAGTGATGAAATGTATGAAAAATTAATCTATGAAGGGGATTTTTGTGCAACTGCAAGCATAAACGAAGATATGCTAAAAAGAACAATTACAGTAAACGGTCTTAGTAAATCCCATGCAATGACGGGATGGAGATTCGGGTATCTTGCAAGTAAAAACAAAGAGCTTATAAAAGCTATGATTAAACTTCAATCTCAAATGACATCAAATATAAACTCAATTACTCAAAAAGCTGCTATTCCGGCTCTTTTAGGAGAAGCCGATAAAGATGTTGAAAGTATGTTAAAAGAGTTTAAAAAAAGAAGAGATTACGTATACGAAGCTTTCAATGAAATAGAAGGTTTAAGTGCGGCAAAACCTCAAGGTGCTTTTTATATCTACGTAAACCATAAAAAAATTATGCCGGAATCAATGGCCTTTGCACTTAGTCTTCTGGAAGAAAAAGGAGTAGCCGTAGTACCTGGGATAGGATTTGGAAGCGAAGGATATTTTAGATTCTCTTTTGCTACAGATTTAGACACAATTAAAAAGGGTATAAAAAGAATAAAAGAGTTCGTAGAAGGCTTAGAATGATTAAACACGTAGTAATTTTCAAAGCAAAAAAAGACGCCCCTCTTGAGGAGTTTAAAAAAAGAATAGAAAACCTAAAAAATGTAATTCCTCAAATAATAGAAATAGAAGTAGGAATTGATATAAGATTTGATAAAAGTCCAAGTGACTTTTGTGTTTTTACAAAAGTAAAAGACATCAAAGACTTAGAAATTTACGCAACACATCCTAAACACTTAGAAGTAATTGAATTTTTAAAGCCTTATATTTTAGAAAGAAGAGTAGTGGATTATATCGCTTAATCTCTTCTTTTTAATTCTCTAAATACATAAATACTAGCTACGATAATAACTCCTCCCAGTAAAATCAAACTTCCCAAAACAGCTTCTTTATGAGCATTTTCTCCGGTCCCAAACAGATAACCTATCATAAGCATAAATCCGACCCAAATTAAATTGGCACTAAACGTTAAAGGAATAAACCAACGAAGAGGCATATGAAAAAGCCCTGCCGGAATTGAAATATACTGACCAAGCCCGGGAGTCAAAGGGGCTAAAAACGCAGAAATTTTACCGTGCATACTCCAAAATTTATTTACTTTTTGGATAATCGGTTTATCTTTTAAAAGTTTATTAATTAAAATTTTTGCCAAAAAATAGTTAATCAAAGCTCCGGTCAAAGACCCCAACGCTCCACTAACCCAAAGTAACACTAAATCTTTTTTACCGGTTGCAGCCAAATACCCTGCCGGCAACAAAACAAGCTCACTAGGCACCGGAATAAAAGTACCAACTAGCACCATATATAAATATACTCCTACATACCCTATAGAATTACAAAACTCAACTAAAAAATGAATAATATCATTTAACATTTCAATCCTTAAGCTCTAAAATCAAAGGAACGTGGTCAGAGGGAGTAGGCTTTCTTTTTCTCCTCAAAGATGTCAAAACCTCCAAAGACTCTACCCTTTTTAAAAGAGGCTTTGATAAGAAAAAATAATCGAGTCTTAAACCTTCGTTTTTATATACTTTAGCCCCTTTATAGTCATAAAAAGTAAAAATCCTCTCTTTAGGATAAAACTCTCTTAAAATATCAACAAATCCCATATTCAAAAGTCTATTAATCATAGCTTTTTCTTCCGGCAAAAACGTAACTTCCCCCTCCCAAACATCAGCATCCCATACATCAAGGTCACTAAAAGCCACGTTCATATCACCACATAAAATTACATTTTCTTTTTCTAAATTAAATCTTTTTAAAAATTCAAACAGTTTTTCGTAAAAAAACATCTTAAATTCAAACTTTTGAGAATAATTATCCCCTAAAGGCACATAGACATTGACAATATGCAAACCATTAATCAATGAATAAACAAATCTGGCCTCTTCTCTTTCCCCCTCAAATTCCGTTTCATAATCGTCAATCGGAAATCTAGAACAAATAGCAACTCCGTTTAAACGTTTTTGTCCGTTTACAATACACTCAAACTCTTCATCTATTCTAGGAAATTTCTCGTTTTGTACTTTTATCTCCTGCATACATAAAATATCAATATCAAACTCTTTAATTAAATTTTGAACTATTTCTAATCTGCTTCTAATGGAATTTACATTAAAAGTACAAATTCTCATCAAAGTCCCATTTTCCCGGGATTCATAATTCCGTTAGGGTCAAATGCGTGTTTTATTCTTCTAAAAAGCTCAAGCTCCGCATCACTAAAGGCTATCTTCATAAAAGGTGCTTTACTAAGCCCTATTCCGTGTTCTCCACTTAAAGTACCACCCAAAGAAACAACATACTCAAATATTTCTTCAACAGCTTTATAACCTCTTTTTAGTTCCTCTTCATCGCTTCCGTTTACCATTACGTTTACGTGAATATTACCATCCCCTGCGTGTCCGAAACAAGGAATCAAAACTCCATATTTTTTACCTATTTCATAAATTCCGTTTAAAGCTACCGGAAGTTTACTTCTAGGTACTGAAATATCTTCGTTTAACTTTTTAGTACCGTAAATAGTAATAGCCGGAGAAGCATTTCTTCTTGCATACCAAATCTCTTTTGATTCTTCTTCATTTTTTGCAACCCTAAACTCTTTCGCTCCTTCTTCTTTAAACGACTCTTCAAGAATCGATAACTGATAATTAATCTCCTCTTCTACATTTCCGTCAACATCTCCTACAAGCAAAGCCCCTGCCCACTCCGGTAAATTTACGTTTAATTTTTCTCTTAACGCTTTTACAACCAGACTATCCATAAACTCCATAGCAACCGGCATAGCCCCACGTGCCAAAGATTTATAAACGGCGTTCATTGCCTGTTCTACGTTTTCAAAAATTCCCATATAAGTTTTTTTCAGTTTAGGTTTTGGTAAAAGCTTTAAAGTAATTTCGGTTATAACGGCTAAAGTACCTTCACTAGCTATTAAAATTCCGGCTACGTTATATCCGGCCACATCTTTAATAGTTCTTTTTCCGGCTCTAATTATTTCCCCGTTTGGCAGTACGGCTTTTAAGCTCATTACATAATCTTTCGTAAGACCGTACTTTGCAGCTCTCATACCACCTGCGTTTTCACTTACGTTTCCACCGATAGTGGAATAATCCATACTAGCCGGATCCGGTGGATAAAAAAGCCCTCTCTCTTCAACTGCTTTTTGAAGTTCGGCATTTATAACGCCCGGTTGAACCACGGCAACCATATCTTTTTCGTCAATTTCAAGTATTTTATTCATATATTTTTCCAGTGCCAAAACAATTCCTCCGTTTACCGGCAAAGCACCCCCGGTAAATCCACTCCCGGCACCCCTTGGAATAATAGCTATTTTCTCTTCATTGCAGTATTTTAAGATTCTACTTACCTCTTCTTCATTTTCCGGAAACACCACGGCATCCGGATAATAATGCTCTTTTGTAGCATCATAAGAATACGCCCTTAAATGGGCTTTATCAACTTTTACATCCTCTTTTCCTACTATCTCTTCCAAAGCTTTAATATGTTTTTCCATCATTTTGCACCCTTTATTAAGTTTTTATAATAATTTATAAAATTTTTTCCTTTTATATCGAATTTAGGATAAGTTGTAAAGAAAGCTTTTTTATAAGCTGCTTTAAATTTTCCGTAAACTTTAACTGCATAAAAACTAAAAGAATCAACCTCATATACCCTATCTAATACAAAAACCATCCTTCCTATATTAAAAATTTTGGCAAAGTTTATAAAATCTTCTTTTGTAGGAATATCATCAATATAAGCGGCAAAAATATCGGGAGAGATAAAAGTAGCATTTTTATAAAAAGATTTAACTTTTAAATACTCGTCTTGATTAGGAGCTATAATCAAAACTCTCTCATAATCTTTTTTAAAAATTATCTTATCGTGCTTTTTAGGTAATACGACCGGCAAAGCAAAAGCACTGTTTTTTAAATCTTCATAAGGATAAAGAGTCGCTTTTTTTAAATCCCCTACAGCCCTTGCACAAATAATACTTAAATTATTGTCTTTACAAATAACATAACCACTAACACCCTTTTGAACGCTTTTTGAAAGAACAACTTTATTGGCATTAACGTTTAAAATCGAAACTTCTTCATACGCGCTTAAAAAAAGCCCTAAAATCAATAAAAAAACAACTCTCATCTATTCCTCTTTTTTTACACAATTATATCAAAAAGAGAGAGAAAAACTATTTTTTAAGAAGCCTTTGTAAAACTCCCTGTAATTTTAACCAAGCTTTATGAGGCATTAGAGGAAAACCGGAATAAACACCGGGTTCTTTTATAGATTTAGTAACACCTCCCCTTGCGGCAATAGTAGTAAAAGGAGCAATCTCCAAATGCCCGGCCGTTGCACTTTGACCACCCATAATAACGTTTCTTCCAAGTTTAGAACTACCGGATAATCCAACTTGAGAAACCAAAATTGAATATTCTCCTATCTCACAGTTATGTCCTATTTGAACCAAATTGTCAACAATGGTACCTCTTTTTACTCTGGTCTCTCCAAAAACTCCTCTGTCTATTGTAGTATTCGCTCCTATTTCGACATCGTCTTCAATTACCACACGCCCTAAATGATAAATTTTTACGTGAGCACCTTCTTTTGTATGAGCATATCCAAAACCATCACTTCCTATTACGCTACCGGCGTGAATTTTTACGTTTTTCCCTATTTTCGTATCCCTATAAAGAGTCACATTAGGATAAATAACACTCCCCTCCGCTATCTCCACATCCGGACCTACTACAACGTTTGGCATAATCGTTACGTTATTTCCTATCTTCGCACCTTTTCCTATCCTTACGCTACTGTCGACTTTAGCACTTTTAGCTATCTGATATCCTCCCTCAACCCAAGGCTCTTTTGCGAAATATTTAGTTAAATAAGCCAGTTTTAAATAAGGTTCATCCGTCTTTAAAGCAATAACACCTTCGGGTAACTTAGCTGCGTCCTCTTCTCTTATAAGTACTGCAGCAGCTTTTGTATTTTTCAGATATTTAACATATTTAGGATTTTCAAGAAAACTTATTTCATTCTCATTTGCATCTTGTAAAGTATTAATCCCTTTTATCTCTTTATCTTTTTCAAAATCGCAGTTAAGTTCTAAAATTTTACAAATTTCACTTATTTTCATTTAACGCCTTTTTAATTTCATCTTCTTTTAACCCAAGCTCTTTTGCCACTTTTTCAATAGGAATATTAAATTTTTCTATAATCAACAAAGCATCTTTTATTTTTGTTTTTTTTTCAGCCTCACTCCAAGCTTCATTCCAACCCTTCTTATACAAAGGGTCAATCTTAGGGTCTAATACTATAGGCATTTTTTGCTCCTTATAAAACTCTTCTAATTTATTATACACTTTTGGCCTTAATCTTGCAAGAATAAAAAGTTTTTTTAAATAGTCAACCCTTTTTTTATCCGGCAAAGATAACAGACGAGAAGTAATTCTGTTAAGCAAATTCACCTCATCGTCAATTTTACATAAAATTGCAATTAAATTATCCTCTATACTCTGGCTTTTTATTAAATAGTTGCAGTCCAAATTCTTTATATTGAAAAGCTCATATTTATAATCCAAATTTTTTCTTTTATAAAAGTTTTGCATTCTTAATTTTTCATTACCCACATATAAAACAACTTGAATAGGAAATTTTTTATATTTCTCTTCTATTAAAAGAGCATAAAAAAGCATTCTTCGTGGCATTGTTTTATCATTAACGGACTGTATCTCCAAATGAAAAATATCTCCGTTTTCAAGCTCAACCAAAAAATCGGCTATTCTCTCTTTTATGGAAGGAAAAGAAGGGTTAAGAGGACGTTTTATCTCTTGATTTGTAAGAAACTTTATTAAATTTACCGGTACATCCGAAAAAATTTCTCTTAAAGTTTTATCATAACTACCTTTCAATAACACTCACCCCACTTCTTACCACTTCAAGATTTTTATATTTTACCTGCATCGCTTTTAAAAAGTTATCAATTCTATTCGGTCTATCCACTACACTTACCACTACACTTTTATCATTTACGTTACTTATTTTTCCATTATAACACCTAGCAAGAGCATCAATATCGGCAAGGTTGTCTTTTACCTCTTTTAAAGGAAATTTAACCATAGCCATCTCTTTTTCAATAAAATCGTCACTTTCAATTACTTTATATACCGGTATTAGTTTATAAAGCTGTTTTACGATTTGTTCAAATATTTTAGGGTCTCCCTCACTCATTATAGTCATTCTGCTAAATTCACTGTTTGGGATAGGAGAGACGGTTAAAGAAGTTATATTATAACCTCTTGCCGCAAACATATTTACGACCCTAGCAAGTGCTCCGTGTTCGTTTTCTAAAATTACGGAAATTATTCTTTTCATTTTTCATCCTTAAATATAAGCATATTTTTAAGTGGGGAATTTGGTGGTACCATAGGAAGCACATCCTCGCGTCTATCTATCTGTACGTCTATAAATGCAACTTTTTTAGAATCGATAGCCTCTTTTAAAGCTTTTTCAAACTCATCTTTTGTTTTTACTCTATATCCAACTCCTCCCATACTCTCAGCCAGTTTTACAAAATCCGGCTGTACGTCACTAAGGTCCGTTTCAGAGAGTCTATCATTATAAAACATAGTTTGCCACTGTCTTACCATCCCTAAATAATTATTATTTAAAATGATATTAATTACCGGAAGTTTATATCTGTATCCTGTCAACACCTCTTGAATATTCATCATAATACTGCCATCACCTGTAAAGTTTATAACCACTTTATCTTTTTTACTTTCTTTAGCTCCAAGGGCTGCCGGAAATCCAAATCCCATAGTCCCGAGTCCACCGCTTGTTAAAAGCTGTCTAGGGTAAGTAAACGGATAAAACTGTGCCGTCCACATCTGATGTTGCCCCACATCCGTTGAAATAATTGCGTCTTCCGGAGCTATTTCTCCGGTTTTTTGAATAACCCATTGAGGTTTTATTACCTCACCACTATCTTTATAAGACAAAGGATAAAGCTCTTTATATCTATTTAAAATACCTCTCCAATCTTCATATCTGCTTGAATCAATCCCCTCTAAAAGAAGTGGTATCATATCTTCAAGCACCATTTTCACATCACCCACTATCGGATATTTAGTAGGCACTACTTTTCCGATTTGAGAAGGGTCGATATCTATATGAACGATATCCGCATTTTTTGCAAACTCATCAATTTTTCCGGTTACCCTATCATCAAATCTAGCCCCAAGTGAAATAATAAGGTCTGCATCATTCATAGCCATATTAGCGGCATAACTTCCGTGCATCCCTACCATTCCCATTAAATAAGGACAGTCGTATCTTAAAACTCCTCTGGCCATAAGAGTTTCAACTGCCGGAATCTTTGTAGTTTTTACAATTTCTCTAATAAGCCCATAGGCCCCACTTAAAACACTACCACCGCCTATATAAAACACCGGTCTTTTAGCTTTTTTAATAGCTTCAACGGCTCTTTTTATAGCTCTTTTATTACCTTTATAGGTAGGTTTATAAGTTTTTAATTCTATTTTTTCCGGATATTCAAATTTAGTCTTAGCAATCGTTACGTCTTTTGGAATATCCACGTGCACCGGCCCAGGACGTCCGGATTTTGCCAAATAAAAAGCTTCTTTTAAAATATACGCCAAATCTTCTACGTCTTTTACCAAAAAGTTATGCTTTGTAATAGGTCTTGTAACACCCACTGCGTCAACTTCTTGAAACGCGTCCGTTCCTATGGCAGTTGTCGGAACTTGTCCCGATATAATCACCATAGGAATAGAATCTGTATACGCTGTTGCTATCCCGGTAATCGCATTTGTAAGCCCAGGCCCACTTGTTACCATCGCAACGCCTACTTTTCCGCTAGCCCTTGCATATCCGTCAGCCATATGCACGGCACCTTGTTCGTGCTTTGCCAAAATATGTTTAAAAGAGTCTTGTTTATATATTTCGTCATAAACATTCATTATAGCCCCACCTGGGTATCCGAATACTACTTCCACATTTTCTTTAATCAAAGATTCAATTACTATTTGAGCACCGGTCATCTTCATAAAAAACCTTTTTGTCAGAATTATAACAAATAAAAATTACTTTTTACATTCGCTAATAGCAACACCCTCTCTTATACCGTCATCACAAACTATGCATTCACGATATTTTGCCAGTTTAAAAATCTCTTTAAAAATATAAATTCCACTTATAATCAAATCGCCTCTTCCAACTCCTACAAGCTCTTCTCTTTTTTTCATCTCCATTTTCATTAATTTTTCAGCCCAAAAATCCAAATCTTCAATAGTAATCTTAGTCCCGTTTACCCTTTGAGGATTATAAGTTTTATAATTCATACCAAGTTTTAAAGCCGCAATAGTCGTAGGAGTCCCGGAAGACGCCACAAAATGCTTAGGTCTTCTTAAGGTGTTAAAAGCAAAATCCAAAAACTCTTTTATAAATTTAGATTTTTTCTTAATAGCGAATTTAATAGATTCCGGGGTTTTGTGTCTTTGGGTTAACGTTACCATTCCCAGTCTAAAACTTTCACTTAAAATATTCTCTTTATTTTTTAAAGTAATCTCCGTACTTCCACCTCCTATATCAACCAATAAAAAATGGTTATAAGGCTCTATCCCACACTTTTTTAAACAAGTCTCAACTGCTATGGCTGCAAAATCGGCTTCTTCTTTAGGAGAAATAATTTCAAACTCAATCCCCGTTTTTTCTTTTATCTTTTCAATTACATATTCACTGTTTTTTGCACTTCTTAAAGCTTCGGTAGCCACTGCTTTTATTTTATCATCTTCTCCTAAAACAATCTTCATATCTTCTATCGCTTTTATTATCCTATCTATACTCTCATCGGTAATTCCTCCGGTTTTTACCAGGTTATCTGCCGTTCGTACTATTCTTTCAAACTCTTTTAATTTAGTATCGGTTGCACAATCGTACTTAATCGCTCTTATGGTATTACTTCCCAAATCAATTGCTATCACTATATCTCCTTAATTTCTAATTTGTCCGTTTCCGTAAATTTTATATTTATACGTTGTTAAATCGTCAATCCCCATAGGTCCTCTTGCGTGAAGTTTATTCGTAGATATTCCAACTTCAGCCCCGAACCCAAACTCTCCTCCGTCGGTAAATCTGGTAGAAGCGTTTACGTAAACACACGCACTGTCAACTCTGTTTAAAAACTCTTCTGCCGCATTATAATCATTGGTTATTATACTGTCACTATGACCACTTCCGTATATTTCTATATGTTTAATCGCTTCATCCAAATCACTTACAACTTTAATAGATAAAATCAAATCCAAATATTCCGTATGCCAGTCTTCTTGTGTCGCTTCTTTCATATCTACAATTTCTCTTGTTTTTTCACATCCTCTAAGCTCAACTCCTTTTTCCTCCAAAGCCTTAGCCACAACCGGTAAAAACTCTTTTGCTATTTTTTCATCTACAAGAAGGGTCTCAACGGCATTACAAACGCCCGGTCTTTGAGTTTTTGCGTTTACAACGATATCTACTCCCTCTTTTATATCGGCTTTAGTGTGCACATAAATATGGCAAAGCCCTTTATCGTGTTTTACAACGGGAACTTTTGAATTTTCACTCACAAACTTAATCAGTTTTTCCCCTCCTCTTGGAATAATCAAATCCACATACTTATCTTCCTGAATAAGTTTATAAACCCCTTCTCTTGAATAATCCGGAAGTAAAGATATTATCTCTTTCGGTAAAGAGTTTTTCTCAAGCACGTCTTGTAAAACCTTGATAATGGCTTTATTTGAATGCATAGCCTCTTTTCCACCTTTTAAGATACAAGCGTTCCCACTCATAAAACAAAGCCCGGCAGCATCACTTGTAACGTTCGGTCTTGATTCGTAAATAATACCTATTACCCCGATTGGAATTTTAACTTTTTCAATTCTAAGCCCGTTATCCAAAACCCAACCGTCAATCACTCTTCCCACCGGGTCTTTTAAAGCTGCAATATCCTCCAAAGCTTTAGCCATTGAAGAGACTCTTTTCTCATCAAGTAACAGTCTGTCTATAAGAGCGGAAGACAAATTAGCCTCTTTTGCATATTCCAAGTCTTTTTTATTCTCATTTATAATAGTTTTAGAATTATCAATCAAAGCCTTAGCCATCTCTTTTAAAACTTTTCTTTTAACTTCCCCTTTTAAAGTAGAAACAACCCTTGAAGCCTCTTTTACTTTTTGTAGCACCTCTTTCATGTATTTCCCCTTTTGCGGTTTTTTATTTAATTTTATCAAAATTAATTGTAAAAGAAAAACATATCAAAATATCTTGATATGTTTATAAATTTATATTACAATAACAAAAAAAAGGATACACTATGCAAATGATAAAAAATTTCACACCTTCATGGTTCGCGATGATTATGGGAACCGGAATTTTATCCGTAAGTGCTTATTTCTATTCGCCCTTTTGTCATTTTTTAAAACCGCTTGCTTATATGCTGTTTTATTTTAATATCTTTATGTTTTTTATTTTACTGGTACCGTGGAGTTTAAGATGGATTCTTTTTTTTGAGGAAGCGAAAAAAGATCTCTTCCATCCCATAACAACCGCCTTTTATCCGACAATAGCAGTAGCTATGCTGGTAATAGCCGCAGGATTTTTGACACTGTTTAAAGATTACCGGCTTTCATTTTATTTTTGGAGTGCAGGTACCGCTTTGATGATATTTTTCGCTTTTACGGTGCCTCTTATTATGTTTTCCCATGAAAATATAAAAATAGAACATATAAATCCGGGATGGTACATTCCGCCGGTAGGTCTTATAGTAATTCCAATAGCGGGAAGTTTTTTCGAACACTCCTTTTCAAAAACGTTAAACGAAACAATCACTCTGATAAACTACTCATCCTGGGGAGCCGGTTTTTTTCTTTATTCCGCTTTGTTGTGTATAATAATCTACAGACTTATACTCCATTCTCCTTTACCGGGGAAAATAGCCCCTACAATATGGATTAATCTAGGTCCTATAGGTGCTGGAAGCATAGCCCTTATCAATATCATCAACAATTCTTCCTATCCTAAAGAACCTTTTTTCGTATTTACCCTTCTTTTTTGGGGATTTGGACTGTGGTGGCTTATTACGGCTATAATTATGACATTAAACTATATAAAAAAATCTCAACTGAACTATTCGATGGCATGGTGGGCTTTTATATTCCCTTTAGGAGCGTTTTGTACTTCTTCGCATCTCATATCAAAAATGTTAAAATTAGATTTAATAAATTACATAGGATACGGCATTTTCTGGCTCTTATTAAGTATGTGGACCGTTACCCTTTTATTTACATTAAAACATTTAAAAGAAATTCTTTAGGAAGTGTTATGGAAGATTTTTTAAAAACGGTAGCCGCCTTAAAAGACGAAACGAGAATAAAAATCTTAAAATTTATATTAACGTACGACAATATATGCGTATGTGAACTAGAAGCAAGTTTTAATATGCTTCAGTCAAGACTCTCAAGACATCTTAAAATATTAAAAGAGAGCGGCTTTTTAAACTCCAAAAGAGAAGGTAAAAAAGTTATATTTTCCATCGAAAAAAATCCGGAAAATTTCAGGAAGTGTGCATTAGAGGAGATAAAAAGATTAAATATCTCCTTACCTCCTTTTAAAAACTGTTCGGCTTCTAAAGAGGAATAACGTGATGTTTTAATCCGAGTTTTTCTTTTTCTATTCCAAAAGCAAGTCCTAAAAGCTGAGGGAGATGAAGTACCGGCAGTTTAAAATCCTTATTGACTTTTTTTAACGCACTTCTTTGTTTTACGTCAATATTCAAATGACATAAAGGACAAGGAGTTACCATCATTTCAGCCCCGTTTTCTTTAGCGTCAACAAGAGCCGAAGCCGTCAGTTTTTCACTCACTGGTGTGTTTTGCAAATCGACATGAAACCCGCAGCATTTGGTTTTCATAGCGTAATCAACCGCTTCTCCCATCATAACTTTAATCAAACTCTCAATAGCGTTCGGTTTGTAAGGATTTTCGTTTAAATTATCTCCGTTATGGGTCTTTGAAGGTCTTATAATATGACACCCGTAAAAAGGGGCTATTTTTGCGTTTAAAGGTTTTTTTACGTGTTTTGAAATCTCTTCAAGTCCTATATCCTCAAGAATCGCATACAAAAAGTGCTGAACTCTTGAAGTGCCTTTATATTCATATCCGATTTCTCTTAATTTTTCATTTACTTTTTCTTTTAGTTTTTCATCACTGTCAAGTTTTCTTTTAGTCTCTTCAAGCATAAGCTGACACGTATTACAAAGAGTCACTAGTTTAAGCCCTCTTTTTTCGGCTAAACAAATATTTCTGGCATTTAGAGTAAGAGCGAGAAATTCGTCAAAATCCTGCAAATGACTAGCCCCGCAACAACTGGCCTCATTAAGAACTTCAATTTCAATTCCCAAAACTTCAGCTACCGCAAGAGTAGATTTTAAAAGTTCGGGAGTTGACTCTTTTGCCGTACATCCGGTATATAACGCATATTTCATATCAGTCCTTTAACTCATGGGTTTGAGAAATTTCTATAAGTTTTTGGATTTCATCCAGTTTTTCGCTTTTTGGCATCTCCCACGGAAGTTTGATTTTACCTTTTTTAAACATCTCAAAAGCCTCCGGCAAATGCCTTACAACACCCAAACCTTCGGAATATAAAACAAGCATCCCTTCATCCAAAATTCCGTGTTTCTTAATAGAATGTACAAAACCTTCGGCATGTTTTGTAGCAACGTTCCTTTTAGCGACACCCTCCTCAAAAGCCTGATTGTGAAGATGAGTGATTTTAGTAAAAGGATCAACCCCTTTAGGACATACCTCTATACATGCTTGACATTTCACACAGTCCCAAATTCCTATACCAAGCTCGTTAACGATTTCCAGTCTCTCTTTTTTAGCCTCATCCCTTACATCGGCCGTAAATCTGTAAGTTTTCGCAAGTGCTTGAGGTCCTAAAAACTCTTTATTAGCTCTTACACTCTCACAAGTATAATAACAACATCCGCACGCAATACAGTAATCCGCCTCTTCCAATAACTCCACAAGAGGAGGTTTTATCAAATTTTCTTCTTTAGGATGTTCTTCTATTTCAGCTATCAAATAAGGTTTTATTTTTGCGTTTTTGTCCCAAAAATCTTTTTTCTCGTTAACCAAATCTTTTATAACTTTATCTTTATTTTTACTTAAAGGCTCTATCACAAGAGTATTTCCGAACATTTCAACCGCTTTTTTAATAGGAGTTTTACAAGCAAGAACGTTCTTACCGTTTAATTTTATAGCACAACTCCCGCAAATACCATGCCTACAACTTCTTCTATAACTTAAACTCCCGTCTATTTCCCATTTTATATAATTCAAAGCATCTAAAATTACTTTATCTTCTCCCATTTCCAAATTATAAGTTTCATAATGAGGAGATTTATCCGTTTCAGGATTGAATCTATAAACTTTAAACGTCACTTTCATCTCTCATCCTTTAATATTTACGCTCTTGAGGTTCAAATTTAGTAATCTTAACATTCGAATATTCCACCTTAATATCATCGCCCTCAAGATAACCGAACGTATGTTTTAAAAAGTTTTCATCGTCCCTTTTCGGATAATCTTCCCTATAATGAGCTCCACGAGATTCTTTTCTATTAATAGCTCCTTCTGCGATAAATAAAGCGTAATCCAGCATATGTCCGAGTTCAATAGCTTCTTGAAGGTCGGTATTGTACATTTTACTTTTATCATCAAGTTTTATATTTTTAAATCTTTTTCTCAATTCTTTTAACTTTTCTTTGGCTTCAAGCATAGTTTTTTCTTCTCTAAAAACACCCACTTTCGTACTCATAGTTTCTTGAAGCTCTTCTCTTATTTTAGAAACCTTCTCATTTCCGTTTGCATTTAAAATAAATTCAACTTCTTCCAACATATTCTTAGCATCCCTTTCGGAAGCCTCTTTTAAAGAAATTTTACCCAAGTCATTTAAAATATTCTCTCCTACCCATCTTCCGTAAAAAAGAGCTTCAAGCAGAGAATTAGCTCCGAGTCTATTTGCCCCGTGAACACTTACACAAGCACATTCTCCTGCAGCATAAAGCCCTTCCGTAAGTTCATTAGGAGATTTTTTTACACGTCCGTTTATATCAACCGGAATTCCTCCCATAGAATAATGAGCGGTAGCCGCAATTAAAATAGGCTCTTTTACCATATCGCGTCCAAGGAAAGTCAGTGCAAGGTCTCTAAGCTCCGGAAGTCTTTCATTTATTTTTTTCTCCCCTAAATGAGTTAAATCAAGATATACCGCAAAAGGGTCTTCTTTAGCTCCCCTGCCCTCGATTATCTCTTTCATAATAGCACGGCTTACAACATCACGGGGAGCTAGTTCCATTTTTTCCGGAGCGTATTTTTCCATAAACCTTTCACCCAAAGAGTTATAAAGTCTTCCTCCTTCACCCCTTGCGGCTTCACTCATCAAAACTCCGCTACCGGCAAGTCCTGTCGGGTGAAACTGAACGAACTCCATATCCTCAAGAGGGATACCGCGTCTGGCTAAAATAGAAAGCCCGTCCCCCGTATTGGCGTGTGCGTTCGAATTAATCTTAAACGCTCTTGCATATCCTCCGGTCGCAAACATAACCGCTTTTGCATTAAAAACAGCCGGAGTCAAATCCTTTAAATTATATGCGGCAACCCCGTATGCTTTACCGTCTTCATACAATACGTCCGCAACATACCACTCGTCTAAAATCCTAACACCTTCTCTTACACACTGCTCATACATTGTCTGAAGAAGAGTAAGACCGGTTCTGTCTTTTGCGAAACAAGCTCTAGGTTTACTTTGTCCTCCAAAAGGTCTTTGAGCAATTCTTCCATCTTCGCGTCTGCTGAATACCGCTCCCATTCTCTCAATCCATCTGATTGTCTCGGGAGCTTTCTTACACATAAGTTCCACCGCATCCTGGTCAGCAAGATAATCACTTCCTTTAACCGTATCGAACATATGAAGCTCAACATCGTCATCTTCACTCAAAGCGGCGTTAATTCCTCCCTGAGCGGCACCGGAATGAGAACGTAGAGGATGAAGTTTAGTCAATACTATAACATCTTTTCCTCCCTTAACAAGTTCTCTCGCTGCGGCAAGTCCGGCAAGCCCCGCTCCTACAATTACCACATCACTCGTATAAATAGGTGTCATTTTTAATCCTTTAAGCCTAAATCCTCTAAAATAGCAAATGCAGCATCTCTTCCGTCTCTTGCAGCCGTTACAACCAAATCGGCTCCTCTTACCGCATCTCCTCCGGCATATACTTTAGGATTGCTTGTTCTTTTTCTTTTATCAACCAACGGACAACCCCATTTATCGGTTTCAATTCCCGCGTGTTCATACCATGGAAATTTAACGTTATCAAAGCCTAATGCAAGAATAACTATATCGCAAGGAATTTCAAAATCGCTTCCCTCTACAACCTGAACCCTTCTTCTTCCGCTGCTATCAGGCTCTCCCAGTTCGGTTTTTTGACATACAAGTCCTATTACGTTATTATTATCATCAACTTTTACAGCTTTAGGAGCGGTGTAAAACATAAATTTAACTCCCTCTTCTTTTGCGTTAATTACCTCTTTTTTACTTCCCGGCATATTAGCCTCATCTCTTCTGTAAACGCACGTAACCTCTTTAGCACCGCTTCTTATAGCGGTTCTGACAGCATCCATAGCACTATCCCCACCACCTAAAACAATAACTCTTTTACCTTCTAAAATACAATCGTCAAAATCTTGGAATACTCTTTTTTGAGCGTGAGTAAGAACATCCATTACGTGATAAACACCGTTTGCGTCTTCATTTTCCATTCTGGCACCTCTGCCGCTTGGAGCTCCCACACCTATAAACACCGCATCAAATTCGTTTACTATTTTTTCAAATTCTTCTTCGGTTAAAATAGGATGGTTAAGATGAAGTTTAAGCCCGGCTTCTTTCATCCATTTGAATCTTCTGAAAACTACGTCTTTATGAAGTTTAAAATTAGGAATACCATATGTTAAAAGACCTCCGGGTCTGTCAGATTTTTCAAAAATCTCCACATTAGCCCCACCTCTTAACAAAAACGTCGCACAACTCATACCGGCAGGTCCGCTCCCTATTATCGCAACTCTTTTTTTTCTTTTTTTATCTTCTCCGTAATAAGGTTTCAATCCTTTTTTAAATCCTTCCTCACTTATAAATACCTCTATAGCACCTATACTTACACTTCCGTGTTCGGTCTTAGCTATAGTACAACTTCCCTGACATAAATTATCATGAGGACATACTCTTCCTAAAATTTCCGGAAAAGGAGAGGTTTCGTTACTAAGTTCGAAAGCTTTTTCAATATTTCCCAATCTAACTTCTCTTATCCATTGAGGAATGTAATTATTTAAAGGACATCCCGTTCTACAAAATTTAAATTCACTCTCTAATCCTCTTAAAATATCAATAGGACAAGTAATACATCTTTGAGCTTGTTCAGTTGCTTCTTCTTTCGTAAATTCATGATAAATAGGCTCAAAATCCCTTTTTCTTTCATGAGCTTCTCTTTTTCTTTGAATTTGTTTCGGAATTCTTTTGTAATGTTTTTTCATTTTCACTCCTTTACCTCTATATATTCTATATGCATTTCCTCCCCGGAAACTACTTTGGTTTTTTCACTTCCACAAATAGGACAATGAAAATCAAATCCTTTTACCAAACTTATTTCTCCGCATTCGAAACATTTAATTTTAATATCTACTTCAACTATTTCTATTTCGGCATTTTTGCATACCGTATTTTCTTTAAAAAAATCAAAACTCTCTTTTAAAAAATAGGGTTCTACCCCGCTCATTTTCCCTATTTTTACAACTATCTTCGTTACCTCTTTATTTTTAGCAAATTTTTCAACCACTTTTATCATCGACTGCACGACAGATAATTCATGCATGTTGATTTAATCTCTCAAATGCCTGTTTTTGTTTTCTAAGTTTGTACTCTTCGTAATCTATTAGTTCCAAAGCATCAGTCGGACATATATTAACACATGCCTGTTTTCCTTCTTCTCCTCCGCATAAATCACATTTAAGAGCCACAAGTCCCGTTACGTTAGTGGAACTACTAGGAGCCATTACGATAGCCCCGAAAGGACATACGATAGCACAGCTTCTACATCCTATACAATCCTCTTCATAAATTTTTACATAATTGTTTTCATATTTAATAATATCTATAGGACACGCTTTGACACAAGGTGCGTCTTCACACTGCATACATTGCATAGGAGCCGTTAAATTAGCTTGATGAATAACCGTATTTCTATGAATCAACTCTTTATTTTGCAATCCCATTTCATAAGCTTCTTCTATATCAACTCCCATATGACTAGCAGCACAAGCAAGTTCACAATTCAAACATCCTATACATTTAGTAGCATCCGCGAATATAAATTTATTAGCCATTTACTCTCCTTTATCTTTCTGTACATGAAATACATGGGTCTATACTATTAAAAATTACCGCAACATCACTTAATTTATTCCCCGGAATCATAACCCTTAAAGCTTCCCAATTCATATAAGTCGGAACTCTCCATCTCATTCTTTCAGGTTTTTGAGAACCGTTTGTTTTTAAATAATAGATAAGTTCCCCTCTTGGGGCTTCACTTCTGGTTACCGCTTCTCCCGCCGGAATATGAGGTCTTTTTTGAGTAACAATAGGACCTTCCGGCAAATTATTAAGAGCATCCCTCAAAAGTCTTATAGAATCCTTCACCTCTCTCCACCTTACTCTCATTCTGGAATAAACATCACCACCCTCCTCTATAATAAATTTAGGTTTAAGTTCGTCATAAGCCGCATAAGGAGCTTTTAAACGTACATCATTATTAACCCCGCTACCTCTTGCGGTAGGTCCGGCAACACCCAAACGAATTGCATCTTCTTTTGGGAGCACCCCTACATTTACGGTTCTGGCTTTTACAAGTTTATTATTAAAATAGATATCAATAAGTTCATCGGCCTCTTTTTCAACTTTATCAAGACTTTTTAATATATATTTTATTTGGGATTCGTTTAAATCATACTTTACACCGCTTAAAGTATTAGCACTCATATCCATTCTATTTCCCCAAATTGATTCTTTAATATCTTGCACTATTTCTCTAGCCTCCATAGTTTGAGTCATTAAAGAATGAAAACCTATTAAATGAGCAAGCATAGAAAGATTAAACATATGAGAAGCTATTCTTTTTACTTCATCGGCAATAACTCTTAAATATTCGGCTCTTTTGCTTATTTTAATACCGGCTATTTTTTCAACCGCCATCACATAAGTAAAAGGATGATTATTCGAACAAAGAGCACAAACTCTCTCCGTTAATATAAGATTTTGAAAAAAGTTTTTTTGCATTGCTAAATACTCTATCCCTCTATGGACAAAACCGTTTATCATATCAACTTCATCTACCGTTTCTCCATTTAAAGTAATCTTAAAATAAATAGGCTCTTCCAACCCTACATGAAAAGGTCCTATAGGAATTTTAGTTTTCATCTTCTAACCTTTCACTTTCAATCTTTTCCCACATACAACAAGTAGCCGCTCCATTCATCGCTTGAGAAAGCGGCATATACTCTCTTAAAACACCCTCGGCTATACTTTCGTCCAAAAACAGTCTTGCCGGATTAGGATGTCCTATAAGTTCTATTTCATACATTTCTTTAAATTCTCTTTCAGCCCAATTTGCAGAATTTAAAATAGGCGTAATCGAATAAACTTTATTATCAAAAAGTTCAAGTTCTACATTTAAAATCATACCGTCTATATCAAAATGATAAACCAATACACTATGATTATCTTTTTTATAGGCACTTATAATTATACATCTACCTCCGAAATCTTTAACTAATTGAGCTATATGTAAAATATCTTTTAAATTATACAGCTTTAACCACAACTGAACGTTCCCTTTCTCATCAATCTCTTCCCTTAAATCGAATTCTTCCAACCTCTCTTTTATTTCGGATTTAACTTTTCTCGTTAATGTCTCTTTCATTTCATTCATTTATGCAACCTTTTAAAAGCTTCTTTTTTTCTACATTCAGGACATATTTTTTTAAATTTTTCTATATTTTCATTTATATGAGGATAAGCTCTTTTTAACAATTCCTCACTAGGAGGTACGAAAAATTTATTACATTTTTCACATTTTATTTCCGGAATAACGGCAATACTTACGAATTTATATTTTTCCTCCTCCGTATTAGCCGTATGAAAATCATTGCTAAGTTTTATAGCTCCAGTCGGACAAAAAAACTCACAGTTTCCGCAAAAACAACAAGTATTATACCAAGTTGTATGAACATATAAATTATTATTTTTAGTAATATGAATAGCTGCGGAAGGGCAAACTTCTTCACAAGTTCCGCACGCAGTACAAGCTTTAGGATCAACTTTTAATTTTCCTCTTAATTTATCCGGTATGAAAGTAGGTCCGAAAGGATAAGGATCGGTCGTAGGACCTTTTAAAAGGTTTCTAATCGCAATTTTTAAAAATCCGCTCATTTTTCATCCCTTATTTTTCTTTTCCAAATTTCTATAGCTTTCGCCACCCCGTCTATAATCGATTGAGGTCTAGGAGGGCATCCGGGAACGTTCACATCGACTTTAACATATTTATCAAGCGGTCCCTCTATAGAATAAGAATCTCTAAAAATACCACAACTTGCAGGACAAGTACCTATCGCTACCACTACAAAAGGCTTAGGCAACTCATCTAAAACTTCAATTAAATAAGGTTTACTTCTAGCCGTTATAGGACCGGTTACCAATAAAATGTCCGCATGTTTAGGAGAACCGGTATATCTACAACCCAACCTTTCAACATCGTATCTAGGTATCATGGCCGTAGTTGCCAATTCAACGTCACATCCGTTACAACTACCGGTATTAATTCTAAATAAAAAGGGACTTCTAGTTATAATACTCATATTAATCCTTTTATAGATAAAATAACTAAAATTAACGAAAGCAAAGCCAATACTACAGGTATTCTTATTAAAAACTTAAATTCTTGATCGGCTCTAAAAGAAGCCAAAGAAGCGTGAACCAATGCTATAAAAATAATCAGAAATAATGTTTTTATTATAAACCATAATAAATTTAACACTATATCATCACCCATTACACTAGGAAAAAAGAAAATTTGAAATACAATACTTAAAACAACTATTTTTAAAGCTTCGGTAATTTCGAACATAGCTAAAGGAGTACCACTATATTCGATTAAATAACCTTCCATAATATCCGCCGAATTATGATGTGCAACTTCAAAAGGAGGTACTTCTAAAGTTGCCAATACAAAAATTAAAAAAGCCAAAAAAGCGGGCCATAATTTCCAATCAAATAAAAAATAACCGTTTTGCAACTGATAATCCATAATTTTTTTCAAAGAAAATTCCCCGCTACCGTGTCCTACATAAATAGCTAATGTCAAACCTATAATAATAAAAACAAACTCGTATACAAGCATAAGTTTAAGTTCTCTACTGACACTTATAGCAGCATAAGGCGAACTAGAAGCCCCTCCTCCTAAAATATGAGAAATAGCCGGTAAAGCCATAAAATAAATTAAAATTATTAAATCATAATCTCCTTTTACACCTTCATAAACTCCCGGTATCGGTAAAAAATATACTAAAACCAACATTCCGGAAAATCCGAAAAGAGGTGCGAATTTAAAAATAAAGTATTTAGCATCCTTAGGAACAAGCGTTTCTTTGTTAAAAAGTTTAATAATATCTATTATATTTTGATAAAAAACAGGTCCTACTCTTCCTTGAAATCTAGCTACTAAAATTCTTTCTACACTCATCAATATAAGCCCTAAAAGAATTGCGAATATTCCCCCGGGAAAAATCAAAAAGTTAATTATTTCAGCGTTCAACATATCCTCCTTTTAATCCGAAGATTCTTTTTACGAATCTAATAATTCCTAAAATTAATTTTATCAAAGGTTCATAATAATTTTGAGAGTGAAGATGGATTTCTCTTTCACTCAAATCTCTAACACCGGAAAGAAAAATATGCGTTTTTCTCTCTTTTTTACCGAAATAATAAATAAGTAAAAATCCTATTATTATAGCCGCAATTAAATAAACGGCTAAATCCCCCATATTTAATACGTCATCTCCCATTTTTACGGAAGCCAAAGTATAAGAAACAGGAGAAAGATTAAAACTTTCCAAAACTAAACTAATAGGTTTTAACATAATAGAAGGAAAAATTCCCAATAATACATTTAAGAAAGCTAAAATTCCCATAGGTATAGCCATACATAAATCAACTCTTTTAATATTGATAAATCTTTTATCTATTTTTCCGAAATAAGCGGAGTGTAAAAATTTAACAAATACAAGTAAAATCATAATACTACCGAATAAAGCCGAAACAGCTAAAAATACGTAACCTTTTTCTAATAATGCGTGATAAATCATCCATTTCGAAACAAATCCGCTATAAAGAGGTACACCCGCAGTTGAGAATACCGCAATTAAAAACGCTAAAAACGTTATAGGCATTTTTCTTGCAAGCCCGCCTATTTCATTTAAATTATCAACTCCGGTTTTATAAAAAATAGCACCCGCACTTAAAAATAGTAAGTCTTTAAAAAACATATGATTTACTAAATGCAAAAACCCTCCAGCCAATCCGTCACTATTAAGTAAAGAAATACCGGCTATTATGTAGCCTATTTCGGCTACGGTTAAAAATATTAAAAGCCTTTTCATAGAATTTGTCAAGAGTCCGAAAGCCGCTCCCATTAAAATAGTAATCACTCCTACAACAGCCGCTAAATGAGCCAAAGGTGCTATAGTTAAAATTTTTATAGCAATCCCGGTAGCGATTAAAGAATAGAAAATTTTTATCAACATAAAAGGACCTGTTTTTAACATTACCGAAGATATATACCCGCTAATAGGTGTAGGTGCCGGTTTAGGATGCATTTGATAATCTATTCTTACCGGAATCTGAGCGGCTTTAGCTAAGAATCCTATAGTTAAAAGTATAAATGCAAGGAGAATAGTATTGTTAAAAGATATATTTTTTAGAAAATCAAAATTAATACCGTAATTTAGGATTATTCCCAAGCCTATCATAATAATACCGGCACCGGCAAAATTATATACCAAATATTTACTAGCTTCTTTTACGGATTTTTCATCCTCTTCATGAACAAGGGCCAAATATAAAGCCCATCCTCCCATAATTTCCCAATAAAAAAACATATTATAAAAATCTTTACTTAAAACAACACCTAATATACCTATAATCATTATCATAAAGTTAGTAAAGAATCTATAAGGTTTATGAGAATGATCCATATATTTCATTGCGTATACAAAATTCAATACTGCCATAAAAAGAACTAAACCGGCAAAAAAACTTCCTAATGAAAATTTATAAATTAAAGTCGAAACAAAAGCAATTAATGAAAACGAAGCAGCTATCATACCGGCTTTTTTAGAAGAGTCTTTACCGTAAAAGAATACAACCGTAGCTCCTATAATCATTATTAAAACTACAAAAGGAATATGCAAAGTAAAATTAGGAACGCTTACAAGCTTATCAAAAGAAACGAACACGGCTTTATTAATAAATGAAATAACCGCATTAGGAAAAATCCCTAATAATAATGAAACGAAAGCAAGCACATAAGTAACTATTACTTTAACTCCTCCAACCTTTTTAAATTCTTTTTGAGGAGCGAATAAAAATACATATTTAAAAACCCTTAACATCCCTATAAAACCTATTAAAGCCCCTATAATCAATCCGAAAGCCACAACAAAATTATTTGATTCCGTTGCTGCATAAACCATTAAAAATTTAGAGTTAAAATTACCGAACGGAGGAAAAGCACTAATCGCAAAAATACCCACTCCGAAAGGAAAAGCTAATAAAGGAAGTTTTTTACCTATTCCTTTAATATCTTCTAAAGTTTTCCCTCCTGCACTTAAAATTAAAATCCCTATACTTAAAAAGAGCAAATCTTTTACTATTGCATGATTTATAATATGGTATATTACCGAAGTTAAAGCACTAAGGCTCATTAAACCTAAAACCGTTAAAATTTCTCCTATTTGACCTATAGTGGAATAGGCAAATAAAGTTTTAACATCTTTTTCAAAAAGAGTTTTTATTTCTCCGTAAAATAAAGTAATAAGACCAATTATTATTAACATATAAGAAAAAATATCCGACTGAAAACCGAAAAGATAAATTATGAAAATAATTCCCAAAATACCCGCTTTAGTTAAAAGTCCGGAAAGAGGAGCCGAAATACTGCTAGGAGCTTCCGGATGAGCTAAAGGAAGCCATTTTTGTAAAGGAACCATACCGGCTTTTACACCGAATCCTAATAGTAATAAAACAGCCACACTTAAAGAAACACTTTTAATATCTCCGAATTCATAAACTCCGTTTACAAAAAATTTAGAAAACGCCAATTGTAATAAATAAGCACCGGCTATACACATTAAAAAATAAATTTTACCAGCTTTAATAGCACTCTCTTTTCTAGAATATAAAATTAACAAATAAGAAGAAATGGTCATAAGTTCCCAAAAAAGATAAAAACTCTCAAAAGAAACACTTACTGCTATCCCTATTAGGGAGATAGTTAAAACGCTTAGAAAAGAATAATAAAAAAATTTATATTTATTTATATAATCCGAAGAATAAATATAAACAAGAAACATTACGAAAGCGAATAAAGTTGCAAAAACACCTCTTACTCCCGAATAATCGAAACTAAAATCAAAATTATAATGAACTCCCCCTATAGATGAAGGAATTATTAAATATATATTCGGTAAAATAAAAACAAAAATACCGGCTAACGTAAATATCGCTATCGGTAATATATTAGAAACTTTTTTTAAAGATTCCTCCCCTTTTTCAAATACGATAGTTTCGAAAACAGTAATTAAATATACAGCTTGAATAATATTAATCAGCACTATCATATAACCCAATTCAAACATACCGCTAGAAGTAAAGACATTTAAAATCAACTGTTTGGAAGTAATTAAAGATATACCCAAACTACCAAAAACGGCAAACCCGAAAACAATCCCCCATTTATTAAATCCTACACCTTTTAAACTACTAAGACTAGTAGAATTCTTAAACTTAAAAAATTCGAATAACATTAAAAACGCTAAAATTCTAAAAACAATCTGATACTCGATATGCAAGATGGCCACACCTAAAGCTTCGCTTCCCAAAACGGAAATTCCCAAATAAAAAACCTCTCCTAAACTAGCGATAAAAAAAGATTTTTTTAAATCTTCTTTATTAAAATAGGCATACAGTTTAGAAGCAAAAACCAAAAACAAAGACAAAAAAATCAGTCCTTCCACTCTTTCTCCTTTAACCGACTATTTATTTCAAATACTATTATAACAATAGTTAAAAAAAAAAAAAATATTTTCTTAAATTATTTTTAATAATTTTTTCATTTTTACACATATCATTTTCAGCCGGGCTTAATTTCATTATTAAAAATTTTTATGCTTTGTTTTTTGATTATTAAAGATAATTACTTTTAGTAACACATTATTTCAATAATATAATATCGTAAAAAGCCTGTAAACTGGTGAATATATATTCATTCAGAAAGAAAAGTGTTACTTTTATACACACAAAAAAGCTACTTTTCTTATTATTTATTTATAATTTTTTTTTATTGGTTACAATTAAATAAAAAAAGGAGCTTTCATGAGCTTAGATAAAGTATTGGATATAGTAATTATAGGAGCGGGTCCTGGAGGTATAGCCGCCGCTATAGAATCGAAACTAGCCGGAAAAAATAAAATATTAGTATTGGAAAAAACGGAGAATCATTGTGACGTAATTAGAAAATTTTATAAACCCGGTAAAAGAGTGGACAAAGATTGGCAAGGTAAAAAATTCGATTTTATAGGGCACGTAACGTTTCAAGAATGCTCTAAAGAAGAATTTTTAGACCAAATGGATAAAAAAATAAAAAAATTCGAAATAGAAGACAAAATCAAATACAATCATCACGTATACGGAATAGAAAAAAATAGTGACGGTATTTTTGAAATAGGAGCCGACCACGAATTAGGAATTATTCAAGCAAGAAATGTAATAATAGCCATCGGAAGAATGGGAAAACCCAATAAACCGAAATATAAATTCCCTCCTAAAATAAGACCAAGATTAAATTTTAATTTGGATAAAGTGCAAAAAGGCGAAAAAGTATTAATAGTGGGAGGAGGAGATACCGCCGGAGAATACGCTTACGGACTTGTGGATATGAATATAAATTGCAACGTAACGCTAAATTATAGAAAAGCCGAAATTACAAAAATGAATCCGACAAATAAAACTTTGGTAGAAAAATATATAAAAGAAAAAAAACTAAAATCTAAATTAGGTGTAGATATAATCAATGTAGAACCTTATGAAGAAGAAAATGTCACTCCTCCTAAAGTAAAAGTGAATTTTACCGACGGAAGTAGTGAAATTTTCGACAGAGTAGTATATGCTCTAGGCGGTACGGCTCCTATAGATTTTCTTAAAAATATAGGTATAAAAGTTAATGAAAAAGGTGAACCGGTTTATGAAGAAAAAACTATGCAAACAAATATAAAAGGACTATATATTATAGGAGATGTCGCAACAAGCAACGGTGGTAGTATAGCTTTAGCGTTTAATCACGCTTATTTAGCCGTTCAAGATATAATTAAAAATTAATTTTATGATATAATTATATAAAGGTACACCGAGAGAGTGCTGGGAAACCAGAGGAAAGTCCGGGCTGCAGCAAGGCAGGGGTCAGCCTAACGGGCTGCCGCCGTAAGGCGAGGGAAAGTGCCACAGAAACCAAACCGCCGATGGAGCTTATGCTCACAGGCAAGGGTGAAACGGTGGGGTAAGAGCCCACCAGTGGGTATAGCGATATACCCAGCTGGCAAACCCACTCCGCAGCAAGAAGGGATGGTAAAGCCTTGCAACTCTACCCTTCGCACGAGTGGCACTGCAAAGTGTGCACCTAGATAAATACTCTCCTAAACAGAACCCGGCTTACAGGTGTACCTTTAAAACTCCGTTAAATTCAAATCCTTTTTTTCAACAACGTTAAAAATCAACTTTTGCTTAAAAAGAGAATAACAGTTAGGACATCTTGTAGAATAAAGAGGAAACACTTTTTTACAGTTTTTACAAATATATTCAAACTCCAAATCCGCCAGATTTTTGTCGACCTGTTTTAATACTTCTATCTCAAAAGGTGCTTTTTTATCACACTTTAGTAAGTGTTTGGCAGCTAAAACGTTTTTAAACTTATCTTCTTTAGGTATATCGTTTCTATACCAATACAAATCCAAAAATTCATATACCTCATCATCATTTATCTCTTCGTACGCTTTTTTGGGTTCTATTAAAAACATCTCCTTTAAATATTCTCTTTTCACAAAAGGATAATTTTGATAAACATCTTCTAAACTTTTAATACCTTCACAAAACTCTATATTACATTTATTGTTTAAGGCCAATTTAAAAAGAGCATTCGCTTTTTCTTCTTCTAAAGATATTTCAAGTTCTTCAAATATCTCTAAAACATCGACTATCTCTTTTAAATTACATAATTTTTCATCTATTAAAATCAACAGTTTAAGCATCTCAACATCCCTGGGTCTGGTGGATAGTACTTGATAAACGCTATTTTTCGCTTTTTCCAAAAATCCGGCTTTGAAGTAAAGTTTTGCTATATGTTTTATTATCTCAACGCTTTTTACGTTTTTACTAATCCATAAATAAATCTTTAAAGACTTCTCAAAATCCCCCTCTTTTTCGTACGCTTTAGCCAAAAGATAAAGAGCATCTATAGAGGATTTGTCAAGTTTTAAATTTTCGATTTTTATATAATCAAACTCTTCTAAAAATTTTTTTAATCTTTTATCCCTAAAATACTCTCTTATTTTCCCAAGGGCTATAGTAAGCAAAGCCGCAAAGAGCAAAATACTGAAAAAAACTATCAAATTAAAAAGAGGGTCTCTAAAATTCATCTTCTATCCTTAGTAGAATTTCTAAAATTTTACTATAATTTCAAAATGATAAAACCCGAATCAATAGAAAATTTAAAAAGCATTATCGATATAGTCGATGTTATCGGAAATTATGTTCAGCTCAAAAAACAGGGAAGCAACTACACTGCATTATGCCCTTTTCACAGTGAGAAAACCCCAAGCTTTGTGGTAAGTCCTTCTAAACAGATATATCACTGCTTCGGATGTGGTGCAAGTGGAGACGCTATAAAATTCATAATGGAAATAGAAAAACTCTCCTACCCGGAAGCCATAGAAAAACTGGCAAGTATGTATAATTTCAAGCTGGAATACTCATCAAAAAACTCTTATATAAAAGTAGATTTACTAGAAAAAATAAACGCCTTTTACATTCAACAACTATACAAAAACAAAGAGGCTTATAACTACCTCAAACAAAGAGGTTTAAACGATTCTACAATAGAAAAATTTTCTCTGGGATACGCCCCGGATGTCCAAACCCAAATGCAATTTTTTAAAGACGCAAATTTAAACAAACAAGACTTAATTTTTTTAGGCGTATTATCCGAAAAGGGTGAATATCCAAGACTCATAGAAAGAATTACATTCCCTATTTTCTCCACATCCAACAAAATAATAGCCTTTGGAGGAAGGACTATAACCAACCATCCGGCAAAATATATCAACTTCTCAAATACGAAAATATTCAATAAATCAAAAACCTTTTACGGATTAAATTTCGCAAGAGAGCATATCTTAAGAAAAAAAGAGACGATTATAGTAGAAGGTTATATGGACGTTATTATGCTTCATCAAGCAAATTACACAAACAGCATAGCAACTCTAGGTACAGCCCTAACCCCCGAACACCTTCCTCAACTAAAAAAACTATCAAGCAAAATATTTATTTCATATGATAGTGACAATGCCGGAATAAACGCGGCTTTAAAAGCTTCCAAAATTCTTTTTAAAAATTTTTTCGAAGGAGGAGTCGTCTTACTGCCACAAGGATTAGACCCGGCGGATATTATAAAAAACAACGAACCCCTCGAACCTTACATAAAAAACGCAACTCCATTTTCAGATTTCATAATAAACCGTACAATAAATAAATACGAAATAAAAAACCCCATTCAAAAAAAATTCGCAATTGACGAATTAAAAGAATATATATTTTCACTGCCGGATATTTTAAAAGAATCGTTTATTCAAGAAGCTGCAAGAATGCTCCAAGTACCACCAAAGCTACTAAGCGTAAGAACATCTTCTATACAAATAAACACAAACAAAAAAATAAACATAGCAGAAGCCTCAATTATAAAAACACTTTACGAACAGCCTCAATTAATGGATGAAATAGTGGAATATTTAAGTGTGGACGTTTTTACCGTTCATAAAGAAGAACTCTCTCTTGTATACCAGGAAAAATTCGAAGACCCTAAACTTCTTGATATAGTCTTAAGAGACGATATTTTAACACTGGATTACGAAACCTTAAAAAAACAGATAATTAAACTTTTAATCCCCTATTACCAACAAAAACTGCTGGAAATAAAATTAAATAAATCAATCCCAACAGATGAAAAAATGCATCTTTTAAAAAAACTGAACTATAAAATACTACAACTGAAAAAAGGAGTACTTGTTGAAAGCGATAGCACTATTTAGTGGAGGTCTTGACTCTGCTTTAGCCATAAAACTTATTCAAGAACAAAACATAGAAGTAGAAGGTGTTTATATAGACATCGGTTTTGAGAGTAATAAAAATAAAATTTTCCACCTTCAGAAATTAGCCCAAGAACTCGGCATAAAACTTACCGTATTAGATATCAAAGAACAATATATAAAAGAAATTCTCTTTAATCCTGTTTACGGATACGGAAAAAATATGAACCCTTGCATAGACTGCCATGCAAATATGATTAGAGTTGCCAAAGAATATATGAAAAAAAGTGACGCCGAATTTATAATCAGTGGAGAAGTGGTAGGTCAAAGACCTATGAGCCAAAGACTGCCGGCACTAAACGCAGTAAACAAACTGGCAAACGCCCAAGGAATTGTATTAAGACCTCTTAGTGCAAAACTTCTACCTCCTACCGTTGCGGAGATAAAAGGTTGGGTAGATAGGGAAAAACTGCTGGGAATCAGTGGAAGGGACAGAAAAACACAACTGAAACTTGCAAAAAAATACGGCCTTGAGAACTTCGAAAGCCCCGGAGGCGGATGTTTACTTACCGATATAAACTTCTCCAAAAGATTAAAAGATTTTTCAAAAGCACTAAATCTAACACCAAATGAAATAGATATTTTAAAAGTCGGAAGACACTTCAATTTAAACGGATATAAATTTATTTTATCTAGAAACGCAGATGAAAACGGAGTTTTAAAAGAGTATAAGGGAGAGTTGTTTTTAAAAATGTTCCCTAAAGGTTTTAAAGGTCCTGTGGGATTAATCCAAAAAGATTCTCCCGACGATATAAAAAAAGTTGCAGCCAATATTTTAATAAGCTATTCAAAAGAAAAAGAAGGAGAAGTTTTATTAAACAACCAGCCTATAAAAGCTAAAAAATTCCCTAAAGAAAAATTTAAAGAGTTTTTAATTTAAGCCATTTATTTAAAATCTTATCTAAGGTTTTATCCTTTTTCATCTCTTCAAGTGCAGAGTTTATCTCTTTTAAAAGCTCTTTTGCTTTTGAATATTTTTTTGAGATAAACATATAAAATTTAGTCTCTTTAAACATAGGCAAATCGACATACGAAATATCTTTTGGTATTTTACATCTTCCACTCTCCTGATAACCGATAATAGCCTCTTTTGAAGCTATCATAACGTCTACACCTATTTTTTGAGATTTTTCTTAACACGTCACAACTGTTTTTAGCTCCCTGATCTATTTTTTTGGATTTGCTTAAATGAAGCTTTTTGTAATACATCTCAACCTGATACCCGTTTACATCGCAATATCTAAGTTTATTAGGATTGTTGAGTAAAATATCTTTAATTTTCACTTTTGAAAATCTTTTAGTAGAAAACCAAGCAACGTTATGCGTAGAATAGATAGGTTTTGTCAAGTAAAACTCTTTAGCTCTTTTTTTCGTATAAGTCCCGTCTAAAAACATCTCGTATGTTTTTGTTTTATCGTAATTTTTAACCAAATAAACACATCTTTTCCAGGGAATAAGGTCTATTTTATAATTTTTGTGAATTCTTTTAAACACCTCATCAACTATTTCCACTGTAGCCCCGGTAAGTTGATTATGCTTATAAAACGTCAAAGGAGGCCACTTGTAGAGTGCCTATCGCCTTTTATAAAATTAACCTCCCCGTCTTCCACATAATAAAGCCCTACATTAGCCCCGGCGAATTTCAAAATATTCTCTTTTAAATTAACATAAATAAGTCCCCCGTCAAATCCGGCATTAGAAACTCCTTTTTCATCTTCAAACTGATGAAGAACGTTTTTTATGTTTTTATTAAATTCTGATAAGATTTTACCGGGAGAATCGTTTATATTAAAATCATAAATAATCTGTCTTTCTATAGCTTTAATAAGCATAGTTACAAAAGCCCCGGTAACTCCATGACCCGTTGCGTCTATTACCATCAATATATATTCGTTTTCAGAAATTTTTTCAAATAAATAGATATCCCCTCCTACAATGTCTTTTGCTTCCCAAATAATAAAACAATCCTCAAACACTTCGTCAAAAAGCACTTTAGGGGGCAAAATAGCATATTGAATTAAAGAAGCATATTTAATACTATCCATAGTAAGATTATGAAATTTTTGAATCTCTTTTGATTTTTCATCGACTAAAACTTCCAAATTATTTTTCATAAACTCAACTTCTTTTTTAGAAGTTATATCGTAAGAAATCCAAACATATTCTTTTATATCTTCCGATTCTTTTTTTGTAAAAGTTGAAAAAAGCCATTTATTATCAAAAAGTTTTATTTCAATTTGGTAAACTCCGTTTATTTCTATTTCTTAACCAACTCATTACAATCTATCACCAAAAACCCTATATCCTTACCTATCAAATACTCTTTAGAAAAACTTACGACTTCACAAAAAGCATCCGTTAAATTAATAATTTTACACTTTTCGTCAAACTCAACAATAGGCACGTATCTATTTACAACCTCCATAAGTTCGGCAAGTTTAGCGTGAAGATGAGAACTTGTTACTATTCTGTTATTTGCAAATTTGGCAATTTCTCCGAATTCATCTTGAGAATCTATATGAATAGGAGTTACCCTGTTTTTAGGATTTGCCAAAAATTTAAAAAAGCTCTCAAGCCCCTTTTTAAGTTCCGACAAAGGCTTGTTAACCAAACTAAAAAGCACCCAAACCACCACAAGCACAACCAGTAAAGAAGCCAAAAAGAAATAAATATACAAAAATTTATGCTCTTTTTGAAGGGAATAATAAATATTATCCATTTGCATATTTGCAATTTCAAGTGCTTGAGTCTCTTGAGCTTTTAATTCATTTAAAATTTCCGCCATATCATAAAAAATTTTAATATATCCAACCTTTTCTTTATTATAGACAATATCCTCTTTTATAGAAGGATACGCTATAAATTGAGGAGGTATGTTTTTAGTCAAAATTATCTTTTTTCCATCTTTATACCCTCCTATAAATATTTCTTATCCCACACTGTCGTAAATATAAACGCTTTTTATCACTCTTTTTTTAAGAAGGGATTTGATTATCTTTTTTAAATTACCTTCATCCAGATTGTATAAAGAATAAGCCAACGTCCCACTAAGCACATTAACAACACTTTTTATATTATCAATCTCTTTTGAAATCCGTTTAATTTTTTGACGTTCTATAAAAGTGGTTATGAAAGAGTGCTGTTGATTGTGAATTTTTTGAATTAATCTTAACTGATGTTTTTGAAGCAAAACCGCTATTATAAATAAAACTAAAGTTTGCAAAGAAATAATCAAAAGTGCAACTTTAAAAAATATACTTTTTCTAAATTTTCCCAAAAAGAGACCTTTTTAAGACATATTTAATCAAATTAACGCAATTTTATATAGCCGTTTTCATAAAGCCAATCATATATTTCACTTACAATACCGCCTGCGGCTTCACCTCCGTGTCCTCCGTGTTCTATCAATACGGTTACGACAAATTGCGGATGCTTATAAGGTCCGAACGTAGTAAACCAGGCGTGAGAACGGTGAAAATATTTAAGCTCGTCTTCTTTTTTTCTTTTTTTAACTTCTTGAGGAATTGAGTAAACCTGGGCCGTACCGGTTTTTCCGGCTATTAATATTTTAGTATGTATATGTCTTGTGGCAGTACCTCCCGGAGCGTTACAAACCTCCCACATTCCTTTTCTCACAATTCCCAAATAAGCTTTTTGTAAAGGAGTTAAAACATCTTTTAAAGTGGGTTTTGTTTTATTATTGTCTATATATTTCACAACAAAAGGTTTTGGAAGTTTACCACTGGCAAGAAGAGCCGTATCGACTGCCACCTGAATAGGAGTTGCAAGAAAATATCCCTGGCCTATTACGGCATTAAGAGTCTCTCCTATAAACCAAGGTTGATGAAATCTTCTTCTTTTCCACTCTTTATCGGGAACTATTCCCCTTTTTTCGTTAGGTAAATCTATGCCCGTTTTTCTACCAAATCCCATTTTTCTTAGATGTTTTGCCAAATAATCAATACCAAGTTTTAACCCTAGCTTATAGTAATAAACGTCAACACTTCTTTTTATGGCTTTAATTAAATTAACTTCTCCGTGTCCCCCTTCTTTCCAGTCCCTAAACTTTCTTTTTCCTATTTCAATATAACCGGGACAATAAATCTTTTGCCAGGGATTCCACTTTTTACTAGCCACCGCTATAAGTCCCTCCGCCGGTTTAACCGTAGACCCCGGAGGATAAATCCCACTTACCGGTTTATTCAAAAGAGGATGGTAAATATCGTGTAAAAGAGAATTCCATTTTTTAGCATCTATCCCTTTTACAAAGAGATTGTCATCATAGCTAGGATATGTAACAAGTGCCAACACTTCTCCGTCCACACTCATAACAACAACGGCACCTTTTTTATTCTCTTTTTTTAACAAGTTATAAATAAATTTCTGAAGTCTGGTATCCACAGTTAACACAAGTTTATGAGAGAGCGGTTTTGTAAAGGAAAGCTCTTTTAAAATCTCATTTTTAGCATTTACAATAACTTTCTTTTTACCCGGAGTCCCTTGTAAAATATCGTCATAATACTTCTCAATCCCTCTTTTACCGGAAATTTGAGTAAGTTTTATTACGGAATTTCTTTTTAAATCGTTAATATTGGCTTTTGAAACATACCCCAAGATATTTGCCATAATCTCTTTATACGGATATTTTCTCATATAAGAAGGAGTGATTATAATATCATCGTTTAAACTTAAAAACGGCTGGACTTTGTAAATAATTTCTTCTTTTTGATATTTAATTAATGTAACGGGTTTGTGATTATAAGGAGAATTTTCCCTTTTATATTTTTTATAAAGTTTGGCAATTTGAGCAGAGTTTAAATCCAAAGTGTTTTTAAGCTCATCCAATGTTTCATTTAATTCCGAAGAACTTAGATGAGGTTTTAACGCTATATCGAATCTAAGCTCATTATAAGCGACCGGTTTTGAGTTTCTATCATAAATAACCCCTCTTATCGGTGCTATAAGAAAAGTTTTTTCCATATTTTTTAAAGATAATTTCAAATATTCTTTATTCGATTCGACACTAAGTTCGTAAATTCTGTAAATTAAAATAAAATAAAAAAATAAAATTATTCCTATAACGATTTTAATTCGCATTTACTTAACCTCATTACAATAACATCAAAAGCAAAATTATAAACTATATAAGCAATTAACAAAAAAATTCCTAAATTAGCTTTTATAAACAAATAAAAAAGTAAAAACAGATAACTCACAAAAGCTCCTACCACATCCTGATATTTAAAATTTATCATATCCTTTATGAAATTAATAAAATAAAACTTCATTGCTATAAAAAAAGAAAACATCCACCATATATTAAAATTATGAAAATAGCTAAAAAGAACAATAAAAAAAAGCCCGAAAAAATACTCCTCACATACTATAAAAAAAGAAAACATTACCGGTAAAAACGGAGAAAAACTGCTAAGAAAATTTACACCGTAAATTAAAAGCAGTTTTACAAATAAGTAATAAGAGCTATTTCGTTGCAACTCGGGAAAAACTTGCATCTTATACAATCCGCCCATATTTTTTTATCCGGAATAGCTTCTTTAGCTATTTCCGTAAAGCCCAATTTCTCAAAAAACTCTTTTTTATAAGTTAAAACCAAAACTTCTTTCAATTTAAGTTCCTTAGCTTCTTTTAAAAAGCTACTTACAAGTATTTTCCCCAATCCTTTTCCTTGAAAATCTTCTTTTAAAGCCAAAGACCGTATCTCCCCTAAAAATCTGGAATAAATATGCAAAGCTCCAACTCCAACCGGTTCGTTATCGTATAAAATCAACATATAAGAGCGTATATTCATAGCCACTTCATCATCATCTCTTTTTAAAATAACTCCCTCTTTTACAAAAGGTGCCAATATCTCCTGAATATCTTTTATATTATCAAGAGTAGGTTTAATAATTTTTATCATTGATTCCCCCATAAAATTTCATTAATCTTACGTTTTACATTGTCTATTCCTCTTTTTTTTACGTTAGAAACAAACAAAGCATCCGGAAACTCTTTTTTTAATTTTGCTATTTCACTTTGTTTTAATTTATCTATTTTTGTAAATACCGTAAGCAATTGTTGGTCTTTTCTTTTAAAAGAGTTTATATACTCATCCACTTGATTGTCTATATCCAAATTCGGATGTCTGGCATCTCTTAAATGGATAAAAAGTTTTGTGTTAAATCTATTTCTTAAAAACTCATCCAAATTTTTAGCCCACTCTTTTTGCATACTCTTAGAAACCTTCGCATACCCAAACCCCGGTAAATCAACTAAGATATATTTTTTACCTTCATCTTCAACCTCAAAAAAATTAATAAGTTTAGTTTTCCCCGGCGTTTGAGACGTTTTTGCGATTTTTTGATTCGTAAAAGCGTTTAAAAAACTGCTTTTACCTACATTACTTCTACCAAGAAGTGCAACTTCAGTGAAATTCGGCTCAATCGCTTCATTTATTGATGGTGCAGATTTTAAAAATTTTACTTTCATTCATTTACCTTTAAAATAATTTCTATAGGTTTTTTATTACCCGTAACTTCCGCTTCTTTCGTAATTCTGTTTAAAATAATTTTATTACCCTTTACGCTCTCTTTCGTTTGGAGTTTTACTATTTTAGCATTACCTAAAAGAATTATATTTCCGTTATAAAGAGTATAAACAAGCTTATTACATCTACCCTTATACGTTGCATTTTTATCAAGAGAAATTATAAATCTAACATTTCCTGTAGCTATAAATTTTTCAGGTTTTCTTTTTTTATCGAAATAAACTATAAGCTCATTCGCTAAAATATTATCACTTCCTTTTGTTGCGTTTACATCCTCTTTAAAAACACTCTCTTGTTTTTTAGGGTCATAATGAAAATATTTACTCGTAATTTTTAAATCTTCCGCAAACAAAAAAAGAGCCATAAACAAAATTAAAACTATTCTCATTTATCAACCTTTATAAAATATGTAACGTTTTTTGCAAAAATATTTTTATTTTTATCTATAACAAAACTACTCCCATACCCCCTTATATCTTTGTTAAAAAGTTTAAATCCTTCTCCTTTTAATTCTTTCGTAGTTTTATCATAAATAGCTTTATCGGATATTAATTCTAAAGCTTCATCTTTATAATAAACATCAAAACCTACGATTTTTTCTTTAAAAAAAAGAGTTTTTTTAGCTTTATAAAAAGCTTTTTTTATTAAATCGTCCACTACCAAATTATATACTACATATTTGGAATCAAATTTTTTCAAAGAAGAAAAACTTCCGTTTTTTTCCAAAATCTCTTTATATAAAAAATAATTTCCTTTTTTTATTTCAACTTCCGGCAAAATTATCTCTTTTTTTTTCTTTTCAACATAATTTTCGCTTCCCACCACTATCGGATAAACACTTACTACAAAAATGAAAAGAAAAAAGAAAAATTTTTTTACCATAATGCCAAAAACTTATCGTATAAATTTTCTTCTTTTAAAATCATTTCTATCATTTCCGCAACCGCTCCTTCTCCACCCTTTTTCTTTAAAGGATAATTTACAAAATCATAAATATAAGAATTTGAATCATAAGGAGCAAAAGACTTTTTCACAAGTTTAAGCATAGATAAATCATTCATATCATCACCTATTACCGCTACTTGATTCAAACGAATTCCTAAAGAGGAAATAATATCTTTTAAAACCTCCTCTTTATTTTTAACACCCTGTTTAACAAACGTAACATCCAGTTCTTTCGCTCTTCTTTCTACGATTTTAGAAGTTCTACCGGTAATAATTGCACTTTTTTTACCTAAAGCATTCCAACTTTTTATCATAAGTCCGTCTTTAATATTAAAAGCTTTAAACTCTTCGCCATTATTCCCGTAATATATTTTACCATCAGTCAAAGTACCGTCAACATCTATTACGATAAGTTCTATCATAATACCCCTTTAGTAGACGGAATTCCGGATTCTCTATAAGTCAATGCTCGTCTTAGTGCCACTGCAAACGATTTAAACGCACTCTCAACTATATGATGTTTATTCGTTCCTCTTTTATAAACAATGTGAGCCGCTATTTTAAAATTAAACACAAGAGATTTAAAAAATTCTTCCACAAGTTCCAAATCAAAATCTCTAATAGCCCCCTCTCTTGGCATTTCATACACAAGATAAGGTCTTCCTCCTATATCCAAATCAACCTCAACCGCAGCCTCATCCAAAATCGCAATAACATTAGAAAATCTTTCTATATTTTCAATAGGAAACACCTCATCATAAAGAGCCTGCCCCAACACAATACCCACATCTTCAACCGTATGATGATAATCCACATCTATATCCCCGTCGCAAAACACTTCCATATCTATTCCGCTATGTTTTGCCAAGGTTTCTAACATATGGTCAAAAAATCCGACCCCCGTAGAAATATTAGCTTTACCGTTACCTTGTATATCCACTTTTACTTCTATTTTAGTCTCTTTAGTAACTCTTCTTATCTCTCTCATTTACTCTCCTACTATTACTCTCCTACTAT
>JBDONT010000032.1:0-43502 GCA_039831155.1 Nautiliaceae bacterium | reverse complement strand
TCTCTCAAACCCCTTCTTCCGTTTGAGGATTGAAAGTATATAATATTTCCCTCCCCTTGTCAAGTATTTCCTCTAAAATTTTTTAAAAATTTTAAAATTTGTTTTTTAATAATAAAATCGCTTACATCATTAATATAACACCTAGCTTATTTTTGATGAGAAATTGTGGGAAAATAAAAAGAAAGGAAAAATTATTGTTTAAAATAATCTTGGATAGATTTAACTTTCTCTTTGTTTGATTGTAGGAATTCAATTGCCTCTACAGCAGCAAAAGCCGCTGCAATAGTAGTAAAATAAGGAATACTATGATTTAAAACTTCACGTCTTATAATTTTTGCGTCATCTTTACTTGCTTTATTATCACTAGTATTAATTACAAGTGCAATTTCTTCATTTTTAATCATATCAACAACATTAGGACGACCCTCACTTATTTTAAGTACTCTTTCACACTCGATTCCAGCTTCATTAATAACTTTATAAGTGCCACTTGTAGCCGCAATTTCAAATCCTAACTCTTTAAGTGCTTTTGCCAATCTAGGTGCAAATTCTTTATCAATATCGGTTAAAGAAATAAATACCTTTCCACTTATTGGTAAAAAGTTTTTACACGCTGCCTGAGCTTTTGCAAAACTTTCTCCAAAACTTTCACTTATACCCATTACTTCACCGGTCGATTTCATTTCCGGTCCCAAAATCAAATCAGCTCCCGGAAGCTTATTAAATGGAAACACAGCTTCTTTAACTGCAATATGACCTTTTTGTTTAGGTTTATAAACATTCCCGTCAAATTCTACTACTTTATATTTATCATAAAAATCCAGTGCTTCTTTTAAAACTTTACCGTTGTTAATTTGAGGGTTATATGCTAAATTCCACATAACTCTAGTAGCTACTTTAGCTAGAGGTATTCCGGTTGCTTTACTAACAAAAGGCACGGTTCTACTTGCTCTTGGATTTACTTCAATTAAATATAATTTATCCCTATGCAAAGCGTATTGAATATTTAAAAGACCTTTAACCCCAAGTTTTAAAGCAATTTGTTTTGTTGCATTTTCTATCTCTTTTAATTTTTCTTCACTTATACTCACACTTGGTAAACTACAAGCACTATCCCCCGAATGAATTCCGGCTTCTTCTATATGCTGCATAATTCCACCGATATAAACTTCTTTCGTATCACTTATAGCATCAACATCAAGCTCAATTGCTCTATCAAGAAATTTATCAATTAAAACCGGACTTTCATTACTTACGCTAACTGCTTCATCCATATATTCTTTTAATTCATCTTCATTGTATACTATCCTCATCGCCCTTCCACCAAGTACATAACTCGGTCTAACAAGCACAGGATATCCTATATTTTCGGCAATTTTAAACGCTTCTTCTTTGGTAAAAGCAGTACCGTTTGCCGGTTGGTTAAGTCCCAGTTCTTCAATAAATGTCGAAAATTTTTCTCTATCCTCTGCAGTATCTATAACTTCAGCAGAAGTTCCTATAATTTTAGCGTTAATATTAGTTAAACCTTTTGCTAATTTCAAAGGAGTTTGCCCTCCGAACTGCACAATAACACCATCCGGATTTTCCACCTCAACAACATTTCTTACCCTCTCAAACGTAATAGGTTCGAAATATAGCACTTCACTCGTATCATAATCGGTTGAAACGGTTTCCGGGTTACAATTATACATAATTGTCTTAACGCCTAAATCTTCCAATGCAAAAGCAGCGTGAACACAACAATAATCAAATTCTATCCCTTGACCTATTCTATTCGGTCCTCCTCCTAAAATCAGAACTTTTTTATCATTTTCCAAATCACTTTTTCTAAGAGGTACATTTTTAGTTACATTTACACTTGAATATAAATAACTGGTAGTCGTATCAAATTCGGCCGCACAAGTATCAACTTCGTTATAGTCTATTTCAACGCCTAATTTTTTTCTTGCCTTATAAACATCTTCTTCTGTCTTACCTATCAGTTTTGCAATCATTCTATCACTAAATCCATAAGTTTTAGCCCGTCTTAATAATTCCTCATTTTCTAAAATTTCAGGTGTTATCTCTTTTTCAAGTGCGATTATTTCTTTAATTTGATTTAAAAACCAAGGGTCAATTTTACAAAGCTCAAAAACTTCTTCTACGCTATTACCTCTTCTAAATGCCTCTGCCACATACAAAAGTCTGTTTTCATTAGGAGTTCTTATATTTTTTATCAACTCTTCTTGAGAACAATCTATTTTTTCAAATCCGTCAAGCCCGGTTTCAAGAGAATAAAGAGCTTTTTGAACTGATTCTTTAAAGGTTCTCCCAATTGCCATTACTTCCCCAACACTTTTCATAGAAGTCGTAAGAGTTGAATCTGCTTGAGGGAATTTTTCAAACGTAAATCTAGGAATCTTAGTAACTACATAGTCAATTACCGGTTCAAAACTTGCAGCAGTTTCGGTTATATCGTTTTTTATTTCATCAAGAGTAAATCCTACAGCAAGAAGAGTAGCTATTTTAGCAATAGGGTATCCGGTCGCTTTACTAGCAAGAGCAGAGCTTCTAGATACTCTTGGATTCATTTCAATTACAATCATTCTGCCGTTATTAGGATTTACGGCAAACTGAACGTTACTACCACCGGTATCCACTCCTATTTCACGTAGAATAGCAAAAGAAGCATCTCTCATTTTCTGATACTCTTTATCGGTTAAAGTAAGTGCCGGTGCTACAGTAATACTATCTCCCGTATGAACACCCATTGGGTCGATATTTTCAATAGAACATACGATAATACAGTTATCATTTTTATCTCTGATAACTTCCATTTCGTATTCTTTCCAACCAAGTAAAGATTCCAAAATCTCTATTTCATTAATAGGACTTGCCTCTATTCCGGTCTTTGCAAGTTCTTCAAACTCTTCCATATTATAAGCAACTCCACTTCCAAGCCCTCCTAAAGTGTAAGCGGCTCTAACAATTAAAGGAAAACCTATCTCTTTAGCAATCGATATAGCTTCATCCAATGTATGCGCCGTTTCGCTTCTAGCCATATCAAGCCCGATTCTCTCAATCGCCTTTTTAAATTCTTCTCTGTCTTCACCCTTTTTAATAGCTTCCGGATCGGCACCTAAAAATTCAATACCTTCAAGCATTCCTTTTTCATACATCTCCATTGCAACATTAAGTGCCGTTTGACCTCCCATTGTAGGAAGAATAGCATCCACATTTTCTTTTTCTATAATTTTGGCAACAACTTCAGGAGTGATAGGCTCTATATAAGTAGCGTCGGCAAATTCCGGGTCGGTCATAATAGTAGCGGGATTCGAATTCACAAGAACAACTCTGTATCCAAGAGATTTAAGAGTCTTTGCAGCTTGAACTCCGGAATAATCAAACTCACAAGCTTGTCCTATTACGATAGGTCCGGAACCTATAAGCAGTATGGTTTTAATATCTTCTCTTTTTGGCATACGATACCTTTTTTATATGTAATTATACTTAAATAATAAGGAATGAAAAAACAAATTAATGTATAATTCCACAAAAAAGGTGAAAGTTGAATTTACCTCAAAAAATAGAAACATTAAGACTCGCTACGGTTTTTAACAAAAAAACAAGAGAATATGCGATAGAAAAATTAAAAAAGGACAAATCCTACCTTCAAAAATGTTTACAAGAAGACGTTAAAGAAAACGTAATTTTTAGAAACTATAACGATTATTTAATTTCTGTAGTATTGGAAGAAGAAGGAAAAATTCAAAGATTCAAGCCCATCAAAAGACAAAAAGTTTTCTCAACAAAAGAATTTTTAAAATATTATATTAATGATTTATCAAAAATTCCACAAGAAAACAAAATTCAAAAAATAGGCGTATTCGACACCGAAACAACCGATATTTACGGATATATTATCTCATATGCTTTTGTCATTCAGGATATGTCGTCAATGACAACCGAAGAAATTTACGATTTTCTAAATCCCAAAGCCAAGATAAGCTCGGAAGCTTATGAAGTACATAAAATAAAACAAGAAGACATAGAAAACAAACCCACATTTGCAGAAAAAAAAGATGAAATACTAAATATTTTTAACTCTCTTGATATGGTAGTAGGTCACAACGTATTATACGATTTTGGAGTTTTAAAAAGAGAACTTGAAAGAGCCGACCATTTTCCAAATCTTATAGAGATTCCTCTTTTTGATACGATGTACTATTCTGCCGACGTAGTTGTACTTGAAAAGAAAAAAATGCCACGTCTTGAAGAGTGTGTGGCATTTTTCTTCGGCAAACAAAACGTCAACTACCACGACGCTTTAGAAGACGTTAAAATGACTCTTAAAGTTTTCAACCGTTTATTGGAAGAAAAATAGCTACTTATTAATAAGCTCTTTTGTCTTTTCATACCCTTTTTTTATTACTTTTCCGGTTTTACACGCCCCGTAAAGAGTATAACACTTTGAAATACAAAGTTTATATTTCCACTCTTTAGTTAAATACTCAATCTTACATTTAGCCTCACACGCCAGTTTTTCTCTTTTACATTTATCCAAAAGAGTCTCTTTTACACTGTTTGTCACACTTTTTTGAGTAGTATTTACTTGGCTACTGCATCCTATTAAAAACATCAATCCCAATCCCACTAAATATTTACCTCTCATTTGCACCCTTTTTAGATACAATTTTATAAAAAAAGGGAGCTTATGACAATAATAGATAGTATTGTTCTTGGAATAGTAGAAGGTATAACCGAATTTCTACCTATATCCTCAACAGCCCATATGATAATAGTTTCAACTCTTTTAGGACTTAAACAAACCCTTCAAAACGTGGCGTTTGAAGTAATCATCCAGCTTGGGGCAACTCTTGCAATAGTTTTAATCTATCTGGATAAAATCAATCTAAAAAAGATAAAACTCTGGCAAAAAGTAATAATCGCTTTTTTACCCTTGGCCGTAATAGGTTTTCTTTTAAGACATCAGATAAAAGAACTTTTCAACATAAAAACCGTAGCTTATATGTTTATTATAGGTGGAATTGTATTCTTTATTGTAGAGTGGCTTTATAAAAAAGAAAATCCAAGAATAAACGACGTGGAAAAAGTAACTTTTAAACAGGCTTTAATTATCGGATTTTTTCAGGTGTTTGCACTAATTCCCGGAACGAGTAGAAGTGGAGCTACAATTGTAGGAGGAATGTTAAGTGGTCTTAGCAGAAAAACGGCTGCCGATTTTAGTTTTTTACTTGCAATTCCTACAATGTTTGCCGCAAGTGGATATGAACTGCTTACAAAAATTCACTCTTTTTCAAACCAAAATTTAACACTCTTAGCCGTCGGATTTATTATAAGTTTCATTTCAAGCTACATAGCAGTCAAACTCTTTTTAAAATTCGTCCAAAAATTTACCCTAAACGCATTCGGAATTTACAGAATAGTTTTTGGAATTCTTTTACTTTATCTAATTCAAAAAGGAGTGATTTGATTCACTCTTTTAAAAAATACTTAAGTGCCAAATAGTAAGCAAAATAAATTAAAAACAAAAAGAGAATAAAAGAAAAAAGAGGAGAAGATAAAAACGTAGTGACTAATACAAAAACAGCCACAAACAAAATAAAAAGCTCAAAAATTCCAAACAACAGTTTGTTTAGAATCTCTGACTTCATTTTAAATCATTTCATAAAATTGTTTAAAGATATACTTAGAATCCCTAGGCCCCGGGCTTGCTTCCGGATGATGTTGCACTGAAAAAACTTTTTCGTGTTTGTATTTAACGCCTTCAATTGTTCCGTCAAAAAGGTTTTTATGCGTAACTTCGGCAATTTCTTCAATATCTTCCGGTACATTGTAGTTATGGTTTTGAGCCGTTATTTCAACTTCCGGATATTTACCTATAAAGTTTTTAACCGGATGGTTTCCTCCATGATGTCCGAATTTAAGTTTAAAAGTAGGATATCCGTGAGCTATGCTTAATAGCTGATGTCCAAGACAAATACCGAACATCGGAACTTTTGCTTCAAGCAGTTTTTTTATTTTTTCGTGAACATCTTTTAAAATAAGAGGGTCTCCGGGACCGTTACTTAAAAACACCCCTTGAATTTCACCGTTTTGATATCTTTTTATTACCTCTTCAACCGGAGTTGAAGCAGGAACTACAATACACTCCATCCCGGCTTCGGTAAGCTCGTTTAAAATATTTCTTTTAACTCCAAAGTCATAAACCACTATTTTTTTATCGGTATTTTTAGAATTATAACTCATATTCTTATCATTCCAAGCACCGCTTGGATGAATATACTCTTTTTGTGTAGTCACTTCTTTTATATAATCAATCTCTTGAATGGTAGGAGTAGAGTCTAAAATCTTTTTAAGTTCATTTTTATCGTGAATTTCACTAGATGCTATCATCATCATAGCACCTTCTTTTCTTATAAGCTTGGTTAAATATCTTGTATCTATTTCACTAATTCCTAAAATTCCCTCTTCTTTTAAAAACTCCCCTAAAGACTTTTCGCCTCTAAAATTAGAATAATTATCAACATATTCTCTTACTATCACACCTTTAAGCCACGCTTTTTTACTTTCCATATCGTCTTTATTTACACCTACGTTTCCAATTTCTGGCATTGTAAAGACTACAAACTGCCCGGCATAACTAGGGTCGGTAATAATCTCCTGATAACCGGTCATAGAAGTATTAAAAACTATCTCCCCAACCGCCGTACCACCAGCCCCAAAACCTTTAGCTTCAAAAAATTCTCCGTTTGCCAAAAGAATACTAATTTTCATTTCAATCCTTTTAAATAAGTCCTCTTTTTCTAAGTTCTTGCTCATAAAGTCTTTGAAAAACAAGTTCAAACTCTTCAGTTCCGGGAATCAAAGGACGTTTGTAATTCTCAATCTTTTTATAAACTGCATCTCTTGCTTCAATTTCTCTATTTAAAAACTCCATAATGGATTTAAAAATAATATTTTTAATCTTTCCGTCTCTCACATCATAATCAATAAGTTCCTTATCCCACAACTCTTTTACCAAAAAGTGAGACAAATCGTCGATTCTATCGTCTTTTTTTAAATTAAATCCCTCTTCCTCGGCGATTTTTTTCTTAATTAACTTAAACACTTCGCGTCTATCTACATCATAAAATAAAAATTCGTTTTCCTCTTCCTGTTTTGCCAAAATTTCTCTGGCTTTCTCCTCTATTTCCCTCTCCCACGCAACATCATCGGCAATAATCTCTTCTATCTCTTTTGTGGCGTTATCGATGCCTTTAGGAAAAGTAACATATCCACTATTTAACAAATCGATACTTATTTTTCTGGCAAGGAAAGGCACTTGAGCTTCTTTTATAAGCATACTAAACCTTCTATGATTATTTTTAAGAAATTCTACCAAAAAAAAGCAGATTTTATAAATTCAAATCGAACTAATAAATAAACTCGGCCTTTTTTAAAACATCCATTTTATTATATCTATTAGCAAACTCCAATGCTTCTTTTACTCTTTTACCCTCTACCAAAAATCCTATTCCCCCTTGAGACTCATTTAATCCTCCGGCTAAAATTATTTCCGCTTTTAAACCAAATAAAACCTCAAAAGCCTCTATCTCACTAAATACTTCTCCACTAAAAAGTCTAAGCATAGCTATTTTACTGCCGGTTGAAAAATCAACATTTTGAGAGGTTTCAACAAAATAGGGAATAAGTTTTTCGTGAGAAACGGGAATAATTACTTTAGCCCCTCTGCAAATAGCTTTTACATAAAAATTACCAAAAGTTCCTCCGTTTTTATCAGCTGCAGCAACTGCTGTTTGTTTTTTTCCGTTTTCATACCACAGGGCATTAGCCCCTTTTATAAAAACATCATCTTTTGATATTTCAAAATCTTTGATATCGATTAGCTTAAAATTTTGCAAAACAATAGGTCTGTTTCTATCTTTAGTTACATTAAAACTGCAGTTTACATTACATCCGGCCATATAGGATTTATCTATTTTAACTCCTAGATGATAAAGAAGATACTCATTTGTAGAACCATACGCTATATAAACCCTTTTCGAAAAATCGATATATTCGGTTAAAGCTTTGGCGATTAAATGCTTAACGCCGTTAACGCTTAGGAATATCTGTGCTCTCATTATTATCACCTTTTTGCATAAGTTCCGTTAATTTCGCAGCCTTTATAGGGTCCATTTTAGCTAAAATTTTCGCCATAACTTTAGGTTGAAGTTTTTGTAAAATCTCAAGTGCGTCTTTTGGTTTCATATTAGATAAAATTTGAGCCGCATTATTGGGTCTCATTTTTGCGTAACTTTTAGTAATTTTATCAAGCTTAGCGTTTTTAATAGCCTGCAATGTTTCTTGATATTTTTTAATCAACTCTTGAAGATTTTTCTTTTCATTTTCTATTTTAGTAAGAGTTGCGTTTAATTCTTTTTCCTTTTCTTTTAAACGTTTCTCTTTTTTCTTCATCAAAACCATATAAGTGTTTTTCAAAGCTTCAAAAGCCTCTTTTTGTTCCAAAATCTTTTCGGCTTCGGCTTCAAGTTCCGCTTTTTTTTGGTCAAAAATCTCATAACAATCCAAAAGTTTTTGATTATTTACGGCAAAAAGAAAAAGAGGAATAAAAAGAAGTTTAAAAAATCTCACCTAAAATATCTCCCACTTCCACGTAATCTTGCTGATTTAAATATTTAAAATGATCCGGTCCAAAGAAAAGAAGAATAGAACTTCCAAACTCAAATCTTCCTAATTCATCACCTTTTTTTATTTTAATAGAAGTTTCATACTCAAAAGTCGTAATTTCATCATAATCTCTTTGAAGTCTTTCATCAAAATTAAAATGAATTTTCCCGACTATCATAGCTCCTACGGCTACAAAATAGAAATATCTCTCTTTTTTATCCTTGCATCTTAAAACAACTCTTTTGTTTTTAGGAAATACAAGTTCTTTTTCAAGCTGGGAGGGTTTAACCGGCATAAGAGTACCAGGGATATAAGTCGCTTTTACAATCTCCATATCTATAGGAGCGTGAAAACGGTGATAATCCCTAGGTGATAAATAAAGATTTATAAAATGTCCTCCGTTTAGTTTTGTTTCATAAGGTATAAGCTCGTTTATTTTATATTTTTTACCTTTTATCTGATACACATAATCATCTTCTATCTCATCGTGAGCAATAACCAAAGAATCGCTCGGACTTACAACTATATCCTCATCTTCATAAAACTCTACATATTTTTTATGACGGATAAAAAGCTCATTTAACGTTTTATATCCACACGGATCTTCAGGTATGAAATTCTCCATATCGATATCAAAAATCTGTACGTAAGTTTTATTGATAAAACACTGAATAAACTTAGGAAACTTTGTAGTAGCGATTTTTACAACAATTTTAGAGAGCAAACGGGAGGGGCTCATTTTAAGTTTACTCCTTTTTTACCTTTTTTAATTTCTCCTATTACATAAGCATCGGAATTTGAAAGAATATAATCTAAATTTTTTTCATCAACTGCCAACACCAACCCTACACCCATATTAAACGTTCTATACATTTCCGACTCATCCACATACTGTTTCATAAATTCAAAAATCGGAAGCACTTTTATTTTATCTTTATAAACGACAGCTTCTAAATCATCCGGCAATACTCTTGGAAGGTTTTCCACTATTCCGCCACCGGTAATATGAGCCAAAGCATTAATTTTATCTTTAAACTTTTTAAACTCTTTTACATAAATTCTAGTTGGAGTAAGCAACGTTTCGATTAAAGGTTTACCGTTAAAATCATCGTCAAATTTCATATTCAACTTCTCAAAAAACAACTTTCTAACAAGTGAATATCCGTTTGAATGAATACCACTGCTTGGAAGTGCAAGTAAAATATCACCATCTTTTACTTTAGGATTAAGTTCATCCTCTTCTGCAACTCCCACTGCAAATCCGGCTAAATCAAAATCCTCTTCACTGTACATCCCAGGCATTTCAGCCGTTTCTCCACCTATTAGGGCACATTCGGCCTGTTTACAACCTTCTGCAATTCCTTTAACAGTTTGAGCTGCTGCCTCTACATCAAGTTTACCGGTTGCATAATAATCAAGGAAAAAAAGAGGCTCTCCAAAATTACAAATTAAATCATTTACACACATTGCAACCAAATCTATACCGACCGTATCATATTTTTTTGCATCAATTGCAAGTTTAAGTTTAGTCCCAACCCCATCCGTTGCACTTAAAAGAACCGGTTTTTTATAGCCACTAGGCATTCTAAAAGCACCGGCAAAACTACCTATTCCACCTACTACATTTGAATTAAAAGTCTCTTTTACATAAGGTTTGATTTTTTCTACTAAACTATTTCCGGCATCAATATCAACACCAGCGTCTTTATAACTGATACTTCCCATTACTCCTCCTCTTTACATTCGCAATAACAACTACCGAATATTTTCGTAAGCATCCACGTACTAGGGCAAAAATCAAACACCCCGTAAATAAACAACATAATAGACACAAACGCTAACAATCCTAAAGCAATCGTAGACATTCCTTTAGCCAAAAGAGCTAATATAATTATCATCATAAACGACATTAAAAATCTCTGCAGTCTCTCTGCACATAAAAACTTCTTAGACTTCATTTTACTCCTTTAAAAAATTAGTTTATTAACTTCTTCCATCTTTTTAAAAGCAATCTCTTTTGCTTTTGCTTTACCTGTTTCTATTATATCCAAAATCTCATCATCTTTTAAAGACTCTTTTTTCTCCCTAATAGGACCTATTACTTTTTCTATATTTGCGGCACATCTTTTTTTACACTCCACACATCCTATATTTCCGGCTCTACAAGCATTTTCAATCTCTTTTACTTCATCTTCACTTGAAAACGCCTTATGATATTCAAACACTATACAAACTTCCGGATGCCCCGGGTCTGTTTTTTTAATTCTTGCCGGGTCTGTTTTCGCTTTACGGACTTTTTGCCAAATCTCTTCAGCACTGTCACAAAGATAAATAGCGTTATTGTAACTTTTACTCATCTTTCTACCATCAAGTCCCTGAAGCCTTGCAGTTTCAGTCAAAAGCTCCTTAGGCTCTGTGAAAATCTCTTTTTTAAAAAGATGATGAAATCTTCTTACAATTTCCCTTGCAAGTTCCAAATGAGGTCTTTGGTCTTCTCCAATCGGCACCAAGTCCGCATCATATAAAATAATATCCGCCGTTTGAAGCACCGGATAAGTTAAAAATCCGGCATTGTTTTTTTCCTTATACTCCTCTTGAGTCATTGCGTCTTTATAAGTAGGGTTTCTCTCAAGCCAGCTAACCGGTGTTATCATATTCAAAATAAGATAAAGCTCCGCGTGTGCTTTTATATCGCTTTGAATAAAAATAGTGGATTTATTAGGGTCGATTCCACACGCCAGCCACTCTTTTACAAGTTCGATACTCTGTTTTCTTAAATCAAGCCCTTCATCATATTTAGTAGACAAAGCGTGCCAATCTGCTACAAAGAAAAAAGTATCGTAATTTTCCTCTAAATTTAACCAATTTTTAATAACTCCCAAATAATGGCCAAGGTGTAAATTACCCGTTGGCCTCATTCCACTAACTACTCTCAAAATTTAGCTCCCAATTCCAAAAATGCACCTTTATATTTAAGAAGCGTTGAAGTACCGTCGCTTTCTCCGTAAACTTCTTTATATCTATATCCAACTTTTACAAAAGGATTAACAGGTCCCGGTACATCAATTGTATATTTAATAGCACCCGTATAATCATAATGATGATTTTCCCCGGCTTTTGCCCATTTTACATTCGCAATAGCTGAAACTCCGAAAAACTTCATTGTTTCAATATGAGCGTATAGATAAGGTAAAATCACTTCCCAATTATTATCCACCCATGCTTTAGTTTGCCCGGTTAATTGAGAAGTACCGTAAATTTTAGTATATCCCTTCCAGTAATCCACACCAAATCCAGCCTCTATATCAGCAACAACCGGTTTAAACTCATAAAAAAACGTAGCATCATATGATTTAATAGTTTGAGTTGTATCAGCGTTTACTAAAGCCGTATTAATATTTACATCCCCGATTTTAACATTTCCTGCAATATAATTACTATGCCCTGATGTATCATATTTCGTATATTGCAACTTTACGTTAGGAATAAAAGGAATAGGATGAATAAATTTAATCCATGCATAAGGATGAGTCTCGTCTTTTAAACCTAAATACCCGGTATTACCACCATAATTCGAAATAGTCCCGAAATAGTTAATCGTACTATCTTTTTTTACATAACCGCTAATTCCCTCTTTCCAATATCCAACACCGGCACTTACACTAAGTAAATCCGCACTCGCAAAACTAACTAAACCTGCCGTAATTAAAGCTATACTAAGTTTCTTCATGTTTTTCTCCTTTTTTTCTTGGTACAAATACTATAGGCGTACCTGTAAAATCATCTTTTTGTCTTAAGAAGTTTACCAAATATCTCTTATAAGAAAAATGCAATTTGTTTCTATTCATAATAAGGACAATGGTAGGAGGTTTTGTTTTAAATTGAGTAGCATAATAAATTTTAACCTCTTTACCCCCGATATCCGTTGGAATATGATGTCTAATTGTAGCTTCTTTTATCCATTCGTTTAATACGGAAGTCGGTATTCTTTTTGAATAGTTTTGATAAACTTTAATAATCTCTTTTTTCAGTTTATCTATATTTCTACCCGTCTTAGCACTTACTGCTAAAAATGGAGCAAAATCCAAATATTTAAATCTATAATAAACCTCTTTTCTAAACTTATGAAACTCCTCTTTATTTTCATCCCATTTATTAGCAACGATAATAACCCCGTTTTTATGTTTGTCTATAAGGCCACCTATTTTTTCGTCAAGTTCTACTATACCTTCTTTTGCATCAAGTACAAGTATCGCTATATCGGCTTCTTCCAATACTTTTTCAGTTCTTAAAAGAGCATATTTTTCTATATCTTTTATTTTACTTCTTCTTCTAATTCCTGCCGTATCCACAAAGGTAATATTCCACCCCTCATAATAAATACTCTCATCAATAGGGTCAATGGTAGTACCGTCAACATCGCTTACAATTACCCTATCTTCTCCGACAAGAGCGTTTAAAAGAGAACTTTTACCCACATTTACACGTCCTACAATCGCAACTTTTATCTCTTTAAGTTCTTCTAAATTTTCACTTTCACCCTCTTGAGCCGTTAAAAGGTCTTCAAGTGGAATTTCCTGTTCAAACTCACTCACTTCAAAAGTCTGTTTTTTCGGAACAAACTCTTTAATTCTCTCTATAAGCTTTCCTACTCCTCTGTTATGAGATACGGAAATAGGAAACACTTCATCAGCACCAAGCTCATAAAAATCATAAACCTTTTCCATCATTTTATCGTTGTCTATTTTATTAACAACCAAAATCAGATGTTTATTAAGCTTTTGCAAACTTCTAAAATACTTAATCTCCTCCTCATCCGGAAGAGTTTTCCCGTCAACCATATAAAGAATAATATCGGCTTCTTTTGCAACTTTTAAGGCTTTTTCTTTTACTTTATCAAAAAGCTCATCCCTCTCTTCAAGCCCACCGGTATCCAGCAAAACAATCTCTTCTAAATCATCATCCAAATTCACTTCTCTTTTTTTTATATCTCTTGTAGTTCCGGCTCTTTCACTAACAATAGCATCACGCTCTCTTAAAATTCTATTAAAAAGAGAACTCTTCCCAACATTCGGTTTTCCTAAAATCGCTACTTTTATCATCTCAATCCTGTTTTTTTATTATTATTTTACATTTTTTATTGTTTATTTTCAATTTTAAATACTGTCTTTATAGCTAATCTTTTTTTGTAATAAATCTTTCATATGGATGTAATTGTTAAGAGCGTTTATATAAGCCCTGGCACTTGCAAGCATAGTATCGATACTAAGCCCGTGCCCCATAACAGCCGGTTTATCTTTATCAAATACAACTTTTACCATAACTTTTGCAAGTGCGTCTTTTCCTTCACTTACGGCTTCCACTTTATAATCCATAAGCTTACCGGTAATTCCACTAATTCTGTCTATTACTTTAAATACTGCATCAATAGTCCCCTCTCCAATTGCGGCGTCTACGTAAATTTTATCTTCAAATTTTATTTTTGCAGCGGCACTTGGCATTCCGTCGCTACAATCGCTAAGTTGAAGTGAGATAAGCTCATAAGTTTTAGGTGTTGAATCCATAGTATCATTTAAAATCGCAATAATATCCTCATCATAAATTTCTTTTTTCTTATCGGCAAGTTTTTTAAACTTCATAAACGCTTCATCCAACTCTTCTTTAGAAAGTTTAAATCCTAAAGACTCCAACTTTTTAGAAAAAGCGTGTCTTCCACTGTGTTTTCCAAGCACGATAGTATCTCTTACATCAAGACCTATACTCTCTGCACTCATAATCTCATAAGTCTCTTTATGTTTTAAAACTCCATCTTGATGAATACCACTTTCGTGTGCAAACGCGTTTTTACCTACAATCGCTTTATTCGGTTGAGGCTCTATGCCCGTTACACTTGCGACAAGACGGCTTGTCGGATAAATCTCTTTTGTATTTATTCTAGTATCAATTCCCTCAAACAAATCACGTCTAACTTTTATAGCCATTACAATCTCTTCTAAAGCGGCATTTCCGGCTCTCTCTCCAAGTCCGTTTATAGTACACTCAACCTGTCTTGCACCATTTAAAATACTGTAAAGAGAATTGGCAGTAGCAAGCCCAAGGTCGTTGTGACAATGTACTGAAAAAGTTATATCTTTTGGGAAATATTCGGTAAGCTCTTTTATCATAACCCCCATTTCAGTTGGAAATCTGTATCCGACAGTATCCGGAATATTTATAGTTTTCGCCCCGGCTTCAATAACTGCTCCAATTATCTCTTTTAAAAAGCTCATTTCACTTCTTCCGGCATCTTCACAACTAAACTCTACATCATCAACAAACGTTCTTGCGTATTTTACTGCATCAACAGCTCTTTTAATAACTTCTTCCGGTTTCATTCTAAGCTTATATTCCATATGAATAGGCGAAGTTGCTATAAACGTATGAATTCTTTTAAGAGGTGCCGGTGCTATTGCGTCTGCCGCTGCTTTTATATCTTTTTCAACAGCTCTTGCAAGAGAACAGATAGTAGAATCTTTTATCTCTTTTGCTATCATATTAATAGCCTCAAAATCTCCGGGACTTGCCGCTGCAAAACCGGATTCAATAATATCCACTCTTAATTTTTCAAGTTGTCTTGCCACTTTTATTTTTTCTTCTATAGTCATACTGGCACCGGGGCTTTGCTCCCCATCTCTAAGAGTCGTATCAAATATTTTTACCATTTCCATTTTTATCCTTTTGCTCTATTTTTCTTATTTTACATCAAATTTAAGTTTTTGTCAATGGAAAAAAATTATCTTTTAGTTTTTATTATCTTTAAATAACCTTTTATTCCTCTGTATAATCCGTAAAACGTATACAAACTAAGAATCGAAGCTATAGCTTCAACCGGATACAAATAAATTAAAGAAGATATCAAAATCAAAACAATTAATACCTTAAAAGCCACGTTTTTATTCAAATCCATCTTCTTAAAACTCGGATACCTAAAATTACTAACCATCAAAAACGCCAAAAGCAACGCTCCAAACAATACAATATAATCACAATTACTTCTATATTTAAGCTCCAGCATAATCCAGCTACTAAGCACAACTGCGGCTGTAGGAATAGGAAGCCCTATAAAATACCTAGGGTCGTTTTCAGAGGTCGTTACGTTAAATCTAGCAAGTCTGATAGCACCAAACACCACATAAAGACCACTCACCAACGCTCCGAATCTCCCGTATTCACTTCCTATGGAAAAAAACAGCATCATAGCCGGAGCTACCCCAAAGGCTATAACGTCAGCCAAAGAGTCAAACTCCACTCCAAATTTGGAAGTGGTATTGGTAAGTCTGGCTAATCTTCCGTCAAGCCCATCGGCAATTAAAGAGAGCATAATATAAATAAAAGCTTTTTCAAACTTACCTTGAGAAGAAGAGATAATACTCATCACCCCTAAAAAAGCACTTAAAGCCGTAAAAAAATTGGGAATCAAATAAACAAACTTAACTTTCATTTAAAAATCCTATTAAACTTTCCCCTGCTTTTACTTTTTGAAATTCACTCACTTTAACAGTAGCACTCAAAGGTAAATACAAATCCACTTGAGACCCGAACATTATCATCGAATATCTCTCTCCTAACTTCACACTTCCTAAATCCCTAAACATCACTATTCTTCTTGTAACAAACCCTGCTATCTGATTTACGACAACTTTATTTATTCCATTTTCAAACAAAACTCTGTTTTGTTCGTTTAGGTCACTCGCTTTAGGCGAATTTAGCGTTAAAAAAGTCCCGTGAATATACTCTCTAGCACTCATTTGCCCATAAATAGGAGAGCGTTGAACGTGTACATCGAATATAGAAAGTCTTATAGAAATTTTTAACATTTTTTCATTAGTTATGGGAGCTATAGCTTCTTTTATTTCTATAACCTCTCCGTCGCTAGGAGATATTATAGCCCCTTTTGAACTATCTTCCGGGACTCTTTCCGGATTTCTGAAAAAATAGACAAAAAACGCAAAAACTAAAAACCAAAAGAAATGCCAAAAAGAACTCTGTGTTAAAATTAAAGAAAGAAGAAAAGCTAAAAAACCGGCTCCTATATAAGGATATCCTTCCTTAAGAATCATTTCTGTTTTCATTATTCTCCTCATTATTAGGATTTTCAAACTCTTTAATAAGCTCTCTTACCCTGCTTCCTTCAATTACCTCTTTTTCATAAAGCTCTTTTACCATTTTCTCAATAACCGGAGCATATTTTTTTAATTGGTTCTTAACGTGTTTGTATCTCTCTTCAAGAGTCTGTTTTATAAATCTGTCAATCTCTTCTTGAGTTTTTTCCGAATAATCCCTGCCTTGAGAAAATCCTCCACCTAAAAATCTGTTTTGCTGCTTTTCAAGAACCATAAGACCGGCTACGTCAGTCATACCGTAAAGCATAACCATAGATTTAATAATATCAGTAGCCCTCTCAAGGTCATTTCCGGCACCTGTTGAAATTTCACCTATAAACACCTCTTCCGCAGCCCTTCCTCCAAGCAGTGTATCAACTTCGGCAATAAGTTCGCTTTTTTGCATTAAATATTTATCTTCTTCCGGCAGATTCAACGTATATCCAAGTGCGGCAAGCCCTCTTGGAACGATTGAAACTTTTTTAACTTTTCTGGCTTCCGGTGTTATTTCTGCAATTACAGCATGTCCACTTTCGTGATAAGCGACAATTTTTTTATCTTTTTCGTTAAGTCTTCTGCTTCTTTTTTCAAGCCCTGCAATTTGTCTCTCAACCGCCTCTACAAACTCCTCTTGATTTACCTCTTTTTTATTTTTTCTACCGGCAAGAAGTGCAGCTTCATTTACAATATTAGCTAAATCCGCACCTGCAAGTCCTGCCGTCATTTTTGCTATCTCTCTTACATCTACGTCTTTACCGACTTTAATTTTTTTAATATGCACCTTTAAAATCTGAACTCTTCCCTCAAAATCCGGTTTATCAACAAGCACTTGTCTATCAAATCTTCCGGGTCTTAAAAGTGCCGGGTCAAGAATTTCGGGTCTGTTGGTAGCCGCAAGCACAATTACGGGTTCATTGGAATCAAATCCGTCCATTTCGGCAAGTAACTGATTTAGGGTTTGTTCTCTTTCGTCATTACCTCCCATCATTCCACCGGCAGCCCTACTTTTACCGATTGCATCAATTTCATCGATAAATATAATACTAGGAGCCTCTTTTTTAGCCTGGTTAAACAAATCCCTAACTCTAGCAGCTCCAACCCCTACAAACATTTCGATAAAACTACTACCACTCACTGCAAAAAACGGTACGTTAGCTTCACCTGCCACGGCTTTTGCAAGAAGTGTTTTACCGGTACCCGGAGGCCCTACAAGCAAAACACCTTTTGGGATTTTTGCACCTAGGTCTATGTATCTATCGGGATTTTTCAGAAAATCCACTATCTCTTTTACTTCCTCTTTCGCTTCGTCATTTCCGGCAACATCATCAAACTTTACGTCCGGCTTTTCCGATTTTATAAGCCCTTTTGCACTTCCTACTCCTAAAACTCCACCCATACCCTTTTGCATACGGTTTGCCAAAAACATCCAAATAGCAAAAAAAATAAATATAGGAATAATCCAGCCAAAAATCAAATCGCTAAACCAATTATTATCATTCATAGCACCGTAAGGAATATGATTTTTATCCAAAATAGGAATCAAACTGGTATCACCCGGTACTTTTTGTACCGTCACCACAACCCCGTCTTTTAATTTAGCTTTTATTAAATGTTTTCCTATAGCCACATATTCAAGTTTTTTTTCCCTAGCTAGTTTTTTTATATCCGAATAAGTAAGAGCCACGTTTTGAGTAATGGAATTTAATCCGTTTGAAGTACTTGGAGCTATACTTCTAAATACCACTATAATTATTAAAGCAAAAATTATAAAAAGCAACAAAGGATTTTTATCAAAAAAATTCTTATTATCGTTATTCTGTTTATCTGCCATCTATTTCCTTTTAAATATTAATGTAACCCATTCGTTTTCCGGGATTTCTTCGATTAATTCAAAATCCTTATATTTTTGAAGGACTCTGTTTTTATATTTATCTATTATCCCGGAGAGAATCAAATATTTTTCTGTTTTTTCTTTTAAATCCCTAGCGATAAAAACCAAAACATCAGCAATAATATTAGCTACCACCACATCATAAGTTTTATCGGTATTGTTTACGCTACCTTCCCAAATTTCATTATAGCTTACATTGTTTAGTTCAAAATTTTCCCTAGCACTTTTAACTGCCAAAGGGTCGGTATCACACGCATCAACCTTAGCCCCCAGCTTACTTGCCACAATTCCCAAAATTCCACTTCCACATCCTACGTCTAAAAGAGTATCACCCTTTTTAACATATTTTTTTATAGCTTTTACACAGCTTCTTGTCGTTTCGTGGTGACCACTTCCAAATGCAAGAGCCGGGTCTATTAGGATATTAATTTTTCCTTCTTTAGGAGGATACCAGCTAGGATGAATATAAAATTCCTCAATTTCAACCGGTTTTACTGATTCCTGATAAGTTTTTATCCAATCTTTATTTGACTTTTCTTCTATTTCTATTTGTAAATCTATTTTAGTTTGAAAAATCTCTTCTAACGCTTTTACGTAATCTTTCAACTCATCTATAAGAGAATCAAACTTATCCTCACTTCTTAAAATTAACGTATCGTTTTTCTCTTCGATACCGTTAAAAAATCTTTCCATTAAAAAGTTTTCGATTTCGTCTTTAAAAGACGAAACCTTAACTTTTAATTCGTAATACTTACTTTGCATCTTTATTAAATATCGCTTCTAATTTTTTTCTTAAAGTAGGTGGGTCAAAAGGTTTAACAATATAATTATTAACGCCAGCTCTTAAAGCGGTAATAACCTCTTTTTTACCACCTTCTGTTGTTACCATTACGATAGGTGTATCCTGGTCAACTGCCCTAATTTTTTTAACAAGCTCAAGCCCGTCCATATTAGGCATATTCCAGTCAGTTAAAATCGCTTCAATTTCATCCTTATGAGTTCTGTAAGCTTCCCATCCTTCAACTCCATCAGCAGCTTGAACAATATCAGTATAACCTAATCTAGCCAAAGTATTCACAAGAATTCTTCTCATCGTTGATGAGTCGTCTATTACTAATATTTTTCCCATTAATACTCCTTTAAAATTTTTTCTAAATCTATTCTGCCCTCATAAAAGGCTTTTCCGATTATTACCCCGTAAATGTTGTTCTCTTTTACTTTCTTAATATCTTCTTGGGAGGCTACCCCACCACTGGCGATTACCGGTTTTTTACTTGCATTTTGGATATCCAAAATGAAGTCGATATTAAGACCACTTAAGGTTCCGTCTTTTGAAATATCTGTTGCAATTATACACTCTATTTTAGAATTTTCATACATTTTAGCAAGTTCCGTAGCTTTTATACCCTCGGTTTTACCCCATCCGTCAATCGCTACAAAACCGCCTTTTGCATCAATTCCTACGGCTATCGGATAAGTATCGGCAAGTTCTATTACTTTTTGAGGATTTTTTGCTGCAATGCTTCCTAAAATAAGTCTGTTAATACCCAAATCAAGATATCTTTTTATCGTATCTTCATCCCTTATTCCACCACCTAGCTGGATTTTTAATTTAGTGTTTTTTCTTATCTTTTCAATCTGTTCTATATTTTTAGGTTCTCCTGCAAAAGCCCCGTTTAAATCCACTATATGAAGCCACTTAGCCCCCATTTCCTCAAATCTTTTTGCAAGTTCATAAGGCTCATTACTGTATACTTTCGCACTCTCCATCAAACCTTTTGTAAGCCTAACAGCCTTACCGTCTTTTAAATCTATCGCCGGGAAAATAGTCATTTTTACTCCTTATAAATTACTAAATTTATTTCTTAATTTATTAAAATATTCACAATCCAATTCATATGGTGGTTGTTTTATTTCAAACATTTTTTGTAAAAGATTTTTTGCCAAACATTTATCTAAGCTATCTTTACCCATACATTTTAAAAAATTTCTATAACACGTTTTTAAGTTCTCTTTTACACATTCAAGCAAAAGCGTTTCAATATTACCTTTTTTCGTATGAGGATTACAACTTATAAAATAATCAGCTTTTATATTAAATTTTTGAACTAAACTACCAATCAAACTTTGAATATCGCTTTGAGTTTTATTAAAATTTTCATCTGCATCCAATATAAATAAAAATTTTTTACTTTTTTGAACAATACCATTATAATTTTCTTCTTTTAAAAGTTCACCTTTTCCTTTCATTTTATAGAACATAATTTTTCTACCTCTCAAATCCAAATAGATATTATTCTCATATTTTTTTAAATCAAGTATTCTGACAATATGATTTTGCTCACTTTTTCCAGCTTCGGCAGACTCTATTATAATTCCAATATCTACTACCATCCTCTAACCTCAAAATCATTTTCAAGCTCTAATTTTAAAGTATCCTTATTAAAATGCATATACCTATCTTCTAAAAGTTCTATAAAACTCATATCATCAAATTTTTCTTTTTCAATAACTTTTACAAAAGATTCAATCAATTCTTTTGAATGAGTTGTTGCAAAAACCTGAACATTAAATTTTTCACTTAAATAAATTATATTTTTCCAAATTAATTCATAATTTTTATACCAAATTCCATTCTCAACCTCATCAATTAAAACAATACCGTTTTTTTTATCTTTAACTTTATAAAACGCAAGTAAAATAAAAATAAATCTCTTCAATCCTTCACCAAGTTCGCTAATAGGTATATAATCGTTAAGATTTTTTATTTTTACAGAAGGTTCATCATTAATAATTTTAAATTTTTCTACATTAGAGTCAAAAAGTTTAATATTTTCATTTATAAACTCTTCATCTTCATTGGTTTGCACGAATTTATACCACTCTTTTAAAGTAATAATACTACCTCCTAAATCCACAATAAACACATAATGTTTAGTATCAATTTCAGGCAGAATATAAGGATTAACTATTTTCGTATATTTTTTATTCTTTTTATTAACTTTTATTTCAAATAAATATTCTATCGAATCGCTACTTTTAAAAGAAATATTTGTTAAATTGCTGTTAATTTCAAAAAACTTATACCTTTTTCTGATATCGCCGATAAAACTACTTATCGGCTCCTCTTTATGCCTTATAGGTATTTCAGGGTCTCTTTTTTGTAAAATCTGAAATAAATTCAATATAACAGAATCCGGATTATCCAATGTTGCAAAAGATATAGCTTCTAATAAAGAAGTTTTTCCTATATTATTAGCCCCCGTAATTAAATTTATTCTTCTAAATCCATCAAATTTAAAAGATTGTAAACGTCTGTAGTTTTTAATTTCTAATAATTTTATCATCTCTTACCCTTTTAACCCCTTATAACTTAACGAAATTCTCAAGAATTTTAAGCCCTTCGTTATGAGACTTTTCCGGATGCGGTTGAAACCCAAATACATTATCTTTATTTACGGCACTTACAAACTCATACCCGTAAATTGTCTTACCTATTACATACTCTTCATCACACACTACGTGATAAGAGTGAACGAAATACAAATAAGGATTATCAAGCCCTTTAAAAAGAGGTAAATTTTTTTTAAAAAACATTTTATTCCATCCCATATGCGGGACTTTATGAGTCGATTCTATTTTTTTATCAAACCTAATCACACTCCCGGGAATTATCCCAAGTCCTTTATGTTCACCAAATTCTTCACTTCTATCAAACAAAAGCTGCATTCCAAGACAAACTCCAAGTACGTATTTTCCACTTTTTACAAACTCTCTCATAGCCTCATCAAGATTTGTCTCTTTTAAATGAAGCATTGCATCACCAAACGCCCCGACTCCCGGAAATACAAGTTTATCGTAGTTTTTCAGTTTATCACTCTCATTTACAACCTCAACATTAGCACCTATTTTTTTAAAAGCGTTAACGACACTTGCCAAATTACCCATATTATAGTTTACAATTCCTATCATAATCTTCCTTATTTTATATCTTTACCCACATTTTTCATATAATAAGCAAGTCCCACAAGTAAAAACGTAACAGCAGCCAAAAGCATAGCCGCATAAATTAATTTATGCGGAGCAATCATAGCGAATTTAAATACAAGCATAAGTCCCTCAATCGCAAGGGCAATTACAATACTTCCCAAAAACTTAATCATAGTTTTATGAATGGCAAAAGGATTGTCCTCTTTTTCCCCTATAACCTCTTCAAAAAGAAGGGTTTTCACCAAATCAAAAAGAGCTAACGAAAGAGTTATCAAAATAGTAGACTCAAACATTTTCTTAACGTCTATATTATTGAGCGTATAAGTAAAAAACATCTTAATCCCATCTATAAACAAAAGCACACAAATAGCAAATAAAGCAACTGCAAAAACACCGTAAACCACTCTATTGAAAGTATGAGCCCAGTTATCCCCTCTTTCTTTATGAACAAATTTTAAAATCTCTTCTAAAGGAATATCGATAACCGCTACATACAAAAGCTCCCCTTTATCGTTAAAAATCGGCATTGCCGCACTTACCACCATCTCTCCACCTATTAAACTCGGATAAGGGTCAGTTAAGATACACTTTTTTTCTTTAACCGCTTTATAAAAATAAGTTCTATTCGCCTGATTAAATTCAACATCAAAATTTTTATACTTATCTTTTAAAGTTATCATTTTACTAATCTGTTTACCCCCGGCATCCAATACATAAGCGGCATTAGCTTCGGGAATTTCGTGAACTATTCTCTCAAGTCCGTCATAAATAACATCAACTCCTATATTCGGGAGCCTATTTGGCAAATTTCTCTGAAGCAGATAACAAAAATAAGCCCTAGCGTCTTTTCTAATTCTTTGAAACTCTTGAATCTCTCTAATTAACATTTCTCTCTCCTATTATTTTTACTAACTCTTCCAAACAAAGCCCCATTGCAGTAGACTCATACCCTTTTATATTTTTTATATATTTTTTACAAAATCCCTCAACCATACACGCTCCGGCTTTTCCCTGCCACTCATTAGAATCCAAATATTTTTCCAAATCATTAACATCAAATTCCTCAAATTCATAAACGGTCTCATCTATCCTACAAAAAGTCCGCCCTTTAAACCTAACCCACATACAAGTTATAATTTTTATCTCTTTTCCACTTTGAGCAAGTAAGATTCTTTTTGCATCATCTCTTGATTTGGCTTTTCTTAAAATCTCTTTTCCATCACTCACAACCGTATCCGCCGTTATAATGTCTTCGCTTTTAAAACATTTACAGCACTCTTTAAATTTACCGTAACTAGCTGTAAATACAAATTCATACGGGTCTTTAGCCGTTATCCGTTCTTCATCAAAATCACAGCTTTTTTGAATAAAATCAATACCTGCTTCTTGTAATAATTTAGCACGGGTTTTAGAAGCACTACAAAGTATCATAACAACCTTTCTAATGAAATTGTATCAAAACTGTTAAATCTTAAAAACATACTCAAAAACATTCTTACCGTCTTTATAATAAACCCTATATTTAATAGAATATTTATCGCAGATATTTTTAACTATATTAAGTCCTAATCCCAAACCTCTTTTATGAATCTGTTCTCTATAATTTTTATCAAAAATCTTTTCCGGATTTTTAATAGGCTCGCCCTCGGATACAAATCTCAAAATAACCTTATCCCATACTTTTCTAAAAAATATTTCTATATCCTTACCGGTTGAATACTTAATTGCATTTGAAATATTATTATCGATAATTCTCTCAAACTCTATTCTGTTTATCATATACTCAATCGAATCATCTTCGATTTTATCAATAAGTCTTTTATCATTAACTTTAGCTATATTAGAAAAAAATCCTATTCTGGATTTTAAGACTTTAGCAATATCAATTAAAGCCGGTTTATATGTTATAGCAGTATTATTAGAAGACAAATAAGCCAAATCCTCATAAGAATTCGTAAGCATAGCGACAGCTGCGTCTATCTCTTCAATAATCTCTTCTACATCCTTATCTTTTATCTGAAATTTAAGCAAATCCATATTAAGCATTATAATTTGAAGAGGAGTTCTTATTTGATGAATGGTATCAACGATAAATCTTCTGTTTAGCTCTAAAAGATTTTTATTTTTTTCTATCTCTTTATTTAATTTAGAATGTAATATATTGTAACTGTTTTTTACATCGTTTATCTCTTGAATATAAGAATTACATTCATAACAAGGTTTGTTCTTTCTCATTTTATCCACAAGTTTCATTAAAGGTTTAGTAATACGAAATACTATTATCATATACATAAAAGTAAAAGCAAAAATAAACAATACCAAAATAACAATTAAATTTACATTTAATTTATTCAAATCTTTTTTTAAACAAGAAATATCGTAAACGGTTTTAATTATTACTTTACTGTTTATTTGCTCGAAAAGAGAATTTATAAGAGCAAAAATAGTGAGTTCGTTCTTATCAATATCTATCTCTTTTAAAAGATTATTATTTTTTTCAAAAAGAGAAAAAATATATTCCAAAATCTCTTTTTGAGACTTAGTATTCATATCGTTTAAAATATCTTTTACCATTTCCTTATAAAACTCTTTGTCTTGAGAAAACACTCTCTTTTTTTCCATATCCAACTTATAAATTTTATATTTATCCAAAAAATAAATGTCTAATATCTTAGTCGTAGGCTTTACAAAATCATAAATATCTTTTAAATTATCATAAATATCAACTACATACGCAAGACCTATTATATATTTTCCGTCTAACGTCCTAATAAAATAGTATTTTTTTAGCTCTATAGAATCCGAAGCCAAATCAATATAAGAGATTTCTATTTTTTTAGTACCCTTAAACACATCCCCGATTATTTTCTTAAGAAAAGGATTGTTACTTAAATCTTTTCCTATATCTTTTTCATTATTACTTGCGGCTATTATATAATTTTTATTCAATAAAAACACCTCATAATGACCAGATTTCAAAGTATTATATTTATTTAAAAACTTAGCTATTTTTACAACGTCAACCGTACCGTTATTATAAAAATACGGAAGCTTATACAAATTTAAAATATTTTGCTTTTCCTGATTTTTAAAAGCATAAAAAGCTTTATCAAAAGCACTACCGAAATGCTCCTTAACCTGCAAAGCCAAAAGAGCGTATTTATTAAGATAACTTTGAATCAAAATTTCCCTGGATATTCTATATTGAGAATAAATGAATAAAAAAGAAATAAAAAAAATTAAAATAAAAAAGATTAAAATAACCTTATTAAGAGTTATTTTATTTTTTATCAAATCTATAACCTATCCCTACTTCCGAAACTATATAATCTTTTGGAAGTTTACTTTTAAGTTCGCTTACAAGTTGTCTTAAAGGATATGATTTTTTTTCTTCTCCTTCCCATACATATTTAATAATATCCTCTTTTTTTACCGTTTTACCTATATTTTTTAAAAGAACCGCAAGAAGTTTTTTCTCTTTTTTTCTCAAATTGGCAAGTACTCCGTCAATATACAAATCCAAAGTATCGAAATAAAACTCCATATTGTCAACCCTAATCTTATCCTCTTTCGTTTGATTAGAAGCATTTTGTTTTATCTTCTTCCAATGATTAATTCTTAAAAGCAACTCTTCAATATGAAAAGGTTTTTTTATATATTCATCACATCCGTTTCCGTAAGCTTTTTCCATATCTTCTATTTCGGCAGACGCCGTAATCATAAAAATAATGGCTTCTTTATTTTTATTTCTTATAAGTTTTACAAGCTTTAACCCGTCAATTCCGGGAATATTAATATCAAGCAGATACACATCGTATTCGTTTATCAAAATATCATCAAACGCATCTTCTCCGTCTTCCAAATGTGTTACGTCATACCCGTTCGCTTTTAAACCTTTAGTTAAAGCTCTACCTAATTGTTTATCGTCTTCCACCAATAAAATTTTCATTTCAATCCTTTTATAAAAGGTCTTTTTTTACTTTTTCAATCATCTCATCGATTTTTGAAACGTCTTTTCCACCACCTTGAGCGAAATCCGGTTTTCCACCACCTTTTCCACCGACTATCGGAGCATAGTTTTTAATCAAATCCCCGGCTTTTATATTATCCGTTTTACTAACTGCCACAAGCGTAACTTTACCGTTGTTTTCACCTGCTAAAAACGCCACTAAATTATCAAATTTTCCTTTAAGTTCCGTTGCTATTTCTCTAAGATTTGCTTTGTCTATTCTTTCGATTATATAATTAACTCCGTCTTTTTGAACCGGTTTAAGTTCTTTAAGGGCGGCTTTTTCAAGCTCTTTTATTTTAGATTTTAAATTCTTAATTTCATCTTTTTGTTTTTCTATAAACGATTTTACGTCTTTTGCTTTATTTTCCGCTTTAATCTCTTCTACCAAATCGATATAACCTCTTGCATATTTATAAGCCCCAAATCCCGCAACGGCTTCTATTCTTCTAACACCCGCACTAACTCCGGATTCTTTAGTAATATAAAAACTATTAACTTCAGCCGTATTGTTTACGTGAGTACCTCCACAAAGTTCGATACTAAAATCTCCGAATTTTACAACCCTTACTACATCCCCGTATTTTTCACCGAAAAGTGCCATAGCACCTATTTTTTTAGCTTCATCTATACTCATTTCTTTAACTTCTGCCGGAATTGATTTGACAATTACTCTATTTACCATCTCCTCAATCGCCATAAGCTCTTCTTTTGTTAAAGCTTTAGGATGGGTAAAGTCAAATCTTAATCTATTAGCCTCCACCAAAGACCCGGCTTGAGTTACGTGCTCTCCTAAAACTTTTCTAAGTGCCGCGTGTAGAAGGTGAGTTGCCGTATGGTTTTTAGCTATTTCACTTCTACTCTCATCCACAACGGCTTTTACCTCATCACCTACTTTTAAATCGGCTTTTACTACCTTACTTAAGTTTCTGTCGTCAAATTTTTTAGTATCCACTACTTTTGCGACAACTTTACCGTTTTTGATAATTTCACCCTTATCTCCAACCTGACCCCCACTTTCTGCATAAAAAGGAGTCTCTTCAACCATTACCCAACCATCTTTATTAACAAGCTCTTCAACTAAATTCATATTTTCATCAAATAACGCTTTTACTTTTGTTTCATACTCCGTATATTCATATCCTACAAACTTATTAGGTTCAATTTTTTCCAAATCTTTTAAATTAATCTTAACGTCCCCGCTTCCTTTCCAGTTGGCTCTGGCTCTTTGTTTTTGCTCTTCCATTAAAGCGTTAAACGTTTTCATATCCACTTTTTTATTTACTTCTCTTAACATATCTTCCGTTAAATCAAGAGGAAACCCGTAAGTATCATAAAGTTTAAACGCAACTTCTCCACTAAAAACATCTCCCGAAGTTTTTTTAAGCTCTTCTTCAAAAAGCTGCATTCCTTTGTCAATCGTTTCGAAAAATCTCTCTTCTTCAAGCTTAATAGTATCTTTTACAGACTCTTTCTTTTCAAGAAGATACGGATACTGCTCACCCATTTGATTTGCAAGAGTATCTACGATTTTATACATAAAAGGTTCTCTCATTCCAAGCAAATACCCGTGTCTAACTCCACGTCTTAAAATTCTTCTAAGTACATACCCCCTACCTTCTCTGCTAAACTGCACGCCTTGAGCTACAAGGAAAGTAACTGCTCTTATGTGGTCCGCTATAACCCTATGACTTGCTCCTCTTTTATCGGTATGATACTCTTTACCCGTAATTTCTACGATTTTTTCAAGCAAAGGTCTAAAAATAGAAGAGTCGTAATTGCTTGTAACCCCCTCTTTTATAGCCGTAATTCTCTCAAGTCCCATTCCCGTATCGATACTAGGTTTTGGAAGAGGGGTTAAATTTCCGTTTTCATCTCTATTATACTGCATAAATACAAGGTTCCAAATTTCAAGGAATCTATCTCCATCCCCTCCTAAATAATCTTCCGGAGAATTAAATTTATCCGCCCCCTGGTCGTAATGAATCTCACTACAAGGTCCACAAGGCCCCGTATCTCCCATTTGCCAGAAATTATCTTTATCTCCCATTTTTACGATTCTGTCTTTACTTACATATTTTTCCCAAATTTTTCCTGCCTCATCGTCACTTTCGTGAATCGTAATCCAAAGTCTATCTTTTGGAAGTTCAAGTACTTCGGTTACAAATTCCCAGGCATATTTAATGGCGTCTTCTTTAAAGTAATCTCCGAAACTAAAATTTCCAAGCATCTCAAAAAGAGTATGATGACGGTTTGTATATCCTACGTTTTCAAGGTCATTGTGTTTTCCACCGGCTCTCATACAAAGCTGCGAACTACAAGCCCTAGGAGGAGTCGGTGCCGGTTTTTCTCCTGTAAAAATAGGTTTAAAAGGAACCATTCCGGCATTTGTAAATAAAAGTGTCGGGTCATCCGGTACAAGTGGAGCTGACGGATAAACTTTATGTCCTTTACTCTCAAAAAACTCTAAAAACTTTTTTCTTATATCCATAAAAGGCCTTTTTTGATAAAATTTTAACAAAAAAGGTCTTAATTTAATAATGTATAAAAAAGAATTATCGATTTTAGAGAAGAAAAATAGACTAAGAAAAAGGAAACTATACCCTCAAAGCATTATAGACTTAGCAAGCAACGACTATTTAGGTTTAGCAGAAGACAAAGATATTTTAAACAAAGCTTTTGAAAAACTAAATCAACTCGGCTTTCACGGAAGCAAAGCTTCACTGCTTGTAAACGGCTACAACAGAGCCCACAAAATGCTTGAAAACAAGTTAAAAAAACTAAACGATTTTGAAGACGCGATCATCGTAGGAAGCGGATTTTTAGCCAATATGGCACTTTTTGAACTCGGCAGAAGGGGGGATTTATTTTTAGTAGACAGCGAATACCACGCAAGTGGTATGGTAGGAAGTAGATTAACTCAAGCAGAAGTTAGATTTTTTAATCACAACTCATTAGAGGATTTGGAAAAAAAATCAAAAGATTTAAAAAATTTTAAAAGAGTCTTTGTGGTTGTTGAGGGAATTTACTCAATGAACGGAGACAAAGTCAAAAAAGAGATAACCTTCTACGCCCAAGAAATAGGCACCCTTATAATAGACGAAGCACACAGTGTGGGGGTAGTGGGAGAAAATTTAATGGGTATTACCGACGAATATGAATTAAACCCTTTAAAAACTATTAAAATGGGGACTTTAGGAAAGGCTCTTGGAAGTTACGGGGCTTATATTTTAGCCCAAAAAGAGATAATAGAGTTTTTAATAAACAAAGCCAAAAGCATAATCTACACAACCGCCCTAAGCCCTGCCGATACACTGCTTGCTTATTACGCCTTAGAAAAAATAGTGTCTAAAAAAGAAGACTTTAAACAAAAAATAAAAAAAAGAAGATTAATTCTAAATTCAGAATCTTTAATTAAAATCATTCCGGTAAAAGACAACAAAATCCTGCTTCAGAAACAAAACGAATTAAAAAATCAAAATATTTTAATAGGAGCCATAAGGCCCCCTACCGTTAAACAGCCGATTTTCAGAATTATTGGACGAGTAAACATTCAAAGTGATATAATTTCCAAAACCATTAATTTTTTAAAGGAATAAATTGCTAAAAAAAATTTTTACCGTTACGCTTATCATAATAACTTCCGTATTATTAACAGCTATAGGATATTTTTTATATCTTTACAATTCCACCAGATTCGCCACCGAAAAAATTCTTTATTATAACCCTCCTTTGTCAGCTAGATTTTATGATAAAAACGGTCAATTATTAGCCGTAAAATACAAAAAAGAGAACCGTTTTTACGTAAAATACGACGATATTCCCCCACGAGTCATAGAAACGTTAATAGCCACGGAAGATACATCTTTTTTTGAACATGAAGGAGCCAATCTCAATGCTATTTTAAGAGCTTTAATCAAAGACATAAAAGCCGGTAAAAAAGTCGAAGGAGCCTCAACCATAACTCAACAATTAATAAAAAATCTATACCTTAACCGCAAAAAAACCATACAAAGAAAATTAAAAGAGATGATAATCTCAATGAAAGTGGAACATTTCTTAACAAAAGAAGAAATTTTAGAAAGATATTTAAACCAAATCTATCTGGGTCACGGATATTACGGCATAAAAACGGCGGCTTTCGGATATTTTCATAAAGATTTAAAAGATTTGAACTTAAAAGAAATAGCTATGCTTATAGCACTTCCAAAAGGACCAAGCCTTTACGACCCTACAAGAAACTACGAACTAAACATAAAAAGAGCCGATAGAATCATAAAAAGAATGTACACTTTAGGATGGATTTCTTCAAAAGAGTATAAAGAAGCTATTTTAAAACGTCCTAAAGTTTATAAAACTATGATACAAAACCAAGCCCCTTATGCGGTAGATACCGCTATTATGCAACTTCTTCCTAAATATCCGGATTTATTTACAAAAGGATACGATATTAATTTAACAATAGACCTTCCTACTCAAAAATTAGCACAACAAACGATTAAATGGAATAAAAAAAGAGTTCTTAAATTAAATCCGGAATTAAACGAATCAAAATTAAACGGAGCTTTAATAACAATTACTCCTAGCAGTGGAGAGGTATTGGCACTTGTGGGAGGAATCGATTATAAAAAAAGCAAATTCAACAGAGCTGTCCAATCCAAAAGAAGCGTAGGAAGTGCTATAAAGCCTTTTATTTATCAAATAGCCCTAAATATAGGTTATAATCCGGGAAGCAAAATAGCCGATATCAGTAGAACGTTTAAAATCCCAAGCAACACACCGGAAGAAGATAAATACTGGAAACCTAAAAACTACGAAAAAAACACCTTAGGACTGATAACCTTAAAAGAAGCTTTGGTTCATTCAAGAAACTTAGCCACAATAAACCTGGTCATGTCTATGGGGCTTGATACTGTTATTAAAGAAATGTATAACTTCGGATTTGACAACCTTCCTAGAAACTTAAGTATAGCTTTAGGAAGTGTAGGTATCAATATGTGGAAATTTAGCGAACTTTATACGATATTTAGCAATTACGGCATAAAATCTCAAATTCATATAGTAAAAAGCCTGGAAATTCCAAGAGAAAATATAAAAATTTCATTTCCTCCGACACACGAATATATAGAACCAGACTATCAAGCATATCTCATAACAAACATTCTCCAAGACGTAGTTAAAAAAGGAACCGGAAGAAACGCAAGAGTAAAAGGTATAGAAATAGCCGGAAAAACCGGTACTACCAATAATTTCGTCGATGCGTGGTTTTGTGGGTTTACACCAAACTCTCAAACTCTTATCTGGTTTGGAAACGACGACTCTTCGACACTGGGTAAAAGTATGAGTGGTGGTAGAATTTCGGCTCCCGCTTTTAAATACTTTTATTCACATTTACTCAAAATACACCCTGAATTAATTAGAAAATTTAAAATTCCAAAAGGAGTACACTACTACGAAATAAACGGAAAAAAAGAACTATTTACGAAAATGTCTCCTCCTCCAAAAGAGGAGACTTACGAGCCGGTATTTTAAAAAATCATCGCTTTTGCGATTAAAAAGTTAACTCTTTTTATAACCTCTTCTTTTCCTAGAATACTAAGAAGAGCGGTTAAGTCTATTCCTTTCGTATCTCCTACCATAGCTATTCTAAGTGGAGGCATAAGTTCTTTTGGTTTTAATGATTTTAATTTTAAAAACTCATTCATCACATCGTGCCACTCCGGAGGTAGATGAGGGTTTTTATCTTCTAAATAGTTAACAAACTCTTTTAGATTGGTCACAACGGAATCTTTTATAAACTTTTTAAACGCTTTTTCATTATAACTTGTAGGAGGCGTTAAGATTTTTTCAATCTCTTCAGCCATTTCTTTTAGAGTTTTTACCCTCTCTTTAAGTTCGTCGATTAAAATCTCTTTTTTATCGTGATTAATAATATCTATCCCGAAATCGTCTCTAAGAAGTTTTTCAAGTCTTTCGTTTGGAGAGTTTTTAATATAGTGGGAATTTAACCAGTCAAGTTTGTCTTTGTTGTATCTGCTAGGAGATTTATTGATGTCTTTCGGGTCAAAAAGTTGTATCATCTCTTCAATACTGAAAATCTCCTGGTCTCCGTGTGACCAACCGAGTCTTACCAAAAAGTTAAGCAGAGCTTCCGGCAAATACCCATCACGCTTATATTCCATAACATCCACGGCTCCGTCACGTTTACTCATTTTAGAGCCTTTTTCGTTATGAATCATAGGCACGTGATAAAAATTCGGTAAATCCCAGCCAAAAGCTTTATAAACCAAAATCTGTTTAAAAGTATTTGTAAAATGGTCATCCCCTCTTATAATATCCGTCATTCCCATTTCATAGTCGTCAATCACCACAACAAAATTATAAGTAGGCGTCCCGTCGCTTCTTGCTATAACAAAATCGTCTATCTCTTTTGCATCAATTACAGCCTCTCCCTTAACTCCGTCAAAAAAAGAGACTTTCCCCTCAAGCGGAGCTTTAAATCTAATTACATAAGGTTTATCAAGTTCCCCTTCAAAATCTCTGTATTTTCTAATATCGATAGGAGGTTCGATTCCTTTCATTCTGGATTCTCTTATCGTCTCAAGTTCTTCTTTTGTCAAATAACACTTATAAGCAAGCCCTTTTTGAAGCAGTTCATCGATATACTTTTTATAAATGTCAAATCTCTCACTTTGAAATACAACTTCATCATCCCATTTCATTCCAACCCAGTTAAAAGCTTTAAGAATAGCGTCAACCGCTTCTTGTTTATTACGGCTAAGGTCCGTATCTTCAATTCTTAATCTAAATTTTCCGTTATGTTTTCTGGCTAAAAGCCAGTTAAAAAGAGCCGTTCTAAGCCCACCTATATGTAAATACCCGGTAGGACTTGGTGCAAATCTTGTAACTACCATTGAGTTCCTTTTTTGTGAAATTATATCAAATAGAATTTTTTATCTTATTGAGAAGAATCAATGAAAATACTTTTCATATAAGCTAAAATAAAAAAAAAGGATTTTTGTGCGATTTGTAAAAATACTTTTTAAACCGTCGAAAAAAAATTTAATAAAAAAACTAAAAAAAGAACATAAAGTATTATTATCTTTATGTGTAAAAATAGAAACTAATTTTCAAAAACAAAAATTCGGCAAAACCGTTAAACTTTTAAAAAAATTAAAAATAAATTTCGAAGAGCATATTAAATCGGAAAACGAATTTCTCTACCCTTATTTAAAATCAAAATATAATAAAGATATAAGAATAATCTCTTTCATAGAACAAAAAAGAAAAGAGATTTTCAAAATAAAAATCATTTTCGAAAAATTTATAAACGAATATAAGAATACAGATTCTATAAAAAAAAAGACTTTTAAAGAAGACTTCGATATGATAAATTTCATCTTAATCCGGAGAATAAAGTTTGAAGAAATTAAACTTTATTCATATTATTAAGCACTTTTGTGCTTATCATTACGATAATTACTTCCAACACCGCCGTAAATACTAATACATTAAACCAATAATCGCTAATAGTGTGGTTTTGATGAGCTAAAGTGGCAGTAGCTATTAACAAAGTAAGAGGCATAGATAAAGACAAAGCAAAAAGCACGGTTTTATTAAGCCCTAAAATAGGATAAAAAACAAGTGCGGCGATAAACCTAAGTACAATCATTATCATTACTATAAATAAAGCATCTACTATCATATCGTAAGAGATTAATTTCAAGTTCAAAGAAGTCCCGACGTGTACGAAAAATATAGTAATTAAAAATCCGAATCCAAAAGGTGCTAATTTATGTTCAAGCTCTTTATTATGTTCAAAAAACGTAGATATAAAGACCCCCACTACAAACGCCCCCAATACAACATCTATATGAATTTTCATTAAAAAAGCAATCGTAATAAAAAAAAGACTAAAAGCTATTCTAACATCCTGATGATACTTATCAACTCCCGGCATTAAATAATGTTTTAGTTTTGGAAACCACCAAAAAAGAGTTCTTATTACAAAAAATAAAACTCCCAAAAAAACTAAAAACAAAACTAAAACAAGAGTAGTAATCAAAAGACGTTTACCAAAACCGAATTCAAAATATCCACTTACCACAGTTAAAATCAAAATAGATAAAAGCTCGCCTAAAACTCCCACTTTTATAGCCAAATCCAGCCATTTCGTTTTTCCTATTTCTTGTTGAATGGAAATCATAAGCCCTATGGAAATAAGAGGGAAAATCACAAGAAATATTTTAGAAAAGCCTAACATAAATACAAATAAACCGCTTAATCCGTTTAAAATCACTAAAAACAACAAAGCCTTTTTAATAACTTCTTTAGGTATTCTTAAAAGTTCTTTTAAATTAACCTCTATTCCGGCAAGAAGCATTAAATATAAAAATCCGACTTCTGCCAAAAGATTAAACATTTCATTATGATTAATAAGTCCTATAGCACTAAAAACAGCTCCTAAAGTAATCTCCACCATAGAAATCGGAAGTTTTAACAAATTGCTCAAAAAAGGAGAAATAAGCAAAATAACGGATAAAGATATAATAAGTAATTCAACATTCATCGGCTATCTCATACCCCTTTTTTACTAAAAGTTCCAAATCTTTACTCGGTTCTTCACCTTTTATCGTTAAATAATCACCTATTACTATCGAATTAGCCCCAGCTTCTATTCCCTCAAGCCAACTATTTTTAAAAACCGCTTCCCTTCCGCCGGCAAGCATTATAATACTTTTTTCAAAATTCTTTCTAAACATTTTGATTATTTTTAAAGCCATTTCCTTATTATGCGTAGCTTTTAAAGGTAATTTTTTATTTTCTACAAAAAAATTAATAGGAATTCCTTGTGGATTTAATTCTTTAAGAGAGTTTAAAAGGGCAATTCTATCTTTTTCACTCTCTCCCATTCCGAAAATTCCACCGCTACATAACCACAGACCTACCGCTTTAACGTTTTCACAAGTTAAAAACCTCTCATCCCAACTATGAGTTGAGCATATATTAGAATAAAACTCTTTGCTTGTTTCAAGGTTATGATTATAAATCTTAACTCCTGCTTTTTTTAATTCTCTTAAAGCCTCTTTGGTAGCTAACCCGCTACAAGCAATCAAAGAGATATCAACTTCTTTTAAAACAGCCCTACTTGCTTTAGAAACATACTCAAGAGTTTTATCATCAAGACTTTTCCCACTTGTCACAAGACAAAACCCCGAAGCCCTATTTTTTTTGGCAAGTTTCGCTTCATTTACAATAACTTCTATCGGCTTTTCTTTATATCTTGTAATATCAGCCCCCCATCTTACACTTTGGGTACAAAACTTACAATCCTCTTTGCAAGCCCCGGAGCGAATATTGCTAATAGCACATAAATAAATCATTTTTCCACTTTAAAAAAGAATTCTTTCGTTTTACTTTTCCACTCACTTGTTTTAATCTGTCTGTAATAAAGAGTCACCACATATTTATCCTCTTCAATATCAAGCGTCATACACGTAGAAAATCCGTGGTCTCTCGCACAAATTTCCCCCGAATTTAAAATAAGATTTCTTCCGTTAAAAGTAATATCCACATCGTGCGTATGTCCATACACTATGATATCTGTATCAAGCGGAAACATATATTTAGGATAATGCATAAGCTTCCACGTCCTTGAAGCTAGTTTAAAATAGTGAGGTTCACTGTTTAAATTATACTTATCCACTACCTTATAAAGATGAAAATCGTTATTTCCCAAAACTGCCGTATATCTAACACCGCAATTTTCCAAATACTCTAAAATCTCTTCCTCCACTATATCCCCGGCGTGTAAAATAAATTCAACACCTTTAGAAACAAGCAAATCTATAGCCTTTTTCGCTCTTCCTACTTTTTTATGCGTATCGGACATAATTCCCACTCTCAACTAAAATCCTTTTTTATCCAATTTAAACTCAATCAATTTTATAACCATTTTTTAAAACCTCATCTCTTAAAGTTTCATTATCAAAAACAACATCAACAGGAATTAAAAACCTCTCTTTTACAGAAATAGAAGTCTTTGGAATAAAATATAAATCTATATCTCCTCCTCTTTTGTTTATATTAACTCTGCTTCCGAAAATGTAAACATCTCCATCAAAAAAATCTTTTATCTTCTTTATAGTTTCAAGCTCCTCTTTACTCAGCCTCAATTCTTTTTTTGCATTTGATACACTCATAAACTTCTTTTCCTCTATATGTTCTTTTTGCCATTAAATATCCACACTCATCACACTTTTTATTTACAGGGCAATATTTTGAGATAAATTTACACTCCGGATAGTTACTACATCCGTAAAATTCCCCTCTTGGACCTTTTCTTTTAATTATATTTCCTCCACATTCCGGACACTTCACATCTTCTATTACTTCAGGAGCGTTTAGGGGTTTTGTGTTTTTACACTCCGGGTAGTTACTACAAGCTAAAAACTCTCCCGTCTTGCCTCTTTTTATCACCATATCAGCTCCACATTTCTCGCACTTTACGTCTACTTTTTTCTCCTCTTTTTCAATAGGACGCGTATATTTGCACTTAGGATAAGCACTACACGCTATAAACTCTCCGTACCTTCCTTTTCTAATCACAAGAGGAGCCCCACACATAGGACATGTTTCATCAATAGGCTTTGCCATTTTTTGAGACGGTATCTCTTTTTCGCCCTTCTTAATAAGCTCCATAAAAGGATTGTAAAACTCCCTTAACATCTCTTGCCAATCTTTTTTTCCACTTGCTATATTATCAAGCATATCTTCCATATTTGCAGTAAAATTAGCATCCACAATATCCGGGAAATGCTTCTCAAGCACTTCTATTACGTTAAAGGCAATTTCTGTGGGATGAAGTTTTTTATCTTTAATTTCTACATAGTTTCTGTTTTGAAGCAACGTAATAGTCGGTGCGTAAGTCGACGGTCTTCCGATACCCAGTGCCTCAAGTTTTTTAATAAGACTGGCTTCTGTAAACCTCTCCGGTGGTTTTGTGAAGTGTTGAGTGGCTTTTACATCTTCTGGCTTTAACTTCTCACCCTCACTAAATTCAGGCAGCATCGTATCGGCACTAACTTTTCCATACACTTTATAAAACCCGTCAAAAATAAGCTTTTTCCCACTTATTTTAAACTCGCCCTTATTGTTTGAGAGATAAATATTTTGAGTTTCAAATTTTGCATCTTTCATTTGAGAAGCTAGAAATCTGTTATAAATTAACGTATAAAGTTTCAGTTCGTCTTTAGTTAAATAATTTTTTAAATCACTAGGAGTTAACCTCACATCAACCGGTCTTATCGCTTCGTGTGCTTCTTGAGCGTTTTTTGCTTTTTTATCGTATGTTTTAGCTTCTGCGTATTCACTTCCGATATTTTCTTTTATAAACTCAATCGCGGCATCTCTTGCTTCTTTTGCGATATTTAAACTATCCGTTCTCATATAAGTAATAATCCCCGTCTCTCCAACAGGAGTTTTAACACCTTCGTATAGTTTTTGAGCTATTTGCATAGTGCGTCTTGGAGAAAATCCAAGCTCACTGCTTGCCGCTTGTTGAAGAGTAGAAGTCATAAAAGGAGCCGGGGATTTTGAAGTGGTAATTTTCTTTTCTATTTTACTTACTACATATTCAAGTGGCTTTAATTCATTTACGATTTTAAAAGCCTCTTCTTTATTCGGAATATCAAATTTCTCAAGTTTTTTACCGTTATATTTAATTAAGTTTCCTTCAACTTTTTTAAAAATCCCCTCAATCGTCCAATATTCTTTCGGTTTAAACTCTTTTATTTCCCTCTCTCTATCAACTACCAGTTTAAGTGCGGCACTTTGAACCCTACCGGCACTTAAGCCTTTTTGAATTTTTTTATTAAGAAGAGGTGAGAGTTTATACCCCACAATCCTATCAAGAAGACGTCTGGCTTGCTGGGCGTTGACTCTGTCTATATCCAAAGTCCTAGGATTTTCAAGAGCTTTTTTAATTGCAGATTTCGTAATTTCGTGAAATACGATTCTTGGAAGTTCTTTAGGGTCTTTTCCTATTACGTGAGCGATATGAAAGCCTATCGCCTCCCCTTCTCTATCTTCATCGGTCGCTATATAAACCACATCGGCTTTTTTTGCTTTTTCTTTCAATTCTTTTGCAGTTGCCTGGTGGTCTCTTGTTACACGATATTGAGGAATAAATTTATCATCTTCTATTTTTATCCCGAAACTGCTCTTTGGCAAATCTCTAATATGCCCTTTACTAGCTATTACTTCATACTCATTACCCAAAAAGTTTTTAATTGTCCTAGCCTTTGCCGGAGACTCAACTATTATTAATTTTTTTCCCAACACATAAACCTTTTTTTGTCGGTATTATATCAAAGATAGCAAAATGTAAAAATTTTTTATATAATTTAGAAAAAAGGATTAGGTTGAATATTTTCAAAAATAAAAAATTATTAATGTTTATTATTTCAATGCAAGAAGCTTTTATAGCGATAATTCCTTATTTCGTTTTAATAGGACTACTGGTATTAACGGACAATATCGTTAACTATTTCCAAATAGACTTATTAGCTTCCCCTAAAAGCGTTCACCATTTTACCGTACTTATGCAACTATTATCGTCTATAATACCCGTCATTTCCATTTCATACTTTTTAGCTAAAAGAATAAAAGTATCCGAAATAATCTCGATATTATTAGCTATAACAACTTATATAGCGGGAATTATTTACGAATACGCTCCCAATAACTTTACCAATTTTCCTATAGGTTTTATCGTTCAATCCATCACGATACCGATAATCTCAACTTATTTTTTAAAAATTTTATATCCGTTTTTTTCTTTAAACTTAAAAATAAAAGACGGTAAAACTCATGCTTATAGACTATTTAATTATCTGATAGTATTTTTCGTAGCCTTTTTAACTTCAATCGCATTTTATATAGTAGTGGATTATATTATGGATATAACTATTGCAAAACTAAATCCGTTTAATTTACATCTGCCGGATATATTTTTATTAATAATTCGAAACATAATGGTTCAAATTTTTTGGTTTTTCGGTATGCACGGAGAACATATGGTAAACGCCTTATTCGGCAAAGAGATTTTATTTAAAACGATAATGCCGAATTTAACATATGGCGAGTTTCAATCCATATTCGTAAATATAGGAGGTGCCGGAATAGGACTCGCCTTATTATTAGCTCTTTTATTGAGCACAAAAGATCAAATTATTAAAAAAATAACTTATATTTCAGCCCCGTTCGCAATTTTTAATATAGACAATATCTTAATATTCTTATCCGTCGTTTTTAATAGATTTATGTTTATTCCTTTCGTATTGACTCCGGTTTTAAACGTATTATTAGCTTATTTAGCTTTGAATATATTAACCGTTCACTTCTTATCTCTTAATTTCGAAAACTACTATATAGTTTGGTCAACTCCCGTTTTTGTAGATTCTTATCTTAAAACTCATTCTTTAATTCCAAGCTTTATTCAATTGACTCTTCTTATAATAGATACGATTATTTATTATTACTTCTTAAAAAGATTTTTTAAATATCAATCTCTTAATACTCACCAAGCCATATTAGAACATAATCTTGAAATAGATACCGAAATAAAAGCTTCCTCCGATATAAAAGCTTTTCAAGCCAATTTGGATATCATAGATGCAAACGCCAAAGTAAACGAACTAATCGATAAATTAAATAAAGACAATCTCTTAATTTATTATCAACCGAAAGTAAATATAAAACAAAACAAAATAGAAAAATTCGAAGCCCTTTTAAGATATAACGATAAAGGAAAAATAAGAGGACCTTTCTTCTTAGATATAATAGAAAAAGCCGGTTTAGCCCCTATTATAGATATTTGGGTATGCAAACAAATTAAAAAAGAATTAAAAGAGTTTAAAAAAGAAATATCTCCTATCATAAGTATCAATCTTCATCCGGATACTTTAAAAAATAATACTGCAATTAATAAAATCTTACAAATATTAAGAGGGGAAAATATAATATTCGAAATTATAGAAAGAAGCTTTATAGATAAAAAAGCAATTTCTAATATAAACAAAATAAAAAAAGCGGGTTATAAAATCTCGATAGACGACTACGGAGTGGGATATTCTTCTTTAGAAACTTTAATAAAACAAGATATAGACGAATTAAAACTCGACAAATCAATCATAAACGAAATAGAAAACGAAAAAGGGTATTTAATATGCAAAAACACCGTTAATTTATGTAAAGAACTAAACATAGAAGTAGTAGCGGAAGGAGTGGAAAATAAAAATCAACTGGAAATAATAAAAAATCTTAATATCGATTTGGTTCAAGGATTTTTATTTTCAAAAGGTATTTCCTTAAAAGAAGCCGTAAAATTTGCAAAAGAATTCGAATTAAAAAATTTTATTAAATAATTTATAAACCTTTCAAATAAAACCCGCCCGTTAATAAATCTTGGATTTAAACATATCCGAAATAAACTCCCCAAGGGTAATAGCTACAATACCTTCTATCAAAGCCCTAATCGGCTCGAACTCTTTAAATATCAAAACGTCAATATACCAAAATAAAAACATAAGCCCAAAAACGGACACCCAAAAAATAATTAAATTTAATAGCCCGTATAATGAAAGTAAAAAGTTGCTTTTTGTTGTTACGTCTTTTTTATTTATTTTGAATTTGGCGATTTTATATAGATAATTTATAAAAAATTCATATACGATTTTCGGAGCATAGAATTTGATTTTTTTATTTGTGTAGGGGTTTAGTATTACTTCGTTAAATTCACCGTATGTAACGGTATATAAAAAGTTTTTAATTATTATTTCATTGTTTTTATACACTAAAAATTTAGATTTGGATAATTCGAATTTATAGGCTTCAAAGTATAAATAAACCGTTTCGTTTTTTTCTAGTCGTTTTTTTGCTTTTTTGAGGAACTTTTCAAGTGCTTTCATATAAAAATCATACGGGTTATCCGGCAATTTTTTTAAAAATTCTTTATCGTCATACGAAATAATAATTTCTTTAATTTTCTCTTTTTCTTTTATGAAAAGAGCTACACCTTTTGTGCAAATAAAATAGTTATAAATCTTTTTTTTGAAGAGTTTAGTCCAAAGGGTGTCTAGTTCATAAACCGAGTCGATATTGCTTTTGGAGTATAGGATTTTGCCACAATTTATAGGTTCTACAAAAAAGTAACTCACTAAAAATCCTTAAAAACTAAGACTAAAATTATTATAGCATAATAGGTAAGGAATTTTTTATAGGCACTGACTAAATGGGGATGAAAATAGCTTGTTTTATTAAAAAAGGGTGCCAATTGAAAGTGGGGTTAAATAAAGGAAAAAAGTATAGAAAATACAAAAGATTAACAGAAGAACAAAAAAATATGATATTTAAACTTTATGAAGAAAAAATGGAACTTAGAAAAATAGCAGAGACCGTTCATAATTCCGTGTCAGCTAAGAAAATTATATCATAGATTTAAAGCTTCATCCAATCTTCCTTCAAAGAAAATTGCCAGTTGAGAGAGTGTAAGGTTCCAGTTTCTAATCGGCATAGTCCATTTTTTTTCAGCATTTTGGATTCCCATATAAAGCAATTTAAGTAAACTGTTTTCATTTGGAAAAGCACCTTTGGTTTTAGTGAGTTTTCTAAATTGTCTATGAACGAATTCTATGATATTGGTGGTATATATTACTTTTCTTATGGGTTCGGGATATTTAAAGTAATTGGATAAATTATCCCACCTGTTTCTCCATGATTTAATAACTATTGGATATTTGTCTCCCCATTTTTCCTCAAGTCTGTCAAGTTCGATTTCTGCTTGGTCTTTTGATATAGCCTGATATACCTTTTTTAAATCTTTCATAAACTCTTTTTTATTTTTGGAAGCTACGTATTTTAAAGAGTTTCTAATTTGATGAATTACACATAATTGAACTTCAGTATTTGGATATATTGAGTTTATTGCTTCGGGAAAACCTTTAAGACCGTCAACACTTGCAATAAGTATATCTTTTACCCCTCTGTTGCTTAAATCACTTAAAACCTGTAACCAGAAATTCGCTCCTTCGCTTTCACTAAGATATAATCCCAATATCTCTTTTTTCCCTTGTAAATTTACCCCTAGTATCGTATATACCGCTTTACTTATATATCTGCCGTTGTCTTTGATTTTATAATGAATAGCATCCATAAAAACAAACGGATATATACTCTCTAAGGGTCTAATTTGCCACTCTTTTACTTTGGATATTATTTTATCCGTTATTGCATTGATTGTAGCCGTTGAAATGGATATTTGATATATCTCCTCTATATGGAACTTAATATCCCTGTAGCTCATTCCAAGAGCATACATGGATAAAATCTTTTCTTCTATTTCGTCACTGATTGTTGTTTGATGTTTTTTTATTATTTGAGGTTCGTCCGAGCGTAGCGACAACCCCGCAACGAAGTGAGGACAAAATTTCCTTCCCTGTCTCTTGGGGTAGCAAATTCAAATTCACCGCTTGAGGATTTAACCGTTTTTCTGTTGTAACCGTTTCTTCTGTTTTTTTTACCTTGTAATACTTCATTTGCAATATGAGCTTCAATCTCCGCTTCAAATGCGGCTTCTACAAGTTCTTTAACTAATGGAGCCAATACTCCGTCTTTACCTCCTATCTTCTTACCTGCTAATAACTCTTTTACCGCTTTTTCAAAATCAAATCTTTCCATGTCAGTCCTTTCATTTTTAGTATTTTATCCAGACTGACACGGAATTTCTAATAGTCCC
>JBDONT010000010.1:45114-48646 GCA_039831155.1 Nautiliaceae bacterium | reverse complement strand
TGTTCTAAAATATCTTCTATTTCTCTTTTTATTTGCCAAATTTCTTTTAAATATTTATTTTCTTTTACCCAAGCAAATGCTTTATTGAATTTATTTATAGAATCTAAAATATTATTTTCTTTATCTTCTGGATGATTTTTTTTAATATAGTCAATTACATTTGGAAATTTTTTAAATTCTTGAATTATTTCTGCATTCTTTGAGGAGCTAAATATTACTATCCACACAGCGGGATTAGTTTGTAAAAACCTCTCAACTAATTTATAACTATAATAATTTTGAATTTTTTGTTCTTTTTTATAATCCTTTTTTCTTAATCTTAAATCTAAAATTATCATATCATAATCTTCTATTATATTTTCATTAAATTTACAATCTTGAATATTATAAAATTCTATTTCAACTTTTTTATAAATTTCTCCCCACTCTTTTTTATCGTCTATTGCTAATATCTTTAAATTTTGATTTTTCAATTCAACTTTTTGTTTTTTAACTTCAAGTTCATACTTTGCTTTTAAATATTGAAAATAAAATTTTTCTTCAAACTTTTTGAATAATTTATCCATTTTTACATCAAAATTTTTAGCCCAAACATATAATGCCCAATCATTAGATAAATCGTGATTTGAATTATATTCGAGTGGTAACGGAATTTTTACTAAATTTATAAAGTTTTTATAATCTTTTAAAGGAGTAAATCTCCCCTCAATAAATTCATCTATTAAATAAACTCCCTGAGTAAATAATATATCACCTAAAAAAGTAATTTTTTTTATTAAAACTGCATCAAAATTAGAAAGTATTATAATAGGCTTAAATTTATGTTTATTAGAAAGCAATCTAATATACCAAGCAAGTTTTATACCTGTAAAATCTAAACAAGTAGGACCTAAACTTTCTTTTATAAAAATAACATCAAATTCTTTCTTATCTAATTCTTTAATTCTCTTTTGGAGTTCTTTTTCAAAGTTATCTTCAAATTTTAAACTGATATAATATGTGTCATTAAATTTTTCTGTATTATAAAAATCTTTTTTATTATTAGGAATTACTAATAAAGTTTTCATTTGCCATCTTTTGTATTAAGTGATAAATGTATTTTTTATATTTTATAAGTTCTTGTTTTTCAATAATTAAATCTAACTTAATTTCTTCTAAATTGAAAACATTTATAATTTTTTCATAATGAGTTTCTTTTACAAATTTAAAAGACAAATACTCTTCATTATTTTTCTCAAAAAAAGAAATTCTATCGTAAAATTCTAAAAGTGTTTTCAATTTATAATTTTTTCCATATATTAAACTAAATAATTCTTTACTCTCAATAAAAACACAAAAATTTTGATAAAAAATATCAACATCAATTTCTAAAAAATTTTTATTTTTAAAATAATATCCCTCAATTCCTCCACTAAAAATCACAACTTTTTTATCTAATTCCATTAAAATTTTTTCATTAAAATTTTTTATAGATTTATGAACACAAATAATTTCATAATTTTTAAATTTTAATTTGTCAAAATAATCAACAATTTCGATATTTTTCAAACAGTTGATTCCATTTAATCTTACTTGAGTATCTTCAACTAATAAAATCATTCATAACTCTTTTATATATTTTTATTTTATGTGTAAATCCTCTAAAATCATAATTATTTTGAAATTTTTCTTCATTTTTAAAAACATCAAACTTACAAATTTGATTATTATATTTCCAAATAATACTCCAATCTACAACTGAACAAAAAGCTTCTTTAATAAAAGAAAAATCTCCTCCTATCAATTCTTTATGATTTTTATTTGCATTGGAATCTATATTAATAATATATAATTCATAAAAATCATCAAACTCTTCAAATTGTAATTCAATTTTATTAGTTTTGCCATGTTCTTTTATTCCTTGAAATAATCTTTCTAAACCTATCTTAAACCATTGAGTATCTATATAAGTTTCTTTCATTTCGTAGAGCTTTTCTCTTTCTTTTAAATCTTTTTTTTCTGATTTTAAATTATTTTCTTTGATTATATTATCAATTAATTTGAGTAGTTTTTCTCCATTTAATCTAATTTCTTCTTTAAATAACTTGATAATATCTTCAAATTTTCTACCATTTCCATCATTTAATTCACAATCAAAAGGGTCTTGAATATTTCTAAAACATTCTATTAAATTATGTGATGACCATCCATATTCTATTTCTTTATTATTTCCCCATTTAGGATTTGGATGTAGTAAAAAATTATAAATTTTAGCATTTAATTTATAATTTAATTTATGTAATTCTTTTTCATATTCTTTCCATTTATTTTTCACTTTTTTTATAAATTCATCATAAGTAAAATTAGCACTTCCTCTCCATTTGTGAAGAACAAATTTTAAATCTTCATCATTTGAAAATTTACTTAGAATTTCTACAACTTTTTTTGGATTATGATTAATGCAATTAGTTTTATTTTTTCCGGTTATCTTATCATATCTACTTTTTAATTTTTTATATGTTGAATCATCTTCTCCTTTTATATTCTTTAAATATGCAAGTTTTCCTTCAATTACTTTTAATAAATCTTTTTTTGAGTTACTTTTTTCTTCAAATAATATCTGAGCTTTTTTTATTCCTTCCCCTTTTCCATATTGTTCAATATTTTTTTCAAGATAAAATAAAAGTGTTCTTAATAATTTAACATATTCTCTTTTTACATTGAGTTTTTCATTTACAACCAAACCGGTTACCGTTTGTCTGTAGCCCTTTTTTAATAATTTTATTTTCTCATAATTCAGTTTAAAACCGTCTTTATTTAAAATTTTTTCTACCTCATTTATAAAATTTTCATCAAAAATATTTTTATCACTTGAAAAAGTAATATCATCTGCATATCTTGTATATTTTATATGATATTTTTTTGCTATCCCAATTAATCTTCTATCAACTCTTTTTAAAACCAGATTAGATAACACTGGGGAAGTTGGAAAGCCTTGAGGTAAAAATTCTTTACCATCAATTTTAACAGTAGCCAATGAAGCAATTAAAAAAGCCTGTTTTTCATCTAAATTAAGATAATTTTTTAATGCCCAAATTATTTTACCTTTGTGAATTGAAGGAAAAAAATCTTTAATATCAACTTTAAAAACATATTTTTTACCTACGTGAACTTTGGCGTTTGTAACTACATTTTTCTTTTTCACATATCCGTGAACATATCTTGGAAGTTTCACTTTCTCATATAAATATTCATTTATAGCTTCTAAGATAATTTTATGAGTTTTATATTTAGTGGTATATATTGTTCTTTTTTTATCGTTATATTTAGGAATTTCAAATGTTATAAATTTATCATCGCAAAAATATGCGAAATAATACAATTTATTTATATTAGTTAGAGGCTTTATCTTTTTATTTTTTGCATTTTTTATAATATAAAGATTTATATATTTAAATAACTTTTCCACTTATTCCCTTTTTCAAACAGCCTAGATATTCATTAGGATTCGAAGCAATGATAGATTTACTTACTCTATTTCACTTTTTACTTT
>JBDONT010000010.1:0-45014 GCA_039831155.1 Nautiliaceae bacterium | reverse complement strand
TTTTTATAATATAAAGATTTATATATTTAAATAACTTTTCCACTTATTCCCTTTTTCAAACAGCCTAGATATTCATTAGGATTCGAAGCAATGATAGATTTACTTACTCTATTTCACTTTTTACTTTCACTTTTAAAATTGCGAAGACAAGTGTTAACTTTTATAGACCTGTGCCGATTACAGCACAGACATCAATATCTAGGCTTATATAATTATATCAAACATCTATAAAAATTTTTCCTTTTTTCACAATATTAAAAACAGCATATTTAGTATTACTCATAATCATCAAACTCATCATCATAAAAATCCCCGTAAATATCACGCAAATCCCAGCGTTCTTCTTCGTATGAATTATCATTGTAATCATAATCTTCATTATCATAGTTTTCAAAATTATAATCAAAATCATCATATTCACGCTCACAGAATTTATTGGATTTTTTCCAGCCCGTATTATTTTCCCAATATCTGCCGTTTCTTCTAACTTTGGTAAAATAAGCTTTAGGATTTCTTATCCTCTCTCCGCTTGGAGTATACCAGGTATTGCCAATCTTAACAGGTGTTTTTCTCCAAGAAGTGCAATTGCTAAATTCTCCAAACCAATATCCCATAAGACCTCCTTTGGAAGTTGTTATATTAAAATTATATTAGTTACCAAGGACAAAAAATGTCAATTTATATGAATTTTAAAACAAACTCCCCTGTTTTGGTTTTTCTTTATATCCATAAACAATTCTCAAAAAATTATCTTTTGAAGACAAAGCCTCTTCAAGTTTGCCTATATGATACAATGATACCAAAATAGCACAGCTCTTTGCCTGGCAGTTGACTGATTTTTTCGGATTAAAGGCTATATCGGTAAAAACTTCATAATTTGCAAGTTCTTCTATCAAGTGCGGGTAATTTTTATATACCGTTGAAATATACAACCAGTCGTAAAATGCGGTCTGAGGTTCGGTTTCCCACTCGTTTCCTTCATATCTAAATTTAATAACTTTACCGGAATTTTTGAGTCTTTTGTCTTTTTTGGCTTCTATGTTTGTTTTTTTGAATATATCCGTATATGGCCCTCCGTATTCAAATACCTTACTGCCCTGAAAAGCACATTCAAGCGGAATTTTCTCTCCATCATAATCCGTCATTAAATTAAAAGCGCTTAATTGCCAGCCTAATTCGTTATCGGAATTAGTAGAAACTTCAAGTATTTTTTCATATCCATGTTCTCTGATGGCATTATGAAAAGAATCTCTCGTTTTTGCTTTTTGAACAGCGGCAAATCCGGTAAAATATTCAAATTCCACATTTATAATTTCTACAAGTTTATCATTTTTAGTTGCTATAAATGCCGGTCTACTTGCCATAATAAGCTCCTTTTATATATTTAGTCTCAATACAATCGTATATAAGTATTTCCGCTTTTCTTGCTTCTTTTCTTATTTCAAAATCATCATGAAACATTTTATCAAAATCAAAGTTCAACACACCGGCTAAATTTAATAAAACACTGTTTGTTTTGTTTGCGACACCTTTACAAACCAATACTTTTTTATCAAATAAAACATTTATATCAATTTCTATCCAAATCGGATTTATTATTCTTTTTTCCTTTTTTGCAATATGATACATAGGATGGTCATCTGTAAAACTCAAATGAACATATCTGTCTAATCCTTTATAATAATCCAAATCATGAGATAAAGCATTTGCACCGAAACGAGAAACCTTAATATCATCTTTGATTATTCTAAATAATGACTGAATCCCATATTTTTTAATTGATTCCCAATTTGAGAGATCTGTAAAATGCCATAAACTTTTGATACCGTTTTTTTCTAAATGTTCTTTTACAAATAATTCAGTAATTTTTCCCATGACCATCCTTTCTCAATAATTTATGATAAAATTGTAATCATTTATGATGACAAAAAATGGCAAAATAAATTTATTTAAGGAATTAATATGATTCATAAAAAAGCAAAAGAGGCTTTTGATGTTTTGAAACTGCTAATGTCTGCAAAACAGTGTTTTACCCCTTTGGAAATCAAAGAGATTTTAAATCTCGACCAGGTAGAAAGAAGAGTTAAGGATATTCTCGACGGACTTGCAGAATATTTTGGCGAAGATGTCATACAAAAAGATTTCAAAAACAAAAAAACATGCTACAAAATAAACGATACCGCCGATATAATATTCGAAATTCTGACAAAAAGCGATGATATAAGTTTTATTTTACAAGATTTATCCCAAACAAACCCGGAATATTTAAAAAACCTTGAAGATGAAACAAGAAAAAAAGCCAAAAAACTCATTAAATCAGAAAAAAACATCTTTATTTTCAAAAACTCTATTATGGAGGATTTGAAAACAAAAGAAAAACTTTTTTCCAAAATAAAAAATGCCGTAAAAGAACACAAATACCTGAAAATAATCAAAGATGAAGAAACGCTGACAGTAAAAGCTATAAAATTGGTATTTATCGATAACAACTGGTATCTTGCGTGTGAAGATGAAAACGAAAAATTCAGATTTTTAAGAATATCTTTTATAAAAGACGTCAAGCCTGTTTTCATCAAAGAAAACGGTAAACTTAAAGAAAAAAAATTTCAAAAAAATTCAGTCGAAAAATATGAAAAATACCTGCAAAATATACAAAATTCACTAACTCTATACGGAGTGGAGCCTAAAAAAGCAAGATTGCTTGCAAAAAAAGAAGTGGCTCATTATTTTAGAAAAGATATGAAAAAATTCCTCTCATCCCAAAAATTTATCGAAGAAAACGACGAAGGAGTTATTTTTGAACTGACCTACACCCAACCTATGGAAATTCTGCCTTTTATAAAAAAATGGATACCTAATATAATAATATTAGAATCTGAAGAATTAAAAAATGAATTTAAAAAAGATTTAGAAGCTATATTAAAAGAAATGTAAATTAATAAAATTGATTTAATCAGACATTTTTTGTCACTCTTGAGTTTTATAATTGCATAAATCCAAATGAAAGGCAGTTATGAAACTCAAAATTAAAAACCTTCAAACAAAAATCAAAACTCACATAAGAACAAAAGCATTGCTTAGAACAAAAGCAAGACTGGCCGAAAAAGGTATCGATATAAACGACCTAACCAAAGAAGAACTTGAAACAATAATTAAAGACGAAGAAGACAGACTCATAGGCGAATATAAAAACAAAACCATTATGGCACTGCTTGTTGCATTAGGAATCGGGAGCTTCTGATGAGAATAATCAAAGAAACACTGTTAGTTTATTACTTCTATAAAGTCAGAAAAAAACTGTTTTTAATCGGATTTATTTTGTTTTTTGATGTTGTATTTTGGTTTTTTATTGAAGATTTGAGAAGTTTAATTGAAAATAAATTTTTGCTTTTTCTTATGAAATGGGGAGTGTTTTTTATAAGTTTAGTCGCCGTGTATTTAATAATCAAATATAAAAATAAAAGAAAGGAAAATGAAAACAAACCGGAAGAAAAAACACAATTTGAACCAAATGAAATTCAAACAAAGATACTGGAAAAAGAAAACCTAAAAAGCAAAGCTGACTATATCATAGAAAAATATCAAAGGAGGTAAATTATGGTAGAATTGTTAATTGTAGGATTGATATTTTTGCTGTTTTATCCAAAAATAAAGGCAAATTTTTTAGAATTTAAAAACGACATCAAAAAATTAAAATAAAGGAAAAGGATGAAAAAGATTATTTTACTGCTGGGGATTTTTTATTTTGCTTTTGCGACATACACTACTACTGAAGCAAAAAGCCATATTGGTGAATATGCGGAGAAGTATGCGGAAAGGTTTACGAAATTTATCATCACAAAAAGGGGCATATTTTTATAAACCTCGACGGAAATTATCCGAATCAGAAAATGACTTTTATTATATGGAGCAGATACAAGGATAATTTTAACAATCTTAATTTCAACGGCAAAACCATATGTGCCAAAGGTGTGATTAAAGAATACAAAGGAAGGGTTGAGATGTTTATTAAAACCCAAAAGCAGATTAAAATCAAATGAGATTTTTAATATTAATACTTTTTTGGGTAAATCTTTTTGCCGTAAGCGTAACGTACTACGGCGGTGCCGGGGAAGTTGACGGCACCATGGCTTTGGTGCAATACAAAAACACCAAAATTTTAATCGATGCAGGAGCTCATATAAACGGAAAAAACGATATACCTTTCAGTGTTAAAAATATTGACGCGGTAATAATCACCCACGCCCATACGGACCACATAGGAAGACTGCTAAAACTTTACAAAAAAGGTTTCCGTGGGAAAATATATATGACCTCCCCTACGGCAAAACTCAGTAAAATTATGCTTGAAATGCAAAACAAACATTCAAAAACATTAAGTTCAGTAAATTATGTAACCAAATTATTTAAAACTGTCCCATTTTACAAAAAAACAAAAATCAAAAACATAAACACCAAAATAATCTGGATACCGGTTTTTGCCCTGGACAGAGCTCAAAAAATACTTTATGAAATCGGTCTGCTGTTTCAAAAAGGGCTTATCCCTCAAAACACAAAAATCTATCTGCTCTCACCCACTGCAAGTAAAATTACGAATTTATACATAAACAACCCAAACTGGATTGACAATAAAAAAGCAATTCCGACACTTGAAAACACATATTTCAGAAGCAGTGAATTTTTAAAAAACAGATATATAAAAAGCCTCAAACCTCCCGTTATTATCCTCTCAACCAGCGGGATGATAAATACGGCGAATTCTCTCAGACTCCTTCCGAGACTGGTGTCAAGAAAAGATGTTTTACTGCTGTTTGTAGGGTATCAGAGTCCTCTAAGCTTCGGCGGTAAAATACAATGCGGTGAAAACCCTATAAATATAAATGATAAAAATCACACCGTCAACTTAAAATACAAAACTTTTCATATATTTTCAGCTCACGGAGATGCAAAAGATATAGACTGCTGGCTTTCAAACAACAAAAACTCCAAAATATTTCTTGTCCATGGAGATTTGGATTCACTTGTTAAAAGAAAAGATGACTTAACATCAAAAGGATTCAATGTAAATATTGTAAAAATTTATCACAAATATACCTTTTGAAAATTACTGACATAATAAAATTTATTAATATATGAACTGTCAGTTATACTGTCAGTCAAAAACGTGTGAAAACAGCTGACAATGCTTAGTTTGATTTTTAAAAAATGCGAAATAGCGGTATTTTTGAAGTTTGGCGGAAGGGGGAAGGAATCGAACCTTCCGGGCAGACAGACACCTGCCGCCCCACCGGGTTTGAAGCCCGGGGTGCCCACCAGGGTCACATCCCCTCCTTTTGAAGGATTAAAATTTTACTTTATATGTAAAAAAAAATCAAATTAAAACGTAAGGCACAACCTGTGCCCTTAATATTAGCTTCAGCCAGCCGGAAGTTTACCGTTTAATACTCCGATAAAGAAATCTTTTAAATCTTTCAATTTATGCTTTTTAGCAATTTTCTCAACACCTTTAGCTTCATCTTTAAGACCTGCCGCTTTTAACTTTTCAATTAAAGACTTTGCATTATCTTTAAAAAGTGCATTTAAATCATCCAATGTTTTAACTCCGATTTTTTTTAATAAATCCGGAGATTTAATTTTATGGGCTTTTTTAATGTATCTTTGAAAATACTTAAGCCCTTTATTGTAGTCCGCCATTGCTACACTGGCACTGACACTTGCAAGTAGCAACCCTGCTACCAACATTTTTGCAAAGCGTCTCATAATTTCTCCTTTTGAATTAATAAAAAGAAAATCCGAAATCAAGGATTTTCTTTCAATATCTTATATAAAAAAACTTAAGATTCTCTTAAAATAACTTTTTCTTATATCTTTAATGAAAAAACTTTAAATAAAAATTAATTTTGAGCTAATTCAATTCATAATACTTGACATTAATCGACTTAATTATTATAATAGCATTACTAAAACATTTAAGGAGGGAAAAATGAATAAATTACTAGTTTCAGTAGCATTAAGCGGTTTATTACTAACTAATGCTTTAGCAACGGATGCAAAAACTAATGCGGTTTCAAAAAATGCCGTAATTAAAGCCGAACAAAAAGCTCAAAACACTCAATTAATAAAAGAAGCTATAAAAGCGATTCAATACACACAAGACGCTATTATATACTTAAACGGTAAAAACACAAAAAAGGCTATTGAGTCTTTAAAAAAAGCCGTAGGAGAATTGAGTGTAGTATTAAACGCTCCTAACGCACCTTACTTATTACCTGTTGACACACAAATAAACGCATATCAATTTGTAGGAGACGTAAAAAAAATCAAAGATTTAGTTAAAGAATCTAAAATATTAGTAGAAGAAAACAAACTTCCTCAAGCAAGAGAAGTATTAAACTCTTTAAGAAGTGAAATTGACATTAAAACTATCAACTTGCCTTTAGCTACATATCCGGCAGCTTTAAATCTTGCGATTAAATATATTAATGAAGGAAAAATTAAAGAAGCAAAAGACGTACTTGCTATGGCACTTTCAACATTAGTTGAAGTTGACACAATTATCCCTATTCCATTAATCAAAGCTCAGGCTCTAACTCAAGAAGCAAGCAAAATTATCTCTAAAGACAAAAAACAAGCTTTAAAATACCTAGAAGAAGCTAAACATCAATTAGTAATAGCTGAAGCACTAGGTTATACAAGTACAAGTACAACAACTTACAAAATGCTAAAAGAAGAAATTTCCAAACTTGAAAGTGAAATAAGAAAAGGTCATAATACAAATTCTATTTTTAGCGATTTAATTGCTAAATTAAAAGAATTTAAAGAAAAAGCGATTAATATTATCCATAAATAAACCTTTTTTTCTTCTTTTTTTTTTATTCGAATAATTTGCTATAATTCTCAAAAATGCCGGCGGCATTACACAAAGGCAAAAAATGAATCTTTTTAGAAAAATTCCCAAAGTGGATAAAATCGAACAAAAGCTATCTCACATTCCAAAAAAAATCCTAAAACCTATAATCAATACAACCTTAAACAAACTTAGAGAAGATATAAAAAATAAAAAAATAAAAAAGATAAACGAAGAAGCGATTATTAAAGAAATAGAGCTTAAAGCGAACGAACTTCTTTTACCTTCAATAGTAAACGTAATAAACGCAACCGGAATTACAGTTCATACTAATTTAGGCAGAAGTTTAATAAATCCTGAAATATTCGACTATGCAAAAAAACGTTCCACTCGTTACTGCAATTTAGAATATGATATAGAAAAAGGGAAGCGAGGAGACAGATACCACCATAGCGAAAAACTTTTAAGTGCTCTTTTCGGAACGGAAAGTGCGTTAATAGTAAATAATAATGCGGCAGCCGTATTTTTAATTTTAAACACGTTTGCAAAAGATAAAGAAGTAATAGTTTCAAGAGGAGAACTTGTAGAAATCGGGGGGAGCTTCAGAATACCGGAAGTTATGAAAGCAAGCGGAGCTAAATTAATAGAAGTAGGTACAACGAATAAAACTAAAATTAAAGACTATGAAGAAGCAATTACACAAAACACTTCGATACTTATGAAAGTTCACAAATCAAATTACTCCATAGAAGGTTTCAGTGAAGAAGCTTCTTTAAAAGATATAATAAATTTAGCCTCCAAATATAATATTTTAGACTATTACGATATAGGAAGTGCTTATATTCCAGAACTTCCTTATAATTTAAGTGCAAACGAACCTCCTATTTCGGAAATTATAAAATTAAATCCCGCTCTTATAAGTTTTAGCGGAGATAAATTATTCGGTAGTGTACAAGCCGGAATAATTTTAGGAAAAAAAGAATTAATCGACCAACTTAAAAAAAACCAAATTCTAAGAATGTTTAGAGTCGATAAAATTACGCTATCTTTAATAGAAGCCACCGCACTTGCCTATATTAAAGAAGAATACGATAAAATTCCGACTTTAAAATCCATATTTCAAACTCAGGACCATTTACGAAAAAAAGCTAAAAAATTACTCTCTCTTACTTTTAACTTTAAAGCTCATATAAAAGAATCTTATACTTATATAGGTGGAGGTACTATGCCTAATCAAAAAATTCCCACTATTATAGTAGAAGTTGAGGGTAATGCGAAAACGTGGGAAGAAATTATGAGAAAAAATTTAGTAATAGGTAGAATAGAAAACGAAAAATTCGTACTTGATATGAGAAGTATTTTAGATGACGAAATAGAAAAACTTGCAAAAATTATTAATTCGATAATCTCATGCAGGATTAAAAATGCGTAATATTATTATAGGTACAGCCGGTCACGTAGACCACGGTAAAACATCCCTTATTGAAGCCATGACAGGCTATAACGGGGACGAACTGAAAGAAGAAAAAGAAAAAGGAATTACCATTGATTTAAGCTTTACGAATATGAAAAGAGGCGACGTAAACATCGCATTCATTGACGTCCCGGGTCACGAAAAACTTGTTAAAAATATGATTAGCGGAGCATTCGGATTTGACGCTTCTCTTTTTGCAATAGACGCAAATGAGGGCGTAATGCCGCAGACGATAGAACATTTGGAAGTACTGAACATTCTAAAAGTCAAAAACATAATAGTGGCCCTTACAAAATGCGACTTGGCCGACAAAGATACAATCGAAAAAAGAAAAAACGAAATCAGAGATTTAATTGCAAAATATAAAAACCTGCATTTGCTTGAAATTTTCGAAACTTCTATTTACGATAAAGAAAGTATAGAAAAACTGAAAGACTACCTGTTTAACCTGCCTCCAAGAAACATAACCCACTCTAAATTTTTCAGATACTATATCGACAGAGTGTTTTCACTAAAAGGTATCGGTACGGTTGTTACGGGAACGGTTCTAAGTGGAAAAGTAAAACTTAAAGACAAAATTTATATCAACGAAACAAAAACTCTAACAACCGTTAAAAACCTCCAAGTCCACGGAAAAGACGTAGAAGAAGCTTATACTCACCAAAGGGTTGCTATAAATTTGAACATCAACCATAAAGAATTCAAAAAAGGGTATCTCCTCTCAACCAAAGGATATTTAAGAGGATTTAAATTAATCGACGTATTCGTAAAGCCTGTAGAAGGAAAAGAGCTTTTTCACAATATGGAAGTTTTATTTATAAGTGGTGCAAAAAGAATTCCAGGGAAATTATTAATGTTTAACCCGGAAGAAAAAAAAGGATACGCAACTATAAAACTTGAAGAAAAGGCCTTTTTAGTATTTGAAGACCCTTTTGTAATTCTTCATAACGGTCGCGTTGTCGGAGGTGGAGAAGTATTAAACCCTATAAGCGACCCTATTAAGAAAAAGAAAAAACTCTCTTTACTTAAAGCCCTAAACAAAAAAGATTTTAAAACGTCATTTGAAATACTCATTCAAAATCACAAAAGGGGATTTGGGCTACTTCAAAGCTATCAAAGATTTAACCTCTCTCCAAAAGAAGCTTTGGAAATTGCAAAACAGCTTGATAACGTATTCATAGATGAGGAAAACTATAATATCTTCTCAATTGAAGTAAAAGAAGAGATTGAAAAAGTGATAAAAGAAACCTACGAAAAAAACAGATTGGCATTCCTCTCCCCGGCATCACTTAAACTAAGACTAAAATGGGCAAGTACGGAACTTATAAAAAGCGTACTTGATGAGCTTGTAAAAGAGGGTTATTTAATAAAAGAAGACAACATATATAAAAGAAAAGATTTAGGAGAAGTGGATATCACAAAATCGGTAGAACACAGACTCTACCAGCTGCTTGATAATTCAGGACTCACCCCCGATGCTCCTTATAACATCTACGAAAAATTAAATATCGACAGAAAAGTGGGCGATAACGCTATGAAAAAACTCACAACATCCAAAAAAGTAATAAGACTTGCCCATAACCTTTTCGTAACCGATAAAAACATAAACATAGCCCTTAAAAAAATGAGGGAAATTATAGAAAAAGAAGGTTATATCGATATCAAAAAATTTAAAGAACATATGCCAATGAGCAGAAAATATATTGTAGCATATCTGGATTATTTAGACCAAATGGGAGATATAGAAAAAATAGAAAACAAAAGGTATCTTAAAACTAAAAACTAAGCCCCTCTCCTTTTCTTAAAGATTACTTAATTTAAGGATAACTTAAGGAAAACAAAGTAGAATTTCGAACTAATTTTCTATTAAAACAATAAAAAGGATAATGAATGAAAAAAGGTATCCATCCTGAATACGTAAAATGTCAAGTTACTTGTACTTGTGGACATCAATTTGAAATTTTATCAACTAAAGACACATTAAGAATTGAAGTTTGTGATAAATGTCATCCATTCTTTACAGGACAAGAAAGAAACATCGACAGAGGTGGTAAAGTAGATAAATTTAAGAAAAAATACGGTCTTGCATAATTGCTAAGTCTAGTTCCTACTCCAATAGGCAATCTTAAAGACATCTCTTTTAGAGCTACAGAAGCTCTAAAAGAGGCTCAAATTATCTTGTGTGAAGACACAAGAGTTACTAAAAAACTTCTAAATCTCCTAGAAATTCCTTTAAATAAAGATTTCATATCAATGCACTCTCACAATGAAAATGAAATCATCTCAAAACTAAATCCCCAAACTCTAAAAACAAAAAACTGCGTATATGTAAGTGATGCCGGAATGCCGGGAATTAGCGACCCGGGAAGTAAACTGGTGCGGTTTTGCCAACAAAACGATATTCCATACACCATAATCCCGGGAGCCAACGCCGCACTTACCGCATATGTTGCAAGTGGGTTTGAGGGGGAGTTTTGTTTTTGGATGTTTTTACCTCACAAAGGAAAAGAACGCACGGATAAGCTAAAAGAGATTATTAATTCTGAAAAAATAGCCATCCTTTACGAATCCCCACATAGAATAGAAAAATTAATAAAAGAACTTAAAGAATTAATTCCCGATAGAGAAATATTTTTAGCTAAAGAACTAACAAAGATACACGAAACATACATCAAAGCAAAAGTAAAAGATATAAAACTTTCAAATACAAAAGGCGAATGGGTAGTGGTAATTGACAAAGAAAAAGCAAAAAAACAATTAATCTTATCTTATGATGATATTTTAAACCTTCCACTGCCTCTTAAAGAAAAATCAAAACTTTTAGCCAAAATTTCAGACAAAAGTGCAAAAGAAATATATAAACTGCTAAATAGCGAAAAATAATTCAACTTTTTTATGGTAAAATATCAACTATGATAGTATATGGAAAAAGAATAGTAGAATACATAATAAAAAATCACCCCGACATTGTTAAAGAGCTATTAATTTCAAAAAAACTTGATAAAAAAGAACGAAATAACCTAAAAAAATTTAATATTAAATTTATCGATAATAAAACGGCTCAAAAATTAAGTAAAAATCAAAACCATCAAGGTTATTTTGCAAGCATAGATTTCAAACCTCAAGAGTGGGAAATTAACGGCTCAAAAATACTAATCCTGGATAACGTAACCGATATGGGAAATATCGGAGCTATTACAAGAAGTGCTTATGCTTTAGGAATAGATTTGCTTATAATTACCAGCATAAAAGAACTAAAATGGCCTCAAGTTATAAGAACAAGCTCCGGAGCGGCTTTAGATATGAAGATAGTTGTTTTTCACAATATATTAGAACTTATAAATATCCTAAAAACAAAAGGTTACTTGATAGTCGGTGCCGATTTTGGTGGAGAGTGTAAAGTAAAAGCCGAAAAAGTAGCTCTTATTATGGGAAATGAAGGTGAAGGTTTAAGAAAAAAAGTAAAAGAAAAACTTGATAAAATATTAACCATAAATATGAAAAACAACTTCGACTCTCTAAACGTATCGGTAGCTGCCGGAATATTAATTGATAGGATTGTAAATGAATGCTAAAGAATTTTTTGATAAATATGAAATAGAAGAAATAAGTAAAAAAACAAAAATTTCCCCTATTTCTCTAAGGTACATAAAAAATAAAGAGTTTGAGAAAATTCCGCGTGTTAAGTTTTTAGGATTTATTAAAATAATAGAAAAAGAATTTAAAACCGACCTAAGCGACTTAATACAAGAATATAACGACTTTTTTAAAGTTTCCAAAGAAAATAAATATACCCAAGAAATTATAAAAGAAGAAAATAATACCTATTTTTTATTTTTCCTAGCTTTTATATTGCTATCTATAGGAGGATTTTTATTATATAAAACCTATTCTAAAAATAACGGTTCTCCAAAAGACAAAATCATAAAACATAATCTAAACAAGCAAGAAAATAACTCTTCTTTTTCCTTTACGAAAAAATCCTTTGAAATAAACGATACTAATAAAAGCGAAACATTAATCTACAAACAAGAAACCAACATATCAAAAACTATCCGTAAATCAAAATCTTATCCTAAAGAGGTAATTATAGTCCCTAATGAAAAAGTATGGTTTAAAGCTTTAAATATAGACACGAATCAATCTACGGAAAAATTAACTTCTCACGAACAAATTTTAAAGGGAAGTAATTGGTATATTAAATTCGGACATGGAAATATAACTATTTCATATGGAAATAAAACCCTTTTTCCCGATACGAAAAAAATCATACGAGTTCTTTTAAAAGACGGTAATATAACTATAATGAAAAAACCGAACAGGTTTGAGAGATGAAAAAACTTTTAATAAGTTTTTTAGCTTCTTTTCTTTTTGCAAATAATACGATTGCAATTAAAAACTTAATAGGGAAAGAAAAATTCAACACTTATCAAACTCTTTTAATTCCTATTTTAAACAAAAAAACCTCTTTAGAAAAAATAATTTCCTATTTACAAAATAACGGTCTTTTAGATATTTTTTTTGAAAAACCCAAATACATTCATCCGACTTTCATATTTTTAAATAACAATCCTATTTTTAATACAAAAACTTTATATGATACTTTAAACACTTTAGGCTACTACTACTTTTATCCGACAACAATTTCAAAAACAAACTCTTTTAAAATAACGATTGAAATGAAATCGGCTCATTATATAGACCCTTTATTATTTTTGCAAACGATATCTCAAAAAGGATGCAAAGTAAAATCAATTATAAAAAACAAAAACTACACTTATTACTTAGATTGCAAAGATGAAAAAAAAGAAGCTATCCGAATAGTTTCGGATAAAATAAAATTAATTAACGCCAAAGGTCTTTACTGGTTAAATCCGAACGGTTTTAAACAAATATCAATTACTACATCAAAATATGATAATTGGTACCCTTATATAGTTTTTTATGATAAAAATTTAAATATTTTAAATATAATTGCAAAAGAAATTTCTCAACAAAATATAAATTTGAATATACCGCAGGAATGTAAATATATTAAAGTAAAAGACAATTTTTCAAAAGTCAATTTTAAGCGTGGAATATATGTAAAAGGAATACAATGAACCATTTTGAAAGAATAGAAAGACTCCCAAATTATATATTTGCAGTAATAAACGAACTAAAACTCCAAGCAAGACGTGCGGGAGAAGATATTATAGACTTTTCTATGGGAAACCCGGATGGTCCTACCCCAAAACCTATTGTAGATAAATTAATAGAAGCGGCTCAAAAACCTAAAAACCACAGATATTCGGTAAGCAAAGGAATTTATAAACTAAGAGAAGCTATTTGTAACTGGTACGCAAGACGCTACAACGTCACATTCGACCCGGAAACCGAAGCGGTTGTAACAATGGGAAGCAAGGAAGGATACGTTCATTTAACCCAGGCTATTACAAACGTAGGTGATGTGGCAATAGTTCCAGACCCGACATATCCTATTCATTCATACGCTTTTATGTTAGCCGGAGCTAGTGTTAGAAAAGTAAAATTAACCTATAACGAAAAATACGAACTAAAAGAAGATGAATTCTTCGAACAGCTAAAACATGCTATGATTGAAGCCGTACCAAAACCTAAATTTTTAGTATTAAACTTCCCTCACAATCCTACTACCGTAACTGTAAGTAAAGAATTTTATCAACGTGCCGTTGATTTTGCAAAAGAAGAAGGTTTATTTATAATAAGCGATATAGCTTATGCAGATATTACGTTTGACGGATACAAAACTCCTAGTATTTTTGAAGCAAAAGGAGCCAAAGAAGTAGCAGTTGAGAGCTTTACCCTTTCTAAAAGCTACAATATGGCTGGATGGAGAGTAGGATTTATAGTAGGAAACCCGGTTTTAGTAGGTGCACTTCAAAAATATAAATCGTGGATTGATTACGGAATGTTTACGCCTATTCAAGTAGCAGCTACAGTAGCCCTTAGAGATTACCAACACTTAGTAAAAGATATAGTAGACACATATAAACACAGACGTGACGTATTAATAGAAAGTTTCGCAAATGCCGGATGGGAGATTGAAAAACCAAAAGCTAGTATGTTCGTATGGGCTAAAATTCCTAAAGTCGCAAGACATCTAGGAAGTCTAGAGTTTTCAAAAAGATTACTCACAGAAGCTCATATAGCAGTATCCCCTGGTATCGGATTTGGAGCATATGGGGATGATTATGTAAGAATTGCTTTAATTGAAAACGAAAAAAGAATTCGTCAAGCCGCAAAAAATATAAAGCATTTTTTAAAAGAGTTAAAGGAAAATAATGGTTAAGATAGGAATAGTAGGAGTTGGAACGGTTGGAGAGAGTGTAGTTAAAAATATTCAGAAAAATCAAGACGTAATAAGTGCAAGAGCCGGTCAGGAGATAGTAGTAAAAAGAGGAGTTGTAAGAAATCTAAACAAAAAAAGAGACGTAAACATAGAACTTGTAACCGATTATAAAAAAGTTACTCAAGACCCGGATATCGATATAGTAGTTGAGCTTATGGGTGGAGTTGAAGAGGCTTACGAAGTTGTAAAAGACGCTCTAAAAAACAAAAAAGCAGTAGTAACTGCAAATAAAGCACTTTTGGCATACCATAGATTCGAACTTCAAAAACTGGCTTCAACCCCTTTTGAATACGAAGCTAGTGTAGCCGGTGGAATTCCTATTATTAAAGCACTGCGTGACGGGCTTAGTGCAAACCATATAGAAGAGATAAAAGGTATCATAAACGGAACTTGCAACTACATTCTAACCGAAATGAAAAAAGGAAGAAACTATAAAGAAGTTTTAAAAGAAGCTCAAGAATTAGGTTACGCAGAAGCAGACCCTACATTTGACGTAGGAGGATATGACGCAGCTCATAAACTGTTGATTTTAGCAAGTATTGCTTACAATATAGACGCTAAACCGGAAGATATTTTAATTGAAGGTATAGAAAATATAAATTTAACGGATATTGAGTTTGCAAAAGAATTCGGATATGAAATAAAACTCTTAGGAATTGCTAAAAAAACAGATAATAAAGTAGAATTAAGAGTTCATCCGACTCTTATTAAAAACTCTCAAATGATAGCAAAAGTTGACGGCGTTACGAATGCAGTAAGCGTAATTGGCGATGTAGTAGGCGAGACGATGTATTACGGTCCGGGAGCCGGGGGAGATGCGACAGCAAGTGCAGTTATAAGCGATATAATTGAAATTGCAAGAGGAAATGTAAATCCCATGCTAGGATACAAAAAGCCTCTTGAAGAACAAAAACTCTCCCTAAAACCGATAGAAGAGATAAAAACAAAATACTACTTAAGAATAGCCGTAAACGACAGATTAGGAGTTCTTGAAAAAATAGCAAATATCTTAGCTAAAAACAATATTTCAATCGAAAGCTTTTTACAAAAACCTAAAAACGGTTACGTAAAATTACTTTTTGCAACTCACAAATCTATAGAAAAAGATATCAAAAAAGCGATAAAAGAGATTGAAACTCTTGATTTTGTGATAAAACCTATTAACTTCATAAGAATAGAAGAGTCGTGAAACTCAAAAAACTCTCCCTTTTTTTCAATATAGAAGACTCTTTACTTGAGGAGATTTCCTCTTACGCCTCTTTTAAAAGATACCAAAAAGAAGAGATAATATTTTACGAAGGTGAAAAAGACAACTATTTCTATGGTATTATTCACGGCAACGTACTAATGTACGATGTGGATTTAAAAGGAAACATTATCCCAAAAAGCCAATTCGGATGTGGAGACATCTTCGGTCTTATCTCTCAAATTCAAAACAGACCTTACTGTTTAAACGCAAAAACCGAAAGTGAGTGCGAAATAGTAAAAATAGACTTTACAAAATTTAAACCTCTTATTTCAAACCCTCCTTTTAGTGACAGAATCATAAAAATGCTAAGCAACCAGATTATGCAAGAGATTGAATTTAATAAACTCCAAAAATACGACGCAACAAAAAGAGTTATTTATACGCTTTTAAATTTCCCTCAAAAATTTGTCAAAAAGAAAAAATATCTTTTAGCAAAAGAGCTTGGAATGAGTGCCGAAACCTTAAGCAGAATTTTAAGTAAACTAAAAGCACAAGAAATTATCTGCTACTGTGAAAAATCGATAAAAGTTACCAATAAAGAAAAGCTAAAATCTCTCTTAAAAGAAGAAAAATGAAAATTATTCTAACCGGTGCTAGCAGTGGCATAGGAAAAGCGATAAAAGAGGAGTTAAAAGAATTTGAAATTATAGATATTTGCAGAAACTGCTCTTATTCTACCGATTTAAACAATATAAAAGAAGTGGAAAAATTAAAATTCAAAAATATAATAGGTATTATTCATAATGCCGGGGTCGGCTATTTCGGTCAATTTGAAGATATTAAAATAGAACAAATAAAAGAGATGATAAACGTAAATTTTTTAGCCCCTATGATTTTAACCAAAAACCATTTAAAAGAAATTAAAAAAAACAGAGGCTTTATTATAAATATCTCTTCAACTTCGGCAACCTATCCGGCACGTCAAGGAGTTGTATACGCTGCTACAAAAGCCGCCCTTAGACACTTTGGAAACTCTCTTTTTGAAGAGGTAAGAAAATCCGGAGTCAAGGTTTGCACTATTATTCCCGATTTGACACTTACAAATTTTCACAACAATACCTACTTCAAACCCTCATCCGAAGAAATGGCTCACATAAAACCAAAAGACATAGCCCAAATAGTAAAATATATAATAAATGCTCCAAAACATCTGGTAGTGCAAGAAATCGTATTAAAACCTCAAATATTTAAACTTGAAAAAAACTAACCTTCAAGCCACTCTTTCGCTTTTTTTCTAAGCTCTTCGACATTATCACTCGCAAAACATTCAATAGTTGTTTTTTCTTTTTTTTCTAATCCATACTCATTCTCCAACATTTCAACTATAGCCTGACCGGAATGAATCAGCTTTGCGTTATAAAAATAATTTCCTATACTTTTAGATAAAAAAGGATAATGAGTACACCCCAAAATCACAATATCTATCTCTTCTTTTTTTATATCCGAAAAATAAAAATCAAAAACCTCATCAACTATTTTTCCCTCAACTATCCCCTCTTCCACTAACGGCACTAAAAGAGGTGTAGGTTTTGCTATAATATTTTTAAATCCTCTTTTTTTTAACATCTCCTGATATTTATTTGAGGATATTGTTCTTTTTGTACCTATTAGAAGAATATTAGAATCTTTTTTTTCTTTTTCTACTGCTTTAACTCCGGCTTCAATAACCCCTACAACCGGAAAAGAAGCCTCTTTCTTAAGTTCTTCCAAAGCAACAGAGCTTGCCGAATTACAAGCGACTATTAAAAAGTTAATGTCAAAATTTTTAAGAAATTCCAAAGCTTCAAGAGAATATCTGATGATTGTAGATTCGTTTTTGTTTCCGTAAGGGACTCTGGCAGTATCTCCATAATAGATAATTTCATCAAAAAGTTTAGATTTTAAAATTTCGGAGGCTACGCTTAAGCCTCCTACTCCACTATCAAAAATCCCGCATCTATTCATTTATAATACTTAAAAACTCCTGATTGTTTTTGGTTTTTAGCATTTTTGAGTACATAAGTTTAAGTGCTTCAACCTCATCCATTTCACTAATAATATTCCTAATAGCCCAAACCTTGGCAAGTTCTTCCGGAGTCAGCAGTAACTCCTCTTTTCTGGTACCTGATTTTAAAATATCAATTGCCGGATAAATTCTTCTATCTGCAATTCTACGGCTAAGCACCGCTTCCATATTACCCGTACCTTTAAACTCTTCAAAAATAACCTCATCCATTTTAGAACCGGTTTCAATTAAGGCAGTTGCAATAATCGTTAAACTTCCACCCTCTTCTATGTTTCTTGCAGCCCCGAAAAATCTTTTAGGCTTATGAAGAGCGTTTGCGTCAACTCCACCACTAAGTACTTTTCCACTTGCCGGTGTTACGGTATTATAAGCTCTGGCAAGACGGGTAATTGAATCAAGTAAAATTACAACATCTTTACCCATTTCAACCATTCTTTTCGCTTTTTCTATTACAAGTTCTGCAACTCTTACGTGGTTTTGAGCCGGTTTGTCAAAAGTTGAAGAGTAAACCTCACCTTTTACGCTTCTTTGCATATCGGTAACTTCTTCCGGTCTTTCGTCTATTAATAAAACCATTAAATCAACTTCCGGATGATTTTTTGTAATTCCGTGTGCTATCTCTTTTAAAAATACCGTCTTACCACTTCTTGGAGGAGCAACTATAAGCCCTCTTTGACCTTTTCCAATAGGTGCGAACAAATCAAGAACCCTACCGGTTAATTTTGTAGGTTCGTATTCAAGTTTTATTTTATCTTGAGGGTAAAGAGGAGTTAAGTTATCAAAAAGAGGTCTTTGTTTCGCTTCTTCCGGTGGAAGGTAGTTAATTGCCTCTATTTTAAGTAAAGCGTAATATTTTTCCTGGTCTTTTGGAGGTCTAACCTGACCTGTTACAATATCCCCCGTACGAAGTGCAAAACGTCTGATTTGAGTTTGAGATACGTAAACATCATTTAAAGAGTTTTCAAAATTTCCCCCTATACTTCTTAAAAAACCGTAACCGTCGGGCATTATTTCCAGAATTCCGGTAAATAACAGATATCCTCCCTGTTGAACTTGAGCCTTAAGTATCTCAAACATCAAATCTTGTCTTTTATATTCCTGCGGATTTTCAACGCTAAGTTCGGTAGCTATTTTAATAAGTTCTTCGGTAGTTTTACTTCTTAAATCCTCTATAGTATACCCTTCAACCGGTATATGAGTTCTCTGTTTTTTAGTGGTAGTTTCTTGTTCCATAAATATCCTTGTAAGAGTTTTGTAGTTAATTGTAGTTTTTAATTTTGCGATTTTAGTTAAAATGTTCGGTTTTGTCAACCCTACGTTTAAAATTAAATTTTGATAAAATTGTAACAAAAAAGGTTATTTATTGAAATTAATAAGTAAAGAAGCTCAAAGGATAGATAAATTTTTATCAAAAGAGTTAAACATTTCAAGAAACCAAATAGAACAGCTAATAAAAAAAGAAGCCGTACTAATCAACGGTAAAAAAATAAAAAAAGGCGGCATTAAATTAAAAGAAAACGACGTAATTGAAATAAACTTCCCTCAAAAAGAAGAATTTACCCCTAAAAAAGCCGATTTTGAAATACCTATATTATATGAAGACGAAGATTTGCTGGTTATCAATAAACCACCGGGTATTGTAGTTCATCCGGCTCCAAGCTACAAAGAAGCGACACTGGTTGACTGGCTAAAAGAAAAAGGCTTTTCACTCTCTACAATAGCAGGAGATGAGAGATTCGGAATAGTCCATAGAATAGATAAAGAGACAAGCGGGGCTTTGGTAATTGCCAAAAACAACAAAACCCACGAATTTTTAAGCAACCAACTAAAAGACAAATCGATGGGAAGATACTATTTAATGCTTTTAAACGAACCTTTAAAAGAAGCTAAATGCATAAACGCCCCAATTGCCAGAAACCCTAAAAACAGACTTAAAATGGCTATAGTTCCCAACGGAAAAGAAGCAAAAACCCTTTTTATTCCAATATTTGAAAACCTAACGGCAGCAAAACTATTTAGCGGCCGGACTCATCAGATAAGAGTACATTTGACAAAACTTGGAAGATATATCCTAGGAGATACGACTTATGGAAAAAAAGACCAAAAAACTCCTCGCGTAATGCTTCACGCAAGGGAAATATATTTTATTCATCCAAGAGGGAAAAAACTTAGTATAATTGCACCGTTATTTGATGATTTTATACAAAATTTACCAAAAGGAATTCAAAATGAAGAGATTGATAATTTATCTGACAAGTTTAATAATTATAACCGGCTGTGCAATAAACAATAAACCGGCACCGAAATCCAATCCGAATCTACCTAAAGTGACCGACTTCAAAGCTTATCCGGACAGAAACGCAATGGCATTAAAATGGAGTGTAGTAAAAAATATTTCCGGATACTACATACAAAGATATAACTTCAAAACAAAAAAATGGCAAATGCTAAAAACCATAAAAGATCCTTTTAAATCTCTTTACGTCGATACCGACTTAAAACCGACTACTTTTTATAAATACAGAATAGCAACATTCGATAAAAAAGGTATCCCCTCACTTGCCATAGTAACATCCCAAACAACCCTTCCTACAATTTCTCAAGTAATTCCACTTGAGATAAAACCCCTAAATAAAGGAATGGTGAAAATAATCTTCAGACCTCATAAAAATGAAAGAGTAAAAGGATATATAATCCAAAAATTTAACGACAAATCCACCAAATGGGAAAACATAGCAAACCTTACACCAAGATACAACGTAGAATATATAGACAAAAATCTAAAAGACGGGAAAACATACAAATATAGAATTATCGCTTACAGTTTTGACGGACTAAAATCTTTACCTTCCAATATTTTAAAAGTTTCAACCTATCCTAAACCACCAATCGTTCAAGATGTAAAAGCCTCACACAACCTACCGAAAAAAATACAACTTACATGGAAAAAAGTAAAAAATGCCAAATATTATAAAATATATGAAAAAGAGCTTTTCGGATTCAAACCCATAGCCAAAACAACTTCAACCTTTTTTATAGATAAAGTAAATAAAGACGGAGCAAAAAAATACTACAAAATAACCGCCGTAAGTATTCACGATACGGAATCATTACTTGATAAATCTCCGGAAGTTTTAGGAGAGAGTCTGCCAATACCGGCAAAACCTCTAGTTTCTACAAATATTTTAAACAACAAAATAGAACTTCTCCTATCATCTCCGGATAACCGTGCGGTAAAATATTTGATTATAAAAGGAAAGCAAAAATATATTACTAAATCAAACGTTTTCACAGATACGAACATTCAGCACAAAAAAACATACCAATACAAAATATACTCCGTAGACAAATACGGACTTATCTCAAATCCAATAGAAGTAAAGGTTAGTTACTAATGCCGCATATAGTAATAGACAAACTTAAAAAAACAGATTTTCCTATAAAAGTAGACGATGTTGAATTTTTATTCAAAGCAGAAGAGTTAATAGGCGTAAAAACTAAAAAAGCCACTTTTTTAATAAAAGTGTTAAAAAAAGATAACGGCTATTTAGTTAAATACGACAAAATTACAAGACCACTTATAAGTGAAATAAAAAAAGCATACTTAGCTTTTGTAAAATTAAACGAAGCTAATGTTTTATTTGAAAACATAAACGGAATAAAAGAGAAAATTCCAAATCAAAACCTACTTTCGATAGAAGACGACCTAAGTGATATAGATATAGTGGAAGTGGGGTTTGGAAGCGGTAGACACTTAATTCATTTGGCAAAAAAATATCCCGATAAAACAATATTAGGAATAGAAATCCATAAACCTTCAATCGAACAGGTCTTAAAAAGATGTATTCACGAAAAAATAGAAAACATAAGAATAATAAATCACGACGCAAGAATTATTTTAAGTAAAATCCCTTCAAACAATCTTCACTCCATTTATGTACATTTCCCGGTACCGTGGGATAAAAAACCTCACAGAAGAGTAATAAACAAAGACTTCATCAAAGAATCGATAAGAACTCTACAAAAAGATGGGTTTTTACACCTAAGGACAGATAGTGAAAACTACTTCGAATATTCTTTAAAGGAGTTTTTAAGTTTTAAAGAGATAGATTTAAAAGTAAAAAAAAACATCCCTTATGAGATATCAAGCAAATACGAAGACAGATGGAGAAAAATGAATAAAAACATCTACGATATTTATATGATAAATCACGAAATATCTCCTAAACTAGAAGAAAATTTTGATTTCAGCTTTGAAAGAAAACTTATAAATCTGGATTTTAAACCTAAAATATACGACAACTTCGTAATACATATAGAAAAAGTGTTTAAAATAGACGATGAAAAAGAGCTTATAAGAGCTACTATCGGTAATTTCAATAGACCGGAACACATCTACATCCTAAATAAAGAGAAGCCTCAATATTTCAAAAAACCGGCTCCTATAAAAGAAAATTATTTAGCTCATCTGGAATTAAAAAGGTTGTTTAAATGAGAATCCTTGTAGAAGCAAAAAATTTATACACCGGATATAATAAAATCCCGGTTATAAAAAATGCTAATTTCAAAATTAATACACAAGATTTTGTATTTTTAACCGGAGTCAGCGGAAGCGGAAAAACTACAATTATTAAATCTTTATACGGAGAAATTCCGATAATTAAAGGTTCTTTAAACGTAGGTGGAATAGAACTTTATAAAATAAAAAAATCAAAGCTCACTTATTTGAGAAAATATCTAGGAGTAGTATTTCAAGATTATAAATTAATACCGGAATGGACTATATTAAAAAATGTTATGCTCCCTTTGCTAATAATAGGTATAGATAAAAAAAATGCCCAAAATAAAGCAATACAACTTTTAGATAAAGTTAATCTAGCTCATAAACTTGATAAATATCCGGCCGAACTTAGCGGAGGTGAACAGCAAAGAGCGGCAATTGCAAGAGCCATAATTCACGACCCGGTTATGATTTTGGCAGACGAACCCATTTCGGGACTCGATGAATATTCGGCAAGTTTAGTAATGGATTTATTTATTATGGCAAACAGAGAAAAAAACATAACAATCCTTATAGCTTCTCACTCTCTACCTCAAACATTCAATATAAAATACAGACAAATACATTTAGAAAAAGGAGAGCTTTACGAGCTTTCCTAGTCTTTAATATCTCTTTTGAGCTTTTAAATGTTTAATATCTTTTGCGTAGCTTAAAATTTCTTCTTTATCTATATATTTTATCATTTGAGAAACAAAAGAGTGATAAAACTTATTTAAAAGGTCGGCTAAAACTTTTTGGGTATTATCAATTACAACTCTTTTTTGAAGAGGAATATTTCTTTGATTTAAAAGACCGATTTGATTTAAAGAGTTTTGAGAATTCAAATTAAAAACAAAAGGACTGCCATACTCATACTCTTGAGAAAAAGATTGTATTTTAATATTTTTAACCATAAAAATCTGCTTTGTTAAAGGCTCTTCCAAAATAATTTTCACATTTCCACTTATTTTTAAAACTCCCCTCTCAAAACAATAATTCATAGCACAGTATCTGTCTTTTGTCTCTTTTTTGATATATAAATAAACTTTTGGAACAAACGCCAAATAAGTCTTTTTCTTATCTTCATAAGTAATTTCATCAAAAGAATCATAAGGACCTTTAATCTTAAAACCTTTTTTCAACAAAAGCTCCTCTATATCCGATATCATATAAACGGAAAGTTTGGACTTTAAAGTCTTCGTAAAAATATCATCAATATCAAAAGTACTTTTATCTTCATCTTTTATAAAATGAATTTCCGGTGCCACTATGGCTATTACTTTATCGGTGAAAGGCTGTTGAGGCAAATTATCAATATTATTAACTTTTTCTAAAGTAGCACTTTTTTTCTCAACTTTTGCCGGATAAATATGACTAGCACACCCCACTAAAAACACCAATACAAAAAAAAACAATAACTTTTTCATCCCTTCTCCTTTACAAATCCCATTCACTTATAAGCTCAATTCCGTTTTCTTTTAAAATTTTGCTTGTAAGTCCAGGTGCATCGCACTTACATTCACACCCATTAACATAAGCACTTGTTTTTTTAACTCCACAGCTTGGAGATTTCTCTTTTCCGATAAATATCTTTATCCTCTTTTCTTTGCAAATCCTAAGGGCTTCTTTTGCCCCAGCTAAAAACTCTTTGGTTTTATCAACTCCGTTTATATCAATTATCCTATCACCAACAAACCTTGCAGGAGGGCGAGGCGTTGGAAGAGAAAAGGCTTCCGGGCAAAAAGGAACAAGCTCATATTTTTCTCTTAGTTTATTTAAAATCTCATCACTCAAAGGCTTAGATTTTCCATCATACCTACACGCAACTCCTAGCATACACTCACTAATTAACGCCTTCACTACATTCTCTCCTTAGCCTTAATTCCAAGAAGACTAAGACCAAGTTTAATAATGTTTCCAGCAACTGCTAAAATTTTTAGTCTAATATCTTCTCTTTCACTTCCAATCACTTTGTTTTTATTATAAAACCTATGAAATTCACTTGCCAGTTCAATTAAAAAGTTTGTAAGTCTATGTGGCTCTCTTGCATTAAACGCATCTTCAAGTACATATGGAAGCTGAAGAGCTAAAAACAATAAATCCTTCTCATCTTCTGTAAGATTTTTTAACTCAACTCCCTTAACATCGTCATATTCAATTCCTTTGTTTCTAAAAATACTTCTAATTCTTGCATGAGCGTAGTTTACATAATAGTTTGGGTTACTTGCATCCTCTTTATTTAAATCATCAACGTCAAATTCAAGATGAGTATCGGCTTTTTTTGTTAAAAACACAAATCTAAGTGCATCAGCCCCAACATCTTCAACTACATCTCTAACTAATATAAAATTCCCAGCCCTTTTGCTCATTTTATAAGGCTCTCCACCTTTTAGGAGTCTAACCATTTGAGAGAGAAGTATTTCAAGTTTTTGAGGCTCAAATCCAAGGAACTTAATAGCAGCCTTTACCCTTGCAATATATCCGTGATGGTCCGCTCCCCAGATATTTATGTATCTATCATAGCCTCTTTTGAATTTATCCCAATGATAAATAATATCCCCTGCTAAGTAAGTTGGACGCCCGTCTTCTCTAACTACAACTCTATCTTTTTCATCTTTAAACTCACTACTTTTTAGCCAGATTTTCCCGTCTTTTTCATATAAAGCATTGTGCTCTTCAAGAATTTTTCTAACCTCATCCCAATATTTATAAAGACTTCTCTCACTAACCCAATTATCAAACAGTGTAACGTTTAGGGCTTTTATATCTTTTTTAATCTCTTCAAGCATCTTGTCTTTTGCCCATAGACTTAGTCTCTCATCTTCAAATTTAGCTTCTTTTTTTCCATCAATTTCTATAATTTCTACAGGTTTTTTAAAATACTCTTCTCCAAATTCACTTATAGCCTCTTTTGCTAAATCTTTTATATATTCACCTCTATAATATTCATCCGGCCACTCAACGCTAAGTCCTAAAATTTCTCTTGCACTAAGATATACGGAAAGTCCAAGAAGATTAATCTGACGCCCGGCATCATTTACATAATATTCAGTCACTATATCATACCCTACGTGTCTTCCTATACGTGCTAAGGCATCTCCAAACACCGCTCCTCTTGCGTGTCCTATATGAAGTGGTCCCGTAGGATTGGCTGAAATGTATTCAAGAAGTATTTTTTCTTTTCCGCTACCTTTAGCAAAAGTATCTTTCTCTTCAATTACTCTATTTGCAAATTCATCTAAAAATTTATCGCTAAGCTTAATATTTACAAACCCGCTCAAAGGCTCCGCACTCTCAAATTCTTCGCAACCTTTAAGCTTTTCACATAAATTTTTAGCAAACTCAACGGGATTTTGTTTGTTTATTTTTGCATATTTAAAAACCGGTACTGCAAAATGACCGAACTTTTTCTCTCTTGGTTTTTGAATCGGAGGATGCTCGTTTAGATGTTCTCTTAAAATATTACTTACTCTTTTTTTCATTTATTTCCTTTCCATTCGTTTATAAATTTATCGATATCATATTTGCTCACTTTAATCAAACTAGCAATTGCAACACTTTTTAAAAACTCTTTAGCCTCATCAAAATCATCATTTATAAGCAAATAATCATATTCCGGGATTTTTTTCATCTCTTGTAACGCGTTAAACATTCTAACCTTTAAACTCTCTTCAGTCTCCGTACCTCTATTTAAGAGTCTTTGTTTTAATATCTCTTCATTAGGAGTAGTTACAAAAATACCGGTAGTAATATCCGGATAAGCCTTTTTAACAAGTTCATACCCTTGTACGTCAATATCTAAAAATACTATCTTACCTTCACCTAAAGCCTTATCTATCTGTCTTTTGCTGGTTCCGTAAAAATTCCCGTGAACTTCTGCCCATTCAAGAAAATATCCGTCTTCAATATCTTTTATAAACTCCTCTTTAGTTAAAAAATAGTAATCAACTCCTTCTTCTTCGCCTTCTCTTTTAGGACGCGTAGTACTTGAGATACTAAAATACGCCCTATCTCCAAACTCTTCACAAACTTTTCTGGCAAGCGATGTTTTACCACTTCCACTAGGACCTGAAACTACTAAAATACTTCCGTTTTTCCCATTCATTTTAATCTCCAAAATCTATTGTTATAGTTACTTTTGCTTTTGCTTTTTTAAGCTCTTCCCAGTTAATATTTAAGATATTTCCAAGAGTCTTTTCTTCCAAACCCATCTTAGGTTCTTCTACAAAATCTTCTTTTTCAATTTCTTTTACATTTTGTTGAGTCTCTTCTTCATTCTCAACACTCTCTTGAGGTTTTTCATCAATTTCCATCTCTTCTCCCAAAGCACTGGCCAGTTCATATTCATCAATATCACTAAATTCGTCTTCTTTTTCATCTTCGATATTTTCTTCGCTCTTTATCTTTTCAACATCTTCATTCTCAATACTAATTTCATCCTCAAAATCTTCTTTAATATCCTCATTTTCTACATCTTCTTTTAACATTTCATCTTCAAGCGTACTATCATCACTATTTTCTACAATATCTTGTGAAATATCTCCAACCGTTTCATCTTCCTGATTTTCACTATTAGATTCTTCCAACTTCAAATCATCTTGCATAGCTTTATCGTCATTTATCTCTTCAACTTCCTCAATTTCTTCTAAAGAATTATCAATCTCTTGTAAAGAGTCGGCAAACTCTTTTACCTTTTCATCATCAAGCATTACTTCATCTTCTAAAATATCCAAATTTTTATTATCTTCCAAAGCTTCCAAATCAACTTCCATTTCATCAACCTTGCCATTTTCTGATAAAGGTTCATCTTTTAACTCATTTTCATCTATCTCAAATTCTTCTTCAATATCACTATCAGGTGCTTCTTTTTCAAGTTCGTCTTCACTTATTTCAAAACCGTCATCACCTACAATTTCATCTTCCATCAATTCATTATCAAAATGTTCTTTTTCATCTTCTAAAGAAAACTCTTCAAAATCAAATTCATCATCAAAATCATTATGCTCCAAATCTTTAAATTCATCGAAGCTCTCTATATCCATATCTTCGTTATTAGAAGATATACTTCCACCTTTTTGAGGAAGTTTTTCCAACATCTCAATCAAATCCGTAGGTAAAAAAGGTTTAGTTAAATAATCATCAAACCCGTCAAGCTTTTCATCTTTTTTAGATACGATAAGCACAAATTTAGCTTCCGGAGATAAAGATTTCAATTTTTCATAAAGTTCTTGAGAATAAGAGTCTTTATCAATAAAAACAGCTTTAAACTCATCTTCTATTAAATTATCGGACGTACACACAACAACTTCGTCGCCTTTTTTCTCAGCACTTAAAATAAAAAGTTTTTCTATAGTTGAATTTGACGTAATCAGAAGAATTTTCATAGCAAACCTCATTTTTTTATTATAATTATATTAAAAAAGGAGAAATTTTGAAAAAATTACTCATATTTTTTAGTGTTTTTTTATTTGCAAGTGATGTCTTTTTTATGCCACAAGACGGAAAAGTCGCAGAAAAAAGAGTATGTTATCTCCTCTCTCACGCAAAAAACAACATAAAAATGACTATTTATACGTTCACAAATAAAAAAATAGCAAAAGCCCTTAAAATAGCAGCAGCCCACGGAGTAAAAATAACCATAATAGCCGATAAAAAAGAAGCCAGATATAAATATTCCGTTATTCCATCACTAGCAACCATCCAAAATATCCACGTATATCTTTTATCCGGAAAAAGTTACAAAAACGGAGAAAAAGCAAAAATGCACGTAAAATCGACTATTATAGACAATACGTATTTAATTACCGGAAGTGCGAATTACTCTTATTCGGCCTTTTACAAAAACTTCGAATATCTAATGATAAGCGAAGATAGATTTTTAATAGCCAATTTTAATTCGTTTTTTAATCATTTAAGAATCTTATCAACAGATTACAGATTAGCTAGATAAAGCCTAAAACCACATCAAAGGCTTCTTTTATATTTATAGAAAAAACCTGCATCATAGATGCTAAAATAGCCGTTAAAACCAAAAACGCCAACGTAATTTTTATAGGAAATCCTATAACAAGCAAGTTAAATTGAGGCATAGTTTTCATTATCATTCCAAAAATTATATCCCCCATTAAAGAAATCGCAATAATAGGAAAAGCCATAGCAATTCCTATCAAAAAATATTTGCCCATATAAATGATAAAATATTCATAAACATTTTTATAATTAAAAAACTCCCCAAAAGGCAACATCGTTAAACTTTTTGCCAAAAACATAATCTCAAGCCTATCCCCACCGAAACTCAAAAACACCAAAACAGCAACCCAAATAAGAAACTGCGAAACTATAGTGGTTTGTACTCCGGCATTCGGGTCAAGGACGTTTGCCATAGTAAACCCCATGACAAAACTTATCTGTTCTCCCGCATATCTTAAAATATCAAAAATAAGCCCTAAAGCCGTCCCTACAAAAAAAGCAAACGCAACTTCATTTAAAACACTCAATACAATATTAATAAAATTAATCTCATAAGAAAATTTAGGAGTCAAAGGAAAAAGCACTATACTAAGCCAAAAAGCAAAAGCAGCCTTCGCACTCATAGGAATAGTAGTATAATTAAAAAAAGGCAAAAAAGACAAAAAAGAACTAATCCTCACAAATAAAAGTAAATAAGTAACTACGTTAACGGGCGTTAAATAGTTAATTATCTCCATTTAAAACCAGCTTTTTATTTTTTAATTCATACACTTTATCAAATTTTTTAGCGATATCCATATCGTGAGTTACGGTAATTAAAGAAGCCTCGTTTTCATCACAATACTCTTTTAAAATTTCAATAACCTCATATGCATTTTCTTTATCCAAATTTCCGGTAGGTTCGTCTGCAAAAATAATTTTAGGTTTTTTAGTAAGCACTCTTGCTATACTTACTCTTTGCTGCTGACCTCCGCTTAAGGTTTGGATGTTTTGATTTATAACATCTTTTATTTTTAATCTCTCCAAAAGTTCAAACTCCACACTCTCTTTACTTAAAATAGCGGCAACCTTTAAATTCTCAAGAGCCGTAAAGGTATTAAAAAGATAATGGAACTGAAAGATAATCCCTATCTCTTTTTTTCTCATTTCAATTAAATCTTTTTCTTTTAAAGAGTAAATATTTTTATCGTTTATAACAACTTCCCCAGCATTTGGCTTTAAAAACGAAGATAAAATATGAAGAAGAGTCGATTTTCCACTCCCACTGCTTCCAACGATAGCTATTTTTTCTTTCGGTTTAATTTCTAAATTAACGTTTTCAAATAAAAGATAATCAAAAGAATGGGTAAGATTTCTAACTTTTAACATAACGGCCTTTTTAAGAAATTATAACAAAATATTTAAAACATAAAAAAACCTTTAAAGGATTTAAAAAAATCACCTGGCACTAAATGCAATAGAAATAAAAAAGCAGAGGCTTAAGATAGAGCCGCTGCTACTTCATCCGCCATATTGCAAGCGTTTTTAACTAAACCTTCGCCAACTTCAAATCTAATAAAGTCAACAAGTTTAGCTTCTCCACCTACAGCTTTTGCCGCTTTGCTTAAAGCCTGGGCAACTGTTTCTTTTTTCTCTGCTTTTACGTATTCTTGTTCTGTTACACATACATCACTAAAGAATCTTTTAATTTTACCAGGGATAATTTTTTCAATTACGTTTTCCGGTTTACCTTCTTTTAGAAGTTGAGCTTTTGCAATTTCTTTTTCTTTTTCAATCACATCAGCCGGTACGCTTTCTGGGTTTAAGTATTGAGGTTTCATTGCAGCAATATGCATTGCTATGTCTCTTAAAGTGCCTTTAATTGCTTCGCAAGTTTTTTCACTGTCACACACAGCTGCTACAAGTACACCAACTTTTCCACCGGCGTGAATGTATCCGTTTACGATTCCGTTTTCCGGAGCTTTAATTGTCGCAATTCTTCTAACTACGATATTTTCACCAATTTTTGCGATTTTAACTTTAAGCTCTTCTTCAAAAGTTCCCTCACCAAAAGGAGCTTTATTTAAGCTTTCAACATCTGCAATGTCGTTTACATTGATAATTTTTACAGTTTCGCTAACAAATTCGATAAATTCGTCAGTTTTAGCAACGAAGTCGGTTTCACAGTTAACTTCTGCAATACTTCCTTTTTTGTAATCGTCACTGATATAAATTTCAACTCTACCTTCAGCAGCGTTTCTATCTGCTTTTTTAGCTGCTTTTGCAAGACCTTTTTTTCTTAAGATTTCAATAGCTTTTTCTTCGTTACCTTCAGCTTCTACAAGAGCTTTTTTACAATCCATCATTCCGGCGCCTGTTTTTTCCCTAAGCGCCTTTACCATTGCAGCAGTTATATTTGCCATATTACGCCTCCTCAGCTTTAATTTCTTCAGTTTCAGCTTTAATTTCTTCTTCAGTTTTTTCTTCAGCTTTTGCTTCTTCTTTAATCTCTTTTACTTCCTCTGCGATTTCTTCTTGAGAAATAGGCTCTACTCCACCTTCTTCCTCTTTTGCCGCTAATTCTTTTCCTTCGATAATCGCATCGGCAATTGTTTTACAGAATAGATTAACACTTCTAATCGCATCGTCGTTTCCTGGGATTGGATAGTCGATTAAATCAGGGTCGCAGTTTGTATCTACAGGTGCGACAATCGGAAGACCAAGTTTATTTGCTTCACCAACTGCGATTTTTTCTTTTACAGTATCGATAATGAAAAGCATATCAGGAATTTTTTTCATATGTCTAATACCACCGATGAATTTTTCAAGTTTAGCTTTTCTTCTAGCTAAAATTAATCTTTCTTTTTTAGTTAAAAGATTAATTTGTCCGGTTTCTTCCATTTTTTCAATGATTTCAAGTTTTCTAATTGATTTTTGAATAGTTTTGAAGTTTGTAACCATTCCACCAAGCCATCTGTGGTTTACATATGGCATTCCACATCTTGTAGCGTGTTCTTTAATAGCGTCTACCGCTTGTTTTTTAGTACCTACAAATAGAATAGTTTTTCCTTCTTCTGCAGCGTTTTTAACTACATTGTAAGCATATTTAATGTGTCTTAATGTTTTTTGAAGGTCGATAATATAAATATTTTTTCTTACACCGAAAATATATTTTTTCATTTTCGGATTCCATCTTCTCTTTTGATGACCAAAATGTACACCACACTCTAATAAGTCTTTCATTGTTACATTACACGGCATTATTTCTCCTTGAATTATTTGTTTTTTTTGGTTCGGGTTTAGCCTCCCTCTTCTTTAACACCTTTTGGTGCAACCCTACCAAGGAATAAAGAGGTGAGAACTAGAAACGGAATTTTATCAAAAATGGTGTATAATTGCAAATAAAAAAGGATTAATATGCCAATGCTTGACAGTTTTTTAGTGGACCATATAAAAATGCCATCTCCGGCCCTTAGAGTAGCAAAAAAGGTAAAAACTCCAAAAGGGGATATAATTACCGTATATGACGTAAGATTCGCAAAACCGAACGTTGAAATAATAGACGAAAAGGCAATGCATACTCTTGAACATCTTTTTGCCGGATTTATGAGAGACAATCTGCCTAATTACGAAATAATAGACATCTCTCCTATGGGGTGCAGAACGGGATTTTATATGAGCGTAATAGGAGAACCAAAAGATGAGGAAATAATCGAAACTTGGAAAAAATCTATGGAAAACATCCTAAATACAGACACCATCCCGGAAGCCAACGTATACCAGTGTGGAAGCTGCTATATGCACTCTCTTGAAGGTGCGAAAAAAGTGGCAAAGCACATTTTAAATAATGAAATTGTAATTATGGATAACGACAAACTTGCTTTAAACCTTAAAAAAATCCCGAACGAATGCAATATCGACACTTCGAAAGTAAAAATTTTAGGTAAATGAAACTTCTAAAAAAAGAGTGGCTTTTTTTAGCTTTTTATCTCTTTTTTTATTTTAAGCTTTAAACTAAAGCCCTCTTTTAAAGACCTCTATTTTGCGATAGACTTTAAAACCATAAGAGCACTTACAGCTTTACTTTTCATAACCACTGCCATTAAAATATCCGGAATGTTTGAATATTTTTCAACTCAAATAGCAAAAAAATTATCCGATGAAAGGAATCTAGCACTTATTTTAGTTATTATAAGTACATTTTTGTCAATGTTTTTAACAAACGACATAACTCTTTTTATAATAGTACCACTTACCTTAAGCATATCATCCCAAATAAAAAAACAACTTAACAAAACTTATAGTTTTTGAAGCTATGGCAGTAAATGTAGGAAGTATGCTTACACTCTGTGGAAATCCTCAAAACATCTATCTTTTTAGACAAATAGATATAAGCGTAATTGATTTTATTTCAAAAATGGGAATGGGAATTGTTTTTTTACCTTTTTTTCTATTATTAGTGACGTATAGTTATGCTTTGTTTCCTAAAAAGCAGATTTTTTTAAACCCCGTAAAAAAAGAAAATTTCGATAAAAAACTCTTCTTTATCTCTTTGGTTATGTTTTTTATTTTTATAGTTTCTCTTGAATTTTCGATTTTAAGATACACTATAAGTGTTTATTTTTTTATCTGCCAAAGGGTTTTTAAGGAGTTTGATTATTTTTTAATTTTAACTTTTGCTTTAATGTTTATAGATTTTAATTTGTTAAGCCGTTTAGAAACATTCCAAAATTTCATGAAAGGCTTTTCTTATAACTATTTAAACATCTTTAATTTAAGCGTCTTTTTATCTTAACTCTTCTCCAACGTCCCGGCTGCAATTTTTATAACCAAATTTACACACGATTATCTACCTGTAGCCTACGGGGTAAATATAGCCGCAAACGACTTTTTTATAGCTTCTTTAGCAAATATCATAGCCATAAGATTCGCAAAAAACTCCGTTTTAGAATTTCACAAATATTCAATCTCCTATTTTCTTTTTTCGTATGTTATAAGTTTAGTTCTTTTATGGTTTTTATAGTTTTTTTTACATCTTTCAAACTCCCCCTACAAAAACATCCTCTAACGGAACATAATTCATACTCATCAGACTCTTTTCTCTCCAAATAAGGATAAAACCCCAAACACTCAATTTTTGGCATATTCACTACAAAAACCCCGTATTTTTGCATTAAATAAGCCTTAGTGAGACTCGGATAATAAGGAGCGTAATTTTGAATATAAAAGCTTCCTTCTTTAACTATCTCCTCTCCTTTTGAATATAAATCCAAATCATATAAAATAGTACCTATTCTTAAATAATCAGCAGCCAAAACACTCAAAGAAGACGCATAGGCACTGTCGCTAAAATCGGCTTCAACCGTAAAGGTTTTATTCATATACCACTTCTTTTTATAAAACTTCTCAACCTCTTTTAAAAACAACTTAGCCTTTTGTAAATAATCCTTTTCAAAAGTAGTTTCGTAAGCATCTATCAAAGCCCTTATCAAATAAGCGTAATCTTCCAATAAAGAAGGAGTTTTTTTGCTTAAATCTTTATTATAAGAGTGATACAAAGTATCATCGTACATAATTTCAAGTAAAGTGTTTAAACTCTTTAGAGCTTCTTGTTTATACTCCTTTTTAAAACATCCGGCTTTAAAAAGAGTGCTAATTATCATAGAATTCCAAGAGACTATTTTTTTAGTGTCTATAAAAGGGAAATTTCTTTTTTCTCTAATCTCTTGTAATTTTTCCAAAGCTTTTTTATAATTTTTAGGAAATTTATCGCTTTTTATAGTTAAATGATTTTTTCCGTTAAAATTACCGTACTTCTTAACGCCGAAAAACTCCAAAAGCTCGTCTTTATTATCAAACTCTTCAAACGCCTCAATCGCCTCTTCATAATCATAAACAAAATAAGCCCCCTCTTTTGAGTCGATATCGGCATCACTAGCACTGAAAAAAAGAAAATTATTGTCTCTATATTTTTTTAACATCTCATCCAAACTTCTAAAAGCCACATCCTTATAAAACAAATTTTGAGTAACTTCATACATTCTTAAAAATTCAAAAGGTAAATTAGCGTTATTATAAAGCATCTTTTCAAAGTGTGGAATTTCCCATTTTGAATCGGTCGAATACCTAAAAAACCCTCCCTCTACCTGGTCAAAAATCCCACCTTTTGCCATATTTAAAAAAGTCACGTTTAAAAACTCCAAAATCTCTTCATCTTCACTCAACTGATAAACATCAATTAATAAATTAAGCATACTCTCCATAGGGAACTTAGGAGTTCCCTTTATCCCTCCGTATTTAAAATCCAAATTTTTTACGAAACTTTTTATATCATTTTCTACATCTTTTGAAATTTCAACTTTTTTTGAAGGCTTTGAAACCAAATAACGTTTCAGATTTTGAGCTATTTTTAATATTTTAGAAGGTTCTATCTGCCAATCGTTTACAATATCCAAAAGAATCTCTTTTAACCCGGAACCAAACTGCGAAAAATGGGGAGGAATATAGATTGCAGAGTAAAAAACATCCCCTTGAGGAGTCATTATCACAGTAAGAGGCCACCCTCCCGGACGATTATGCATTATATGATAAATTTTTTGATACTTTTTATCTATATCCGGATACTCTTCTTTATCTACTTTGATGCTTACGAAATATCTATTTAAAATTTCGGCTATCTCTTTATTTTTAAAACTCTCTTTTTCCATTACGTGACACCAGTGGCAAGTTGAATATCCTATCGAAAGAAATATAAGTTTATTTTCCTTTTTTGCCTTCTCAAACGCTTCTTCACACCAAGGATACCAAGCAACCGGATTTGTAGCGTTAGCCAAAAGATAAGGAGAATCGCTGTTTTTTAGTCTATTCACCCAAATCCCTCATATCTCCGTTTTCGTTAAATCCACTTGCTTTCCAAATCATCGGAATAAACTCCTCTTTTTTATACACTTTCCCACCCATAGAACCCAAATGCTCACTAGGTACCTGACAGTCTATAAACTCAACTCCGTGCTGTTTTAAAACATCACAAAAATAAATAAGTGCAAGTTTACTGGCATCGGACTTTAAATGAAACATACTCTCACCACTGAAATATTTATTTATCGCAACCCCATAAAATCCACCTACCAACTCCCCTTCATAATAACTCTCAACCGAAATTACAAACCCAAGCTCATAAAGTTTCGTATAAGCGTCTATAAAAGCGTCGTTAATCCATGTTCCGTCTTCGTGTTTTCTTTTAACATTGGCACAATGTCTTATTACGTCTTTAAATCTTGTATTTATTCTAAAGTCCCACTTAGGACTTCTTAGTTTTTGAAGAAGTTTTTTCGTTTTTTTAACCTCATCCGTTTTTAAAAGCATTCTCTCATCCAATACAAACCAGTGAAAAAGCCCCTCGTCATCCTGATACCAGGGGAAAAAACCCTGCGAATATCCGGCAAGAAGCCTTTTAGGATGCAAATCGTAACTAGCCCCTACAAATCCGTCTTCAAATCTCTCAAAAGGGTTTGGAAAAGTAAAATCGTCCAAAAGATACAAAGGTGGATTTTCGTTTACTTTTATCATTTTTTTACTTTTAGATTGAATTTATCTTTTACATAATCGACTCTCACTTCTCCTCCCCCTTTCAAATCCCCAAAAAGTATTTCATCACTCAAAGGCTCAACAATATTCTCTTCGATCACTCTAGCAAGTGGACGGGCTCCTAGTTTTGGAGAATACCCTTTTTTAGCCAAAGCCTCTTTCGCTCTTTTAGTTAGCGTTAATTTAACTTTTTTTGAATTCAACTTATCCTGCAATTCGTTTATAAACTTATCAACTACAAGCATTACACTCTCGCGACTTAAAGGTTTAAACCTCACAATCGCATCAAGCCTATTTAAAAATTCCGGTGCGAAAAACCTATCAATCGCCTCTTCTTTAAATTCGCTAAATTCTTGCAAAAATCCCGGATTATTACCTTCTCCTACTCCTAAATTACTTGTCATAATCAATACTACATTTCTAAAATCAGCTATTCTTCCGTCATTATCGGTCAACGTCGCATTATCCATAACCTGAAGTAAAATTTGAACGATATCCGGATGTGCTTTTTCTATTTCATCAAGTAAAAGCACGGTATGAGGATTTTTTCTTATGGCTTCCGTTAAAAGCCCTCCTTTTTCATATCCTATATACCCGGGAGGCGAGCCTATAAGTTTTGCGACAGAATGTTTTTCCTGATATTCGCTCATATCGAATCTTAAAAAGTTAATCCCCAATATATCTGCAAGCTGTTTTGCAATTTCAGTTTTACCCACACCCGTAGGTCCTACAAAAAGAAAACTTCCTATAGGCTTATCTTCACGAGTTAGTCCTGCTTTTTTTCTTTTTATCACTTTTACAAGCTCTTTTATAGCTTCATCCTGTCCAAAAACCCTAGCTTTTAAATTATTTTCAAGATGTCTTAATTTTTCTATTTCGTTATTCGAAGTGCTTTCTTTAGGAATATTCGCAAGTTTTGCAACAACTCCTTCTATATCGCTTTTTGTTATCAGCTTTTTACCTTTTAGTTTAAATTTAGCTCCGGCTTCATCTATCAAATCAATCGCACTATCGGGTAAAAATTTCTCTCTAAGATACTTTTTAGCCAAAACAGCCGCATTTTTAATAGCCTCTTCGGAATATCTCACACCGTGAAACTCTTCGTATTTAGATTTTAATCCTTTTAAAATCTTAACAGTATCTTCAATGCTTGGTTCTTTTATATCTATTTTTTGAAATCTTCTGTTTAAGGCTCTATCTTTTTCAAAATGGTTTTTATACTCTTCATAAGTCGTAGCACCTATACATCTAATCTCACCCCTGGCAAGTGCTGGTTTTAGCAGATTCGCCACATCCATACTCCCATTCCCGGCAACCCCGGCTCCTACAATCATATGAATTTCATCAATAAACAAAATAGGCTCTTTTTCTTTTTTAAGTTCATCCAAAATAAGTTTCATTCTTTTTTCAAATTCGCCTCTGTATTTTGTACCGGCTATTAAAGCTCCCAAATCCAAAGAGTATATTTTTTTGTTTTTTAAGGCTTTTGGAACTTCATTTAAAGCTATTTTTTTCGCAAGTCCTTCAACAATAGCCGTTTTCCCAACTCCCGGTTCTCCTACTAAGATAGGATTGTTTTTTTTACGTCTTGCAAGAACATGCATAACTCTTTCTATCTCTTTTTCCCTGCCTATTACGTCGTCAAATTTTTTTGCAATAGAGGTAAGCTCGGTTGTAAATTCTTTTAAAGGAGACTCTTTTTTATTCTCTTTCGTTTCAACTTCACTTTCCGTAATATACTCAACTATTTCTACCCTGTGAATTCCAAACTCTCTTAAAAGCTGATGAGTATAACTCGTCTCATCTTCTAAAAGAGCTATAAAAAAGTCTATCTCATCTGCTACGTTTTTACGAATTCCTTGAATATGGTTTATCATTCTCTCCGTTGCTTTATGAAAAGCAAGAGTTTCTGTCGGAGTTACTTTAACGGGCACTTTTTCTATATATCTGTCAAGATAATAATCAAGCCCCATTCTTATATAATCCACATCAACCCCGACATCTTCTAAAATTTTTTTAATATTTTCATCTTTTAACAACACATAAAAAGCGTGGTCGACGGTAATATATTCGTTTTGTCTTCTTTTCGCTTCATTTACAATTTCGTTTAAAATATTCCTTAAATTCCTAGTTATCTCCACTTATTCCTCCTCTAATACTGCTCTTAATGGATATCCGGCTTCACGTGCAAGTGCGTGGGTTCTTTCCACTTTCATTTGAGCTATTTCGTAAGGGTAAACCCCGACAATCGCACTCCCTTCTCTATCCACTTTTAAAGTGAGATTAATAGCCTCCTCCTCGCTTTTATGAAAAACTTTTTTTAAAATCTCTATTACGAAATCAAACGTCGTATAATCATCATTCAAAAGCATCACTTTATAAAGTTTAGGCATTATTATCTCTACATCATTTTCCACAACCGTTTTAGTCGGCATTTTTATCCTTTTTTATACATAGTATCTCACAGAAATTATATATAATTTTTCATTTTCGTATTTATAAACCAATCTATGTTCACTATCTATACGCCTTGACCAAAATCCTGAAAGCTCGTTTTTTAAAGGTTCGGGTTTCCCACGTCCCGAAAAAGGATTTCTAAGACATTCTTTAATCAAAGCGTTTATCTTTTTAAAGATTCCTTTATCATTCTGTTCCCACTAAAAATAATCTTCAAAACACGATTTGGTAAAAACTATCATCAAATATCTTTTAACTTCACAATTTCATTTTTTTAAGTCCAGCTATAGATTTCATTAAAAATTCTCTATTCGCTTTATTTTTTAATAGATACTCGGTTTCATCTTCTTTAATAATAATTTTGATTTTAGCGTTTTTAAATTTAGTTTTTAACATTTCAAAAAACTTATCATCAAACTCTTCTACTCGCATATCAAATACAGCTTGTATTTAAAGCCTTTTTTTATTTATTATAACAAAATTTTATAACATTTAAAAATTAGCTTTTTATCATCTCCCACATATCCTTTTCAGTTAAAAGCCTAACTCCAAGTTTTTTGGCCTTGTCGTATTTGCTTCCGGCATCTTCTCCGTATATGACAAAATCGGTCTTTTTACTAACACTGTTTGTAACTTTCGCTCCCAAATCTTCCAGTATTTTCTTTATTTCACTTCTAGGTTTACTCATAGTCCCGGTCAATACCACCGTTTTACCGGTAAAAACAGATTCTTTTATCTCTTTTTTCTCCGGATTTTTAGGTTTTAGTATTTCTATCAGTTTTTCTATTTTATCTTTATTTACCCTTACATATTCAGCAATCGATTTTACCATTTCAGGTCCAAATCCTTCTATTTCCTCAAACTCTTCCGGCTTATGCTTATAAAATTCCACACCGAATTTTTCGCATATTTTTTTACTTGCCACTTCCCCTATATGTTCAATACCTAAAGCATTTACAAACCTCCAGCACTCAACCCCTACTTTACTTTTTATGGCGTTTACTAAATTTTCGGCTTTTTTCCTTGCAAAAAGAGGCAATTTTTCAAGTTCTTCAACTTTTAAATTAAATAAATCAGTTACGTCTTTTACAAGTCCGTGTTCGTATAAAAGTTTTGCCACACTCTCTCCAAGCCCTTCGATATCAAGGCAGTTTTTACTTGCAAAATAGATTATCGTATTAACAACCCTTGCCGGGCATGAGAGGTTTTGACACTTAATAAGTGCTCCTTCATCCAGCACTTCAGCCCCACACACCGGGCAGTTTTTAGGACGAGGTATGGGTTTTTCGTCTCCTTTTCTTTTGTGGTATAAAACTTTTGTAATTTTTGGTATCACGTCCCCACTTCTTATTACAATTACATGGTCACCGATTCTAATATCCATTCTCTCTATTTCGTCAAAATTATGAAGAGTCGCCTTCTCAACCGTCACTCCCCCGATTTCCACAGGCTTAAGTACTGCAACCGGCGTCAAAACTCCCGTACGACCAACTTGTATAATTACATCCTCAACTATAGTCTCTTTTTCTATCGCCGGAAATTTAAAAGCCACCATCCATCTAGGATACTTTTGAGTATATCCTAAAATATCGTGATATTTTATTTCATCAATTTTCACAACCATCCCGTCGAGCATAACTTCAAAACTATCCCTAAACTCTATAAATTCATCATACTTTTTCAAAACACAATCAACATCTTTACAAACGCCTCTTTTAGGAGGGGATTTAAACCCGAGAGAATAAATATACTCCATCATTCCACTATATTTTTCAAAATTCAAAGAGTTAACCCCAACTCCCCAAGGATAAAAAATAAGTGGTCTTTTTGCCGTAATTTTAGGGTCTAGCTGTCTAAGACTCCCGGCAGCCGCGTTTCTAGGATTTGCAAAAGTGGACTCATTATTTTTTAGTCTCTCCTCATTTAACTTTTCAAAATCGCTTTTTTTGATTACCACTTCTCCTCTTATTTCTATAAGCGATTTTTCTTTTATCTCAAGAGGAATTGAGTTGATTGTTTTGGCGTTTAGCGTCACATCTTCTCCTATTTCCCCATCACCCCTTGTTTCCGCCCTTATTAGTTTGCCGTTTTCATACACAAGATTAAGACTTGCCCCGTCGAATTTAGGCTCGATATAAAAACTAAAATCACTATGCCCTAAAATCCTTTTAACCCTTCCGACCCAGTCCAAAAACTCTTTTTCGTTAAATACATCCTCCATAGACCACATACGTGTGAGGTGTTTGGCTTTTTCAAACCCTTCAAGTATTACATCTCCCACTCTTTGAGTCGGACTTGTAGGGTCTATATCTTTAGGATGATTTCTTTCATACTCTTCCACTTCCCTATATAACTTATCATACTCTTCATCCGTAACCAACGGATTATCCAAAACGTAATAATAATAAGCCCATTTTTTTAAAGTTTCTACGGCCTTTTTGTATTCGTTATAATCTTTAATCATAAACCGCTCCGTTTTTGATTTGATTATAACAAAAAAAGGTCAGAAGTAATAAATAAGTGAGAGTTTTGCCTGATTTTGTTTTGTAGATGTCAGATATTCGGAAGTAAGCACGAAATTGTTTTTGAAATCGTAACTGAGTCCTAAAAGCAGTGAATTTACATTTTGCGTATAATTTCTAATACCCGTAACATAAGCCGTCAGATAATCGATATAAAAATCTTTTTGAGATATTTTGGCGTAAATAAATTTATTTTCATTCCAGTCTTTGTACCATTCGCCCGTGAGGGTAAAATCATACTTGCTTGCGTATTTACACCCCAAAAGATAAGAATTTTTTCCATCTTCGTCAAACGCATACTCCCCGTGCACTTCAAGTTCGGTTAAAATGTTAAACGAAAAATCCGCCCCGTATTTGTCGGGATAGAAGTTGCTTTTTTCAAACATAAAATCTATATCGGTGTTTTCGTAAAGCATATAGAGTTTAGCTCCCCAGTTTTGGGATTTTTGCAAGTCTGAGTTTATTGAATTGTTTGAAGGCATATATATGAAATCCAGCGAATAGTTTTTTATCGTCAAATTCAGCGTATCTATCGTTTTAAAATGCACTAATTCATACCCCTGTTTCAAATCTTCGGGATATAGAGGGTTTTTCGCACGAGTAAAGAAACTAACCGCTGAATACGCATACCCTTTTCCCCATTTTAAAAGTTCTTTACCGACAGTTATATTTTTGTTTACGTCTCCGTATTTTACATACAGTTCATTAACTATGCCGTATTTTGAAGTGTCGTATTTGTCGTGCGTGTAATATCCGCTCCAGTTTCCTTTAAAATACCACTTATCCTTTTTGTAATCACCCTCAAAATTCAGCTCGCCTTTAATTATCGTATATTTTTCCTTATCGTCAATGTAATAAAATTCCAGCTTGAAATACCCCTTGTAACTGTAAGGTTTGTCAACGTCACCCAAATCAAGTGATATGTCAATGTTATCCAACTCCCCCGCATTTGAAGGAGACATAAAAATGAAGCTGATTAAAAAAAACGAAACAATTGTTTTTTGCACGCTCATTTCCTTTCCGTTTATTTTCTTATTTCATTAAGATGCGGCATAAATTCAAGCGTAAAATATTCGTCTTTAAGCTTTCTCGGTTTAATTTTCGCCCAAACCATAATACTTTTATATCCCTTTTGAAGCGGCGATGTCGTCATCATTACAGCCGGTCTTACTATTCCGTTTCCGAAATCGGTGATTTTCCCGTATTCAATCGTTTTAATTAAAATCCCTCCGGCGTAACAGTCAAGTTTAAGAGGAAGTTTTCTTTTTAAATCTATTTTCATAATAATTTTTTCATACGCCACGTCTTCGTTTCTGGCTTTAAGATAAAGCAAATCCCCTTCTTGTTTTTTCACTTTATATTCAACGGCATAATCAACCCTCATTATATCGCTGTTGTTAAACACTCCCCCCGTTACGCTTTGAGCGGAGGCTATTCTTAAAGGTTTCGCAATTCCCGGAATATAAAGCCACATATTATCCCCCAGCCTTAACATCACCCTTCCGTTGTCGGTTGCAGGTTTTAAAAAGAGAGTTGCGATTTTGTCCTTGTTTTTCTTAATCATCCACATTAAAAACTCTTTCTTGCTGCCGTCGGGTTCGATGTTTATAAGTTTTTTATACGCCTCAAAACTCGTAGGATTTAAGTTTTTGTCAATTTCTTCAAGTATGTTTCCCGCCAATAAAAACACGGGAATTAATACCGCTAACAATAGTTTTTTCATCTTCCATCCTTAATTTTTAATTTTCATTTTTAACTTCTTAAAGCGTCAATAGGTTTAAGACTCGCCGCCTTAACGGCAGGATAAAGACTTGCGAGTATTGAAATAATCATAACCATAATTCCGACACTCACGACACTCCCCCAGTCGATTACCGGGACCAACACCAAATTGCTTTGTCTTCCGAAGCTGTAATGAATATCTCCGATTACAAAAACTAAAACAACACTTAAAACAACTCCTATAATAAATCCGAAAACTCCTAAAAGCATACCTTCGTTTACAAACATAGACACTATAAAACTTTTAGGAGTACCCATCGCTTTCATAGTCCCTATCTGTTTAATTCTCTCATATACGCTCATAATCATTACATTTAGAATAGATACGAGCACAATTGATATAAGAATAATTTCAATACTGAACGTCATTAAATCAAGCATTTTAACAATATTTGAAAAAGGCGAAAGTTTTACCCACGTATGCACTTCAAGTTTAGGTTTTTGCACGCTTTTTACAAATTTAACAAGTTCTTTGTTTGCTTTTTGAAGCATATCCGGGTTTTTAAGTTTTATAACTATTTCGTTAACTTCAGCCTTTTTAATTCTTAAAAGTTTTCTGGCATCTTTTAGGTTAATATACCCGTCTCTTCCTCCGGGACCTGAAACAATACCTACAATTCCACTGATTTTCAGCGTTTTTGCGTTCATACTTCCGTTTTTGTTCGTAGCCACAAGCACCACGACGTCTCCGATTTTAAGATGAAGCCCTTTTGAAATAAGTTCGGGAATTACGATTTCACCAACTCTAGGAAGATGTCCGGTTAAACGCTCTTTAAGAAGAGGCAGAGTTTTCGCTTCCATTTCAGGGTCTATTCCGTTAAGCCTTATATTCGTGGAATCGGTATAGTTGCTTATCATTCCTCCGAATTTCAACCTTTCGCTGTATGAATACACTTCGGGCATCGAATTTAGCTTCTTTTCTATTTTTTTAACGACTTTCGGTCCCATGTTTTTATCAAGAGGTAATGCATCGAGGCTTGATACGTATCCCTTTTTGTGAATTTGAAGTTCGCCCATTACGCTGTCAGTAATCTGTGCTATCATTGAATTTTTAAAACTCTCTGCGTATGTAATGTATAGCACTACAAATACGACGCCTATCGCTATAAGCGACCCGGTAAGAAACGTTCTTCTTCCCATCCTGATGAGGTTACGAAACGCAATTTTAAAACTTTCCATTTTACTTCCTTTCGTCTTTTATAATTTTTCCGTCCTGCAAGTAAAGCACCCTGTCAACCTCATCAATCAGATGCGTATCGTGTGTGGAAAATATAAAAGTCGTATTGAATTCACGCTGCATTTTACGCATAAGCTCAATCACTTTATGACTTGTCACACTGTCAAGGTTTGCAGTAGGCTCGTCGGCTAAAACTATAAGCGGGTCGGTTACAAGTGCCCTTGCCACCGCAACCCTTTGTTTCTGTCCGCCGGATAGCTGGTCGGGGAATTTGTTTATCTGGTCGCTCATTCCTATATCTTTTAGGAGGTTTTTCACTTTTTCGTCGTCTCTTTTCTTATGAATGACTTTAAGAGGAAAATTAACATTTTCAAACACACTGAACACTTCTATCAAGTTAAAATCCTGAAAAACGTACCCTAAATGGTCCGCTCTGAATTTTGTCAGTTCCTGTTCGGTTTTATCGGTAATGTCAACACCAGCAACCTCAACTTTACCGCTATCAGCCCTATCAAGTGCCCCTATTATATTAAGTATTGTGGTTTTACCGCTACCGCTTGGACCTATCAAAGCCACAAACTCTCCCGGTTCAATATAAAGATTAAGCCCTTCCAATACTTTTACCTCAACTTCTCCACTTTTATAGCTCTTATGTACATCTTCCAATAAGACCATATCTTTCCTTTTTGATATACTTAAACCATTTAAAGTTAAACTAAACATAAACAAAGGAAAAAAATGAAAAAACTTTTTATTTTTGTAACATTAATTTTATTATTTACAGGATGTACGCAAGAACAACAAAATAAATTTGGACGCTCAATCCAAAATATAACGGGAGTTAATGGAGTTGTTGATATTTATAGCGGTGGCAAGCTTGTTATGAGATTTTTAAAAGTAGATAAACTTACAACTGCTCACGGAACAGAAGAGACATACCCAAAATTTTGTGTCTGAGATATTATAGCAAAAAATTTTCATTCGTCAACTCCAAGTCCAAATTTCATAACGAACATTTGGTTTAATTCATATCTTTTAGATTTGATTAAAGGGTT
>JBDONT010000017.1:0-4082 GCA_039831155.1 Nautiliaceae bacterium | reverse complement strand
AGCACCCAAAAAACTTAAATTTTCAAAAGACTTTTTAAGGGAACTCCTTGATGTAGCTATTTTTCAAGGTATTCATATAATAACAGCCGTTGGTGATTCTATGAATCCGACCATAGAAAGCGGAGATAAGCTCTTTATTCTTCCTTTTTACGCAGAAAACAATCAAATAAAAGAAGGCGGAATATATATAATCGCAACCCCACAAGGAACCTTGGTTAAAAGAATCTATCCAAATCCATTTACAAATACTTACACGCTAAAAAGCGACAATCATCATGTTGCAGACATTGTTATCCAGGGTGACGAGCTAGACTCAACCAAAATAATCGGGAGAGTTGTTGGAATATTAAGACACGCATAAATCAAAAGAAAGGAGAAAAGATGAAAAAGATTTTAGCTTCGTTAATGGTGGTAGCAGGGTTATTATTCTTAGGTTGTTCTGATTCAAGTAATAACGTAAAAGAAAGAACAATTACTAAAAAAGAACTTGGAATTTACTGGCCGTTTAAAAACGCTGATAAAGCGATTATTAAATGTTATAAAGATGGTGATATTAAAGCTCCTGTTGTGGTTGTGAATGGTAAGGCATACGGACTTACCGGATATGCAGATATGCACTATGGACAAAATGACCTAAAAGCAATCAATAAAATTTGGGCTGACGACCCAAGAATTAAAGGCTTAAAAGTTGATTTGGGACCAATTACCAAAAAAGCCTTAGAACTTTGTGATGAAAAAGGTGAAAAATGACACTTCAACATTTAGTCTTTCATTATATAGACACTAAACAACATCAAAAAGAAGTTTATGTCATTCATAATGAAAAAGTTTATACAAATACTGATACATTGGCTTCTAAATTTGCGACAGAATTAACGGAAAATTTTCACAAACGTTCCTCAATCCAAAGGGCGAGATTTGATGATTCTACACAAACACAGCCTCATTTTGAACAGCTACTGGTAAAATATCTTGATAATGAAATAGAATTTTTAGACTTCTCAAAAGATGCCTTAATTCATTTACAAAAAGAAATGCAAGACTCTCCTCTTTCAGTTGGAGGAATAGTAGTCTTTGGAGATATTGTTACTGATAATAACACTCACTATATTTTTACAGCAATTCTTAATAAATCCGAAAAATTTGCTTTTGATGAAGAAAATTTTGATTTGAAAGAAGTTGAAATTTTAGAAAACGAAAAATTAGCCGTAGCTTCTTTTATTAATATAAACCAATATCAAAATGATTCTCAGAAACATTACATTTCATTTATAAGAGGATTAAGAGAAGTGGCAAACTATTTTATTAAATTTCTTGGTGTTGGAGAAGATAAAATTACAGCTAAACAACAAACAAATGAGTTGGTAAAAGCTATAAAAAGCTATATAAAAACACTTGATGTTGATGAAGATGAAAAAAATAATATTCTAAATAGAGTATATGATACTCTTTTTAGATTTGCAGAAGATAAAAAAGAAGTTTCCATTGATTTTATATCAGAATTAATTGATGATACCAATAAAGAAGGCTTTAAACAATATATTCTCTCCCCCGATTCCGAATATAGTATAAATTCTATTATAGAACTTTTGGATAAGGACAAACTAAAAAGACTTAAAAACTTTAAATTTAAAACAAAAGGCTTACTACTCTCTTTTGATAAAGACAAATTTCAATTCAGAGTAGAAAATGATAAAATTATATTTGATAATCCACCACCAGAATTAATTGAAGAACTAAAAGAAGAATTGGGAGATGAATAAAGACACTTTTTTGGAATTGATAAATAATTCAGTTGTTAAGAGTTATCCAGAAAAAATTTTTGGAACAGAAAAGAAATATAAAAATATTATCCAAGACATTATAGAAAAAGCACTAAATGATGGTGAAGATACTATTTTTGATGATATATATGGCGACAACGGTATTAAAGAAGAAAATAATAAAATATACTTTAAACTTAATCCTTCTAAAATAAAAGAAAAATATGGACTGCTATTTTTTGGAGAAGAACAAGAGTTTTTAAAAAAAGTAGGAATTAAACCACTAAATAATCAAATATTTATTTTTGATAAAAAAGAGAAATTAAACGAATATCTTATATGTTATAACTTCTTTGTAAAGCTAAAAAAATTTTTATTGAATTTAGGTATTTCTGCCGATAAAATCAACAACGAAATCATTTTATATTATAAAGAGCCAATTCATATTAAAGAAAGTGCTACACAATTAAATTGTGATAAGCTCAAAGAAAAACAACAGTTTTTTGAAAAATTACAAAAAGATATTCAGTCAGACCCGCAAACGAAAAGTGAATTTTTAAAAAAAGCAATTTATGATATTTTTAAAGAAAAAATTAAAAATCAAACCTTAACGATTAATGATATTGTAGAAAAATTTAATGAAATATATAGTGAATATGAAATTATAAAAAGAGCTTATATTGATTCTCTTGATACCGATAAAATCAAAGATGATTTTAAAAATAAATATCAAGAAGCCTTAAATTTTATTAACAATATTCTTTCTAACCTTTACACAAAAACACTTTTTATCCCTTTGGCTCTGATTTTTGGAATTTCGCAAAAATTAACTTCACAAGATTATTCAAATCAAATTTTTATTTTTTTCTCTTTAATTCTCTTTTTCTTTATATTAGCTTATCTCATTTGGGGCAATATCCAAGTATTAGAGAACATTAAAATTCAAATAAAAGAATTGGAAGATGAAACCAAATATTATCAAAGTTTTAAATCAAAGTTAGATACTCTAATAAAATCTTATAAAGGAGTAAGAAATAGAATTTACTTCATGTTATTTATTATAGGTATTTCTATAATTTTATTAATTTATATTTATTGCCCTATTTTAAAAGATTTTTTTCTGTGCAAAATTAACTAAACTATTTTTTTTAAACCAACTCTAAAAGGCTTTTAAATGTTAAGAAAATCGATTTTACTTATACCTTTTTTATTGTTTGCTTTTTCAAGCTCATTTACTCCACATTTAAATCAATATTTCAAAGACTTAAAATGCGATGTTACATTACATAAAAAGGCGTTTGATATTTGTTATAGCTGTAAATACAAACATCCGCTTGCGGTTGCTTATATGCTGCAAGGAGATTTGGTTAAAAAGAAACTAAAAAGAAAAGGTCTAAGATTCAGACCAGATTATAACCTACCGATAAAATGTAGAGCCTACACAAAAGATTATAGTAAAACAGGATTTGACCGGGGACACCTTGCTCCAAACGCTGCTTTTGATTATTCAAAAGCAATTCAAAAACAAACATTCTTATTAAGTAACATCGCTCCTCAAAAACCGCAACTCAATAGAAAGCTTTGGAACAAAATAGAAAGACTTTCACGGTTCTTAGCTGTTAAATACAAAAAAGTAGAAGTAATCACAGGAACCTGTGGAAGCATTGGAAAAATAAAAAATAATGTCAATATTCCAAAATGGTGGTATAAAATCATATACATATCATCTCTTAAAAAATCCGTTGCCTTTTTAGTCCCAAATACAAACTCCAAAATGTCAAAAGCAAAAATCAAGCAATTCAAAACCACAATAAACACTATAAAACAAACCTGCGGATTTTAATTTTTTTCTTTAAATTAGTTCCTCAATAGTTCCTTAGTCTTTAAGCAAAAATTTCGTTTCAAAAATTTAACTTTTTCCCGTAAAATCGCTGTTTTTAACTTGTTCCTCAATCAGTTCCCCAATAGTTCCTCAATCATTATATAAACTCACTCAACTTTAAAAATCAAAAGCCCGATATTTAGGGCATTTAAACGATTTTAAAAATTTTTGCACGATTTTTTAAGATTTTAACCGCTTTTAAACGCTGTTTAAAAAGAATTTAAAGTGTAAAAACTCCCATAATACCAAACATTCTAAATGTAAAAAAATGTAAAGCAGGATGTCAAAAAGTGTAAAACGGAGCGTCAAAAAAAGTAAAAATTCAAATCAACTTCAAAATTTCCCTACAATCCCACCAAAACCACCACCAAATCGCCACTTTTCTCATTTCACTACTAAGCTACACATTTGACATTTTGAACTTTATTTTACAAATT
>JBDONT010000033.1:0-50502 GCA_039831155.1 Nautiliaceae bacterium | reverse complement strand
TGGCGGAGAGTGTGGGATTCGAACCCACGGTGGGCGTTAACCCACACACGCGTTCCAGGCGTGCGCCTTCAACCACTCGGCCAACTCTCCACACTGAAATTATATCAAAAATTGCTATTTTTTTAGAATTTTTATAATTTTTTCAAGGATAATTTCATCATCTTTCGCTTCGGCTTTGAAAAACTCTTTTTTCCCGTCTTTATATATAAAGGTAATATTTTCAGAGTAGTTGGAAATGGATTTAATTCCTTTTTTAGAGGCTAGAACTTTTATTTTGATTTTTTCTAAGAAGTTTTGGGTCGGTTTATCAAGCTTACCGAATCTGTCTATCATCTCTTTTTCTACTTCATAAACTTCTTTTAATGTTTGGCATAAAGATAGTCTTTTATATAAATCCAGTCTTAATCTGTCTTCTTTTACTACATTATCAGAAATATAAGCGTTTATATTTAGTTTTACTTCAATCTCTTCTTCTTGAGTTTTTGTACCGCTTAGTTCTTTTAGGGTATCTTCAAGCATTTTAACATACATTGAATAACCCACACCTTTTATTTGTCCGGATTGTTCGGCTCCAAGTATGTTTCCTCCACCTCTTATTTCCAAATCTCTCATAGCTAAGATTTGTCCGCTTCCTAAGAATGAATTCTCTTCCAGTGCCAGTAATCTTTTTTTTGCGTCTTCGCTTAGTTCGTCTTTATTTTTTACCAGAAAGTAAGCGTATCCTTCGTGTTTTCCACGACCGACTCTTCCTCTTATCTGATGTAAGTCCGCTATTCCGAATTTATCCGCGTTTTCTACTATTACGGTATTTACGTTTGGTATGTGAATTCCACTTTCTACAATTGTTGTAGTAAGTGCTAAGTCGTATTTTTTATTTATAAAATCCACAAGTCCTTTTTCTATCTGATTAGGAGTTAGTTTTGCGTGAAGTACCAAAATTCTTAAATTAGGCAGTATTCTTTGGAGTTCTTCTTTTTTTTGTTCTATATAAGCTATATTGTTATAGATATAAAAGACCTGCCCACCTCTTCTTATTTCTCTTAAAATCGTTTCTTTGATTAAGTTTTCATCCCACTCTTTTACGAAAGTTTTGGTTGATTGTTTGCCTTTTGGGGCTTCTTCTAGAGTGGAGATTGATTTTACTTGAGAGAGTGCCATATTTAACGTTCGAGGAATAGGCGTAGCAGACATTGAGAGGGTGTGAACGTTTTTTGAAAATTCTTTTAATTTTTCTTTCTGTTTTACACCGAATTTATGCTCTTCGTCTATTATTACAAGTCCTAAGTTTTTATATTCTATGTTAAATCCGGCGTGAGTTGTGATTAATATCTGAATTTCGCCTTCTTTTACTTTTTGGGTTATTTCTTTTTTTTCTTTGCTAGGGGTAAATCTGTCAAGTTTTGCTATTTTGATGTTTGTGTTTTTAAATCTTTCTTTAAAACTTTCGAAATGTTGATTAACCAAAATCGTAGTAGGTGTTATTATCGCTACCTGATATCCGCTGTTTGCTACTATAAAGCTTGCAACCATCGCTATTTCGGTTTTTCCAAAGCCCACATCCCCACTTAATAATCTATCCATAACTTTTGTTTTAAAGTCCTCAATAATTTCATTAATAGCTTTTTTCTGGTCCGAAGTGTGGGTAAACGGAGCTTGTTGAATAAACTCTTTTGCTCCTTCAAAGTTTAACTCGATAGGTTTTGTGAGTTCTCTTTGGGCTTGAAGTTTAATGATATCTGCAGCCATTGCAAATATTTTTTCTTTTATTTTTTCGCGTTTTTTGGCAAAAGACCCTTTTCCTAGTTTATCTAAAGTGGGGATTACTCCACCCGGGGCTATATATTTTTCTATTAAGTTTAAATTTTCAACCGGAAGTAAAAGTTTGTCGTCGTTTGCGTATAAAATTTCTGCGTATTCTCCTATTTTGCCTAGGATTTCAACCTTTTTAAGTCCGTTAAATTTTCCTATTCCGTGTGTTTCGTGTACGACAAAGTCGCCTTTTTTTATTTCGTCCAGTTTTAAGGTAAAATGTTTTTGTCTTTCAAAAGCCGGTGGGTTTAGGGAAATTATATATTTGTTAGGGCATTTTATATTAATATGAGCGTCTTTTTTTATCCATTTTACAAGAGGGGCTCTTAATTTTACGGTTTCGTATATTTCCTTTTCTTTTAGCAAAACTTCGTTTTTAGCTACTATTTCTATGGTCTGGTTTTTATGAAAATCTAAAAATTCTTTAATGTTTTTTATTTCAATATCTTCACATTTTCCGTTTGGAATAATAGGGGCTTTTAAAATCTCTTCATTAAACTCTTCGTAAAACTCTTTATACTCTTCAATTTCTTGAGTCATATCGTGTAAGAGTGAAAAATCTTTTAAATATTCTCTTTTTAAATACCAAAATCCCAAAGAGTAAAAATCTTTATAAAACGTAGCGTAAGGGGATTTTTCTATTTCTTGGGATATTTTTTCATACTCTTCTTTTTCAAGGGCTGCAATTGCCGGAATTATCGTAAATTTTTCAATCTCTTCTATGCTTTTTTGGTTTGTCTCGTCAAACGTTCTTATGCTTTCTATTTCGGTATCAAACAGAGAAACTCTTATAGGTTTTTTTAAGTTAATAGGCCAGATATCGAAAATATCCCCTCTAAAACTCATTTCTCCGGGTTCCGTTACTATTTCGACGGTTTCATATCCCCAGTAAAAAAGAGTTTCTTTAATTTTTTCTAGATTTATATCTTGTGCGAATTCAAATTCTATTGATTTGTAATATTTTTTTACGGGGAGTTTTTTCATTATGGTGGAGTAGGTCGATACGAAAAAGGCGTTTTTGTGATAAAAATCGTATAAAGCGTTGTTAAGTTCAAATATCTCACGCCTAAAACTTCTTAAATCATCCCCTACATTCGCTCTAAAATCCGGAAAAGTTACACAGTTTATATCCAGATATTTAAAAACTTCGCCTACTAAAAAGGCCTCTTTTAAATTTGCGGTAATTATGTTTGTTTTTTTGTTTTGTAGATATTTATAAACTTTTGCTTGCAATTTAAACCTTTAAATTAGGATGTTTTTTTAAAAACTCTTCAACCACACTAAAACTTCCAAAGACCAGCATAGGTTTTTTAATGTCTTTAAACTCTTCAACTTCTATTCTTAATTTTAAAGCCGTTTTTTTTATTTTCTCTTTATCTTCTATTCTTTTGTTGTTTACGTCTATTAAATAAAGCTTATTGATTTTTGGTTTTAATATCTTTAAAATCTCTTCGTAATCTTTGTCGTTGTAAGTGTTATAAACTAGATTTACTTTTTTAGGAAGGCTATTTAGCAACGCTTTTGCCGCTAAAGGATTGTGTCCTACGTCTATCCATAAATCTTTTTCGATTTCCTGCATTCTGCCGGCTAAGGTTAGGTCTTTTATATCCTCGATAGAAAAAGGAATATTCTCTTTTTTTAAAAAACTCATAGCGAGAAGATAATTATCAAATAAAAATTTTGGGCAATGAAAATTGGCTTTTAGAGTTTTAATTTCTTCGTTATTGAAAAAGTCTAAATAGTTATAAATTTTTTTATGTAATTTTTTCGCTATTTCGTATACTTCTTTGTGGGGCTGTTTTCCTATAATGGCTTCTTTTTCTATGGATTTTAATTTTGTAGTTGCAATCTCTTTGATATTGTTTCCTAAAAACGACTGATGGTCGAAATCTATTGGGGTTATTAGGGAAATTTTCTTTTTAAATACGTTAGTTGCGTCAAATTCTCCTCCAAGACCGGCTTCCATAATTACATAATCAAGCCCTTCAAACGCAAATACCGCAAGAAGTGTCGTATATTCGAAATAGCTAAGGGAGTTTATAATCTCTTTTGGAAGCAGTTTTTGAAGTTTTCGGTGGATTTTTTCAAGTGTTTCGTTATCTATATTTTTGCCGTTTAGCCAAATTCTTTCGTTAAATTCCATAATATGAGGGGAAGTATAGTGTCCTACTTTAAATCCTCTTTTTAAAAGAGTGTGGGCTAAAAATCTACCGGTTGAGCCTTTTGCATTTGTACCTACTATATGAATAACAGGAGGAAGGTTTAGTTTATCTTTTATTAATTCATATGTTTTTGGCATTCTTTGGAGGTCTATTTTTTTGTAAAACAACGGTTTTTGGTTTAAAAACTCATTCACTCTCACCACACGTATCCTCTGCACATATTTTATTTCTACCACTTCTTTTTGCTAAATATAATCTTTTATCTGCAAGTTTTATAGTCTCTTCGGCACTTGAAGTTTCACTTCTGGTGGCAACTCCTCCGGAAACCGTTACGTTAATTCTTGTTTTTTTGTAGATGAATTTGGTGTTTTGGATAATCTGTCTTAGTTTTTCCGCAAATTTATAAGCTCCGTTTTTATCGGTATTTGGTAGAATTGCTACAAACTCTTCACCCCCGAATCTTCCTATCAAATCCACATCTCTTGCGTATCTTCTAAATAATAATCCTAAAGATTTTAAAATTACGTCTCCCGCTTCGTGTCCGTAAGTGTCGTTTATATTCTTAAAATGATCGATATCGAAAAATACCACTGAATAAATTATCCCGTATCTTTTATAAGCCGATTCTTGTTTTTTAAGTTCTTCCAAAACGGCTTTTTTATTTGCTATTTTTGTTAAAAAGTCCGTTTTTACTTCCTTTGAAAGCTCTTTTAATTTTCCTTCTAAATATTGTACTTTTTCTCTTAATTTTTTTATATCTTTATCCTCTTTTTTCATCTCTTCGGAAAAATGTCCCAATTCTTTATCTATTGATGTAGCTATGGTTAGGAGTTTTTCTTTTATAGTTTCAAAATCTTCATCTTCTTTTCGCCAGTTTTTTAATTCCAAAGTGATGTCTTTTATTTCTTTGGAAGAACCGTCCGTTTTTTCTAAAATTTTTAAAATCTTAACGGATAATCTTTCTGCAATTTGGTCTAAATCTTTTAATTTCTTTTTAAGTTCTTCTTTGTCAAGTTTTATTCTTTTATCGGTTAAAATTTTTAAATCTTCGGCGAACGCTTTACTTAAGATAAACGAACTCTCTTCTTTTAACTGTTTTTTTAGCATTGCTATTTCGTCATTCATATAAGGAGCGTAGCTAGGAGTTAACGTATAAACTAAAGAATCAACCAAATAATCCAATTTCGGATTTTCTTCAAACTTTTTAATAAGGGCGTCTATTACGACTAATGCGTCTTCACTTTTAATTCCGGCAACTGCCGCACCTTTTCTGACAATCGAATCGTCAAATTCACTTAAAAATTCAAACCACTCTTTTCTTAATTTATCAAATTCATCTTTTTCCAGGTAAGGTTTTATAAAATCCAAGTGTTTTATGGCTATGTTTTTTGATTTTAAGATAGGTAAAACTGCAAGTACGTCCAATGCTCTTTTTGTGTACATAAATAGATTTTCCAAAGACTCTTTTTCTTTGCTTTTATTTTCGCGATTAAGGTAGTTAATTAAAAATACTATCAGTTCATCTAAAGTTTTTATATTATAATTTTTGGCTAAAAGCTGGTATTTTTGGTCCAGTTTTTTTATAAATTCTGCAACTTTGTTACAGTCTTTTACTATTACTTTAGCTTTTCTTGCTTCTTGACAAAAAACTTTTGCATATTCATCCGGGGTAAATACGTAAGCGTTGTTTTTAAACTTAGCCAGTGTTTTTTTTGCTATCTCTTTAATTGTCATTTTTTGCTCCGTCTTTTGTAATTTCAGCTAATAGTTTATTAAGTGCGTTTGTAGAGGCTTTTTGAAAGGCGTTAAATTTTAATTGGTCGTTTATAATACTATTAGCCGAAACTGCAAAGTCGTAATTTCCGCTAACGTTATATGTATATGTTTTTTTTGTTTTTAAGTTCTTAATAATAGCTTTTAAATTAACGAAACTTCTATAAAGAATGGGAAAACCGTTTTCATCATAATCCAAAGCACTAAGTGATGATGAAGAGAGTTTTAAAGTGATTTTTGTAGTCGGATTCTTATTATCTATTTCAGAGCCAAACACCGTATACACGGCTTCATTTAAAGCATCTTTTAAAAACGCACTCTCTTTTGGTTTTTTAGTTGAAATTTCTACGGTTGTTTTAATTTTGTCTGAAATTATCTCTTTTTGATATACATTGCTTGGTTCGTAGGCACAAGAAATAAAAAAAAGAGGAAAAAACCATTTAAAAATGGTACTTTTATAGTTCAATTCTATCCCTTAACGACAATATTTATAATTCTTCCGGGTACGAAAATCTCTTTTACTATCTTTTTCCCCTCTAAGTATTTTAAAACAGCTTCTTTTGCTTTTTGTAAAACTTCTTCTTTACTTGCATCCGGACTTACGCTTATTTCTGCCCTTTTTTTACCGTTTACTTGGACAGGGTAGTTAATTTCGTCTTTTTTAAGAGCTTCTTGGTCTATTTCTATCTCTTTAAAGTTGTTTCTCTTGAAGAGTTCTTCGCTTATTTCGCTTGTTATATGAGGAATAATAGGTTCAAGAACATTCATTAAAATCCAATAACCTTCGGTATAAATGTCTTTATTGTCGATTTTATTTAATGCATTAAGTGCTTCCATAGCGTTTGCTATTAACGTATTAAATGCAAATGTTTTTTCATAAGTTTCATGGCTTCTTTTTAGAGTTTCGTAAACTTTTCTTCTGGCTTCTTTTTCATCTTTAGTAAGCTTTGAATTGTTTATTTTTGGCATTGTGTCTGTTTTGTAACATTTTTCGGCGTTTAAATAGAGTCTGTTTAAAAATCTGTAAGCTCCCTCAACTCCACTATCGCTCCATTCAAGTTCAGCTTCAGGAGGTGCCGCGAACAGAATAAACAGTCTTGCAGTGTCAGCTCCGTATTTTTCCACTATTTCACTAGGGTTAACTACGTTTCCTTTTGATTTTGACATTTTAGAGCCGTCTTTTAAAACCATACCTTGAGTTAAAAGTTTTTTAAACGGCTCGTCTAAATCCAGATATCCCAAATCTCTTAAAGCTTTTGTAAAAAATCTGGCATACAGCAAATGTAAAATAGCGTGTTCTATTCCACCTATATATTGGTCTACCGGGGCGAAATATTTTACATCCTCTTTTCTAAAAGGGACGTCTTTATATTTGTGAAAATCACTTACGTATCTGAATTGATACCAGCTACTTTCGACAAACGTATCCATAGTATCCGTTTCTCTAATTGCGTCTTTACCACAAACCGGACATTTTGTATATTTCCAGGTAGGATGTTTTTCCAGAGGATTTCCGGAACCTGTTATTTCTACGTTATCCGGTAGAGTTACCGGTAGGTTTTCTATTTTTTCCGGTACTATTCCACAATTTTCACATTTAATAAAAGGAAGAGGAGCTCCCCAGTATCTTTGACGGCTGATTCCCCAGTCTCTTAATCTGTAATTTATCTCTTTTTTTCCTATTTCAAGCTCTTCAAATTTTTTAATAATAGCTTCTTTTGCTTGTGTGTTTTTCATCCCGGTAAATTCGCCACTGTTAATTAATACTCCGTCTCCCGTATAAGCTTGAGATTTGTCAAGTTCTTCATTTAAAGGTTTAATTACCCATTTAATAGGAAGATTAAATTTAGTTGCAAACTCAAAATCCCTTTCATCGTGAGCCGGTACTGCCATAACTGCACCGCTTCCGTAGTCCATTAAAACAAAGTTTGCCATCCATACCGGGATTTTTTCTTTTGTTAAAGGATGAATTACGTCAATTCCAAGATAAACCCCCTCTTTTTCCATAGCTTGTCTGTCTTTTGGAAGAATTGCACGAATGTGGCGAACTTTTTTTTCTGTTTCTTCGTCAAATAGTTTATTCTCAAGCATATAATCGATAATAGGGTGTTCCGGTGCTAGGGCTGAATACGTTACTCCGTAAATAGTATCTGGACGGGTTGTAAATACTTCGTATTCTTTAAATTTGTTGTTTAGTTTTTCTTTGCTTTCATCCGATAAATCGAACTTAAATTTCAGTCCGGTACTTTTCCCTATCCAGTTTTTTTGCATAGTAAGGACTCTATCCGGCCAGTTTCCTTTCAGTTTTTCGTCAATGTCTTTTAGCAGTTCTTCTGCGTATTTTGTAATTTTAATATACCAGCCCGGTAATTTTTTTATCTCTATTTCATTATCACATCTCCAGCATTTTCCGTCAATTACCTGTTCGTTTGCCAAAACAGTATGACACGTTTCACACCAGTTTACTTTTTGAGTGCGTCTCTCAAGCAGACCATTTTCATACATTTTAATAATAAACTCTTGTTCCCATCTTGTGTATTCCGGGTCTGATGTTGCAAATTCTCTTTTTTTAGAAAAACTAAGTCCCAAACGGTTTAATTCTTTTCTCATATAATCTATATTTTCATAAGTCCATTTTTTAGGATGAACTCCGTTTTTTATAGCCGCGTTTTCAGCCGGCATGCCGAAACTGTCCCACCCGATAGGATGAAGTACGTTAAAACCTTTTTTTCTGTAATGTCTAGCTATTGCGTCTCCTATTGAGTAGTTTCTAACGTGTCCCATATGGATTTTACCACTAGGATACGGAAACATTGAAAGGATATATTTTTTAGGAAGAGTGTAATCTTCTTTCGGTTCGAAAGCCTCTTCCTTATCCCAAATCTCTTGCCATTTTTTTTCAATATCAGCCGCTTTATATTCTCTCATTTTAACTCCTATTCCCAATCGTTTTTAGTTTTTGCAAGTTCTATAAAGCTTAAAATAATGGTTACGGTGTTTGCTATAGTAGCTCCTATAGCCATAGCATAAGCTGAGTTTAGGTCGTTTTTAATTTCTAAATAAATAAAAGCCGGAATCAAATGTAAATCGGCTACTAAGCTTGCTGCAAAAAGCTCCGCTGCAAAGATGTTTTTTACGCCTATTTTAAGTACCGTTGATATAAGATTTAAACTCAAAGCTATAAAAAGTGCAACTTTATTGTGGTCGTATAAAAACCCTGCAACACTTGTTAAACTCATAAGTTGAAAAAATACGTAAACTACTTTTCCCCAATCCATTTTAGTCCTTTTTTATTTTATTATACAACTCCACCTTGATACATTTTTCTAAGTTTTTCTTTTTCCTGTCTTTTTTTCTCTTTTTCGGCAAGTTTTTTTCTATAATCGTCTGTTTTAAATCCAAGCCATATCAAAAGAGGAGAAGCTATAAAGATTGATGAATAAGTACCTACGATAATTCCGACAAGCAGCGTAAAACTAAACGGTTTTATAATTTCTCCTCCGAATAGATATAAAGTCAATACCACAAAAAACGTAGTAAGAGAAGTTAAAACCGTTCTGCTTAGGGTTTTTGATATGGCGTCGTTTATTAAAGTTGCTAAATCTCTTATTTTTGAGTTGCTTACCTGTTCTCTGATTCTGTCAAATACCACTATCGTATCGTTTAGAGAATATCCCATAAGAGTTAAAATCGCAGCTAAAACGTCAAGGTTTACTTCTATATGAAAAAAACTAATGGCTCCGAGTGATATAATAGTATCGTGAAAGAGAGCCAAAACGCTAGCTACTGCAAATCTCCACTCAAATCTAAACGCTACGTAAATTAAAATTCCTATTATCGCAAAAATAAAAGCCTGCAGTCCTTTTTCTTTTAGTTCGTTTCCTACTTTCGCACCTACTATATCGACTCTTCTTATATCTATTTTTCCAAGAGGTTTTAAGATTGATGTAATTTTATTGCCTATGTCGTTTTGAACGTTAGTTGATGCGTTTTTTACGCTTAGTCTTATTAAGATTTCTTTAGGGTTTCCGAATGTCGTAATACTAGCTCCTGGATATTTTGAAGAGATAAGTTTTCTTATTTCTCCAAGGTCTGCTTTTTTGTCAAATCTTACCTGTACTTCGACACCACCGGCAAAATCGATTCCCCAGTTAAAGCCTTTTGTAAAAATAGAAAAAAGGCTTAAAATAATCAGCGTAAGGGAAATTGAGATAAAAATTTTTCTTTTTCCCATAAAATCGTATATTTTATTATCTTTAAACAGTTCCATATTAAGCCTTCATACCAAAGTGTTTTGGAGTTAGTTTTTTTCCACTGGCAAGTAGATATTCCCAAATCCCGTGAGTTCCCAGAATTGCCGTTAGCATACTTGCTAAAATACCTATAGCCATTGTAATCGCAAATCCTTTAATAGTACCGGTTCCGTATGCAAAGAGTGCGAATGCCGCTATAAGAGTTGTGATGTTTGCATCTAAAATAGCACTCATAGCGTTTGCGTAACCACCTTCTATTGCCTGTTTTATAGGTTTTCCTTCTCTTATAAGCTCTCTTATGCGTTCGTTTATAATTACATTTGCGTCAACTGCCATACCTACCGTTAGGACTATACCAGCCATTCCGGGCAGTGTCAAAGTAGCCCCGAAAAGTGCCATAATAGCAATAATTAAGAACAGATTTACAATTAACGCTACATCAGCGATAATTCCGGCTAGTCCGTAATACCACGCCATAAATAAAACAACTACTACAAATCCGGTAATTAAAGCTATCAAAGATTGTCTTATGCTATCAGCTCCAAGGCTAGCACCTACACTTCTTTTTTCAAGCAGTATAACTGGTGCCGGCAAAGCTCCGCTTCTAAGTGCAATTGCAAGTACGTGGGCTTCTTCCGGGCTTCCTACCGTGATTTGCCCGCTTCCACCACCGATTCTCTCTTGAATGGTAGGAGCTGAATAGACTTTATTATCAACTACGATAGCCAGTTTTTTACCTACATTTTTTCCTGTAAAGTCCCCAAAGATTTTAGCTCCTTGAGAGTTAAGGGTAAAGAATATTGCCGGTTGATTTGTTTTTTGAGTAAATCCTACTTTTGCGTCCGTAATCATACTTCCATCAAGCAGCGGAGGTGTTTTTAAAAGATATTTGATGTTTGGGTTATCTTTACTAGGAAGTAGAATGTCTCCGTATTTTTTGGCTTCTTGAGGAGTGGTTGCCATATGTTCCTCATCTACTGCATACAGTTCAAGATGAGCTGAAGTAGATATAAGTTTTTGTACTGCTTTTTGTTCTTTTGGTGTTTTAATTCCTGGAAGTTCTACTAAGATTTTGTCTTTTCCTTGTTTTGTAACGGTAGGTTCTGCAAGTCCGAATGAATCAAGTCTGCTTCTTATTGTCTGAATGGCTTGAGATATTGCGTCTTGTTTTATTTTTTCGATTGCTTTTGGAGTTAGTGTAAGAGTGTAATTTATAGAATCTTTGGTTTTTGTTTTGGTTATTTTTACGTCTTTAAAGATTTTTAACTCTTTATCGAATTTAGGTTTGTCGTCTTTATCTATAAGTTCGAATTTAACACTGTTTTTGCCTATTTGCAAGTTGTCTATAAAAAGTTCTTTTTTGTCGCTTATGTATTTAATTGTAGATGCTATTGTTTTTAGTTTGCTTTTTACGGCTTCTTTTTCTTTCACACCTAAAACTAAATACATACCTCCTTGTAAATCAAGCCCTAAGTTTACTTTAGGCTCTTTTCCTAAAAAAGATGGGATAGTAAAAGCTATCCCGAATATTGCCGCTAGAATAAAAATAACTAATCTGTAATTAAGCTTTTTCATCGTCTAGCTTTCTAGCTACCGCACTTTTATCTAATTTTACTTCTACGTTGTCGTTGATTTTTACTTTTAAAAATCCCGGTTCGTTTTTAACAACTTCTGCGATAATTCCGCCGGTTGTTAAGATTTTGTCACCTTTTTTTAAACTTTCTACCATTTCTTTGTGTTTTTTGGCTTGTTTTTGTTGTGGTAAAATTACAAGTAAATAAAAAATACCAAACAAAATAATAAGAGGAAGTAAAGATGCCAAAAGTGATGGTTGTGCAGCCTGTTGAGGTGCTTGTGCGTATAAGAAATTCATTTTCGTCCTTTTTTAAAAGGAATTTTAACACAAATTCGTTAAAACTGGCAATTTTTTTCGCACTTCCTATTTATATTAACTTTTTTCTTTTAAAGTATGAAATAGGGATTAATTTTTATTGGAAAATACTCTTTAGCGTAAGTCTTTTATCGGCACTTTTTTATCTGTTTAAAGAACATAACTGGTTTTTGAGTGGGTTTTTGATAGGTCTTTTTTGGTTTTGGTGGATAGGACTTAGTTTTAGATATTACGGACTTGACTTTTTAATACCTTTGATAGTTGTTTTAATAGCTTCTTTTTACGGGGGAGTCTTTTGGATAATTAATAAAATATCTTTAAAGTTTAAAAAATTTCGAAAGTTTTTTTTGGTACTGTTTTTTACGTTTGGATTTGATTATATCACTCCTTTTAGTTTCGACTGGTTTAAACCGGAAATTCTGTTTGTAAATTCTATTTTCGGGGTTAGTAAAATTACTCTTTTATCGGTCTTTTTAGGGGTGGCTTTTTATAAAGAGCTTAAATATTTTGCTTTAGTGCTTTTAGTAGGAGCTCTTTTTTTTAAAAACCACTATCCCAAACCTCCAAAGCTTGATATTTATTTGGCTTCTACGAATGTTTCTCAAGATAAAAAGTGGGATAAGAGGTTTATTCCAAAAGAGGTTCAAAACAATTTTAAGATTATAAAAAAGGCTATTGAATTAAAAAAAGACGTTGTGATATTGCCGGAGAGTGCTTTTGCTATGTTTTTGAATTTAAACGAAGATTTAATGAAAAAATTAAAAAAACTCTCTTTTAAAATAACGATAATAACCGGGGCTTTGCATTTTAGAAACCATAAATACTATAATGCCACTTATATTTTTGAAAAAGGAAAAGTAACTATTTTGGATAAGCACGTTTTAGTGCCTTTTGGGGAGTATATTCCTTTTCCTTTTTTTCAAAAAGAGATAAACGAACTTTTTTTCGGAGGAGGAAGCGATTATATGAGTGCTAAAAAATTCGGTATTTTTAAAATAAAAAATTATAAGTTTATTAACGCTATTTGTTATGAGGCTACGGTTGAGGATTTATATAAATTAAAACCGAGTTATGTGGTGGCTTTAAGTAACGATGCGTGGTTTATGCCCTCTATTATGCCGTCTTTGCAAGAAATGCTTATAAAGTTTTATTCAAAAAAATATTCAAAAATAGTCTATCACAGTATAAACGGATTTAAAAGTTATGCAGTAGGGCTAGAAACTAGCTCCTATTGAAAATTCGAATCTTTGCAAGTCGTCGTCTTTAGAGTATTTAATAGGCCATGCCCATACGAAACTCAAAGGTCCCATAGGGGTTATCCAGTCTATTGAAATACCATAAGAGCTTCTTGTAATATCAAGTCCGTTTTCTCCTACGGCTCCATAGTCTATAAAAGCACTTAGCCAAAGTCTTTTTTTAAAATTAATAGGTGTTGAAATTTCTGGACCGGTTATAAGTTCGTATTTACCACCTATTAAGTTTCCTTCACTGTCTTTTGGTGCGATGGAGTAGCTGCTAAATCCTCTTAAAGTTCTGATTCCTCCAAGATAGAACTTTTCGTTTATAGGCAGATATCCGTTGTTTGCGATTGCCCCGGCTATGACTCTATATTTTAAAACGGCTATGGTTTTATAGGTTTTGTCTAAAATAGGATAAAAGTATTTGTATTTTGCGATTGTTTTTACATACTTTTCATCTCCTCCGATTCCGGCGTATTCAAGCATTAAAGAAGCTTTATGACCGGTTGTAGGGAAAAAGTAGTAATTGGTGTTGTTGTATGAAAGGGATGTTAAAATATAGCTTTTCGTACTTTTAGGCATAATGTATTCTGTTGTTGAATAATCGCTAAGATAAGTTTTCGTATATCCGTAGGTAATATTCGTTCTGGTAAATCTTGTTAACTGTTTTCCGACTCCTAGTGTGAATCCTTTTTGTTCGGAAGTGTAAGAAATACCGTCGAAAGTCGTATTGAAAACCGAAGTGTTAAGAGAATAAGAAGAATCGAAAACTCTAGGATTATATAATGATAAAGAGTAGGTTTTATTTACACTGGAGAAATCGGCACTTGCTTTTATACTTTGACCGCTTCCGAAAACGTTTTTTTCGCTTATGGAAAAATTAAAGCCGAATTTAGTGTAACTTCCGTAGCTTATACCGGCTCTTAATGACCCGCTAAGCCCTTCTTTTACGTTTATCAGTAAGTCTATTTTGTTGTTGCTTACCTTTTTTTCTATTATTTTTACGTCTTCTAAATAACCGCTTCTTCTAAGAGCGTTTTTTGAATCTATCAGGTTTTGGTACGAATATTTATCTCCGGGGGCTAGGTAAATATTTCTTCTTATAACTCTGTCTAATGTTTTGGTGTTTCCGTTTATTATTACGTTTCTTATGTATACGATTTCTCCCGGGATTACTTTGTAAGTAACGATTGCCAGATTTTTTTCTTTTTTTATTTGAGGGTACACTTTGGCGTATGCGTAACCTTCGTTTGCAAAAGCGTTTTTGATATCTTGTAAATCTTTTCTAAGGGCTGAAACGTTAAAGTATTTATTCGGTTTTAGTTTTAATTTAGGAAGTTTTACTTTTATGCTTTTTGGGTAATTTACAGATACTTTTTTTATTATGTATCTTTTCCCTTCTTTTATTGAAAAGTTGATTTTTGCAGTATAGTTGTCGAAATTGGAATAAGCAAGGGGAGTGGATACATAAACATCCATATAACCTAAATTTAAATAATAGTTTTGAAGGGATTGTTGGTCTTGAATTAGTTTGTAAAGGTTTAGTTTTCCACTGTTTGTAAAAGGTAAAGCACTCCAAAAGGTTCTTGGTTGGTTTTCGATTTGGTCTATAAGTTCGCTTTTAGGTAAATGTGCCCCATAAAAATTTACATCTTTTATGATAAGTTTTTTCCCTTTTTTAAGGGAAATTTTTAAAACAATGGAGTTATTTTTCTCTTTTTTTTCTACGTTGACTATTGTATTAAAATATCCTTTTGAACTGTAATACGATTTTACGAATTTTTTAAGAGCATCTATTTTTTCTTTTGAATAGATTTCTCCTCTTTTAGGTAAGAGTCTGTTTTCTTTTAAAAGTTTTTTTAAATCTTCACTGAAGTTTGACAGTTGCACTTTAAAAATTGAAGGCTTTTCTTTGCATTTAAAAATTAAGGTATTGTTCTGTTTTATTGCTTTTATCTGTTGAAAATAACCGGTTTTATAGAGTGATTTTATGCTTTCGTCGATTTTTTTTAAGTTAAACTCATCTCCTTTTTTTACGCTTATAATGGTATTTGCCGTTACGGGAGAGATGTGAATTAATCCTTCATATTTTATGTTGTTTATATTTGCCAGTAACAGTGTGGGAAAAAGGTATAAAAGTTTTTTCATATGGCCCCTTGTTTGTAAAGATAAGGGCAATTATACCAAAATAAACTTATAAGATTTTGGAAGAAATTTAATTTAAAGGTTATAAAAATTGTATAATATGTTAAAAAAAGAGGTGTTATGACTTGTGCGATTGTAGGATTAGGGCTTATGGGAGGTAGCTTCGGACTTGCTACTAGAGATTATTTTGATGAGATTGTAGGAATAGATAACAATCAAGCTCACGCAAGTGAAGCTTTAAATTTAGGATTGGTGGATAGGATAGGAAATTTTGAAGATTTAAAACAAGCAGACGTAATTATTTTAGCCATTCCCATAAGAGGGATTATTTCCGTTTTAAAAAGTTTATCCGCTCTTGGTATAAAAAAGAGTGCTACTGTTATAGATTTCGGGTCTACCAAAGAGAGTATTATTGAAGAGTGTCCTAAAAACATAAGAAAAAATTTAGTGGCTTCCCATCCTATGGCAGGGACCGAATACTCAGGTCCTATGGCTGCTATTGCCGATTTATATGAAAATAAAATAATGGTTGTTTGTAATATAGAAGAGAGTGGGGAAGTCCAGAGAAAAACGGCTTGCGATATATTTAGCTATCTTAAGATGAGAGTTAAATATATGGATGCCAAAGAACACGACAGACACGCCGCTTTTATATCTCATATGCCTCATATTGTTTCTTTTTCTATTGCCAATTCGGTTTTAAAACAAGAAGACAAAGAGTGTATCGTAACTCTTGCGGCCGGTGGGTTTAGAGATATGAGCAGACTTGCCAAAAGTAATCCCGATATGTGGGGGGATATTTTTAAAGAGAATAAAAAAAATCTTCTATTGTCGGTGGAGGCTTTTGAAGAAGAACTTAAAAAAGCAAAAGAGATGATAGAAAAAGAAGAGTGGGAAAAATTAAAAGAGTGGATGAAAAACGGTAATAAACTTCATACCATTATGTAAGAAAATATCTTATACTTCCAAAGCCTACGGCTTTTGTATTTTTTATTTTTTTGACTTCCTTATCGCTTATTATGCCTCCTAGGGCAATTACGTTTTTATGTAAAAGGCTTATTTCGTTTAATATTTCAACTCCTAAACCTTTTCTGTTTTTAGATTCAAAAATCGGAGAGAAAGTAATAAAGTCCGCGTTTTTTGCTTTTTTGACTTCTTCTTTTGAGTGAGTTGAGGCTATTGTGATTAAGTTTTGAAAGTTGTTTATTAAGTGTAGTTTTGATGATGGAAAATGAATGCCTTTGAAATACTTTAAAAGGTCGGTATTCTTTAAAGAGTCGAAATTTATAATAGGAGTTGAATAATTAGAGGCGAATTTGGCAAATTCTATTATTTCGTTTTTGTTAAAGTAGTCTTTGTTTCTATAGCATACGAATGTAGGGGAGTGTTTTTTTATCGCTTCAAAAATCTTTTCAAGAGGGTATTTAGGGTCTGTTATAAAGTAGGTAACCATAAAAAGGCTCTTATAGAGCCTCTTCTTGGCTTGTTACCGCTCCGTATAGGTATACGTAAGTAAGTACCATAAATACAAAAGCTTGTAAGAATGCAGAGAATGTTAAAAGTGCATATCCGGCTAACGGGAATACATAAGGTGCCAACATTAATAATACGATTAAGAATAGGTCGTCCCCTTTGATGTTACCGAATAACCTGAAGGTAAGTGAGATGATTCTTGAGAAGTGAGAAAGAATTTCAACTGGTAACATTAAAGGTGCCAGCCATTTAACCGGACCTGCAAAGTGAGCGATATAATGCCCTAAACCTTGAGCTTTAATACCTTCAAAGTGATAGTATAAAAATACAATTAGAGCTAATGTAAGAGTTAAGTTAACGTCTCCTGTCGGGGATTCAAAACCCGGAATAATTCCGATAAAGTTACCCATAAAAATAAAAATAGCTAAACTCCCGGTAAGTGTTAGATATTTTCTTGCAATTTCTTCGTTTGTTACGTCTTTTCCGATGTATAAAATACCTGAAATCGTAGCTTCCATTACGTTTTGGCAACCTTCCGGTACGATTTGAAGGTTTTTTGTAGCAAGTTTTGCTACTACAATCGCTAATACAGCTGCTAAAATAGTGTGAACTACTAGCTGAACCATAGGGTCGTGACCTAAAAATTGGAAAAATAACCAAATTCTATTTTCCATACAAATTCCTTTTTTGTTGTAATTGTATCAAAATTAACCGTTATTTAATAGTTAAGAGGGCTTTTTTTGTTAAAAATTTATATTTAATTGACCTATTCTATACAGTGCGAAGTCGTATTTAATAGGGTCGTTCGGGTCAAACTCTTTTAATTTTTGAGTAATTTCTATTGCCGAGTGTAAGTCGTAAGTTTTTCTTTTGATAAGTCCTAAGTTTAAAGATACTTTGTGGGTGTGGGTATCAAGAGGTATTATTAAATCTTTTTTATCCACTCCCTCCCATAATCCCAAATCCGGATATTCGTCTCTTACCATCCATCTTATAAACATATTCCATCTTTTATAAGGGCTTACTCCTTTTGTTTTGTTAGGAGGAATTTTACCTATTAAAAATTCGTAACCTTTTGAAGAGTAGTTTGAAAGTGAATAGATTGTTTTTATAATTTCTCTTATTCCGTCTATAGGGTTTTTCGTAGGAGTGTAACCTTTTAAAAAGAGTTCGTTAAGAGGGTAGGAGTTTTTCATTTTTTTGATTGTGCTTAAAAACACTTCTACGTCTTTTTTAGTTTGAAATCTGTAGTAGGCGTTGTTTGAATTTAAGTTTTTTAAATCAAGGGAATTTAGAAATTTTAAAATCGCTTTTACGTTTCCGTATGCGAATAGAGCAGCTATTAAGGCTATGTATTCGTCTTTATATTTGTGTGCTATTAGTATGGGGTCCGGTTTTTCTTCGCTTACTTCGTAAATGTTGTTTTTTATGAGATTGTCAAGTTTTGTTTTTATATCCATAATGAGCCTTTTTGTATAAAGATTTTTGATATAATTATAATAAAAAGGAGTTTAAAATGGTAATAAGAGGAGAGAGTAATTTAGTTAAGGTATATGATTTGACTTCTTTAATCGATATTGAAAATTATGATTTGGCAGATGCCAAAGATTTAGAAGCTTTGCAAGATAACGTAGTAAGTCTTATTGACAGCAAAGAAGCGGAAAGTGCCAGTTTAAACGAAGAGTTAATAGGTGTTATCCCTGATGGTGCAGAGATTGAAATAAAAGATGAAACTTACACTTTTGAAGATGTTGAGTATATTAATAAAAGTGTGGATGAACTTATCAGTGAAAATTTTGAAGAGGGAAGTTTACTGTTTTTACTTCAAGCAAACGGAGAGGGGTATTTTGAATATGAGGAAAATCCTAGTATAGATGAACTAAAAATAGGCTACAGTGCTTGTGATATTGATGATGTTGAAGGTGAAATATATGACTTTTTTTGCGATTTAATGTTACCTAAAATAGTAGAGGCAAATGATAAAAAGTTAGAGTGTGTAGCAAGTAATTTTTATCCGAAAGATACAATGATAGGAGAACTTTATATAGTCAGAGAAGACGGAGGGAAATATCTTGAAAAAATTACTGAAATTGACGTAATGCACTTTGGCTGGGATTTATTTGAGGATTTAATCCAGGTGGATTACGACCCTATTGCTTGATGCTAAATAAAGCATCAAGCATTTGATTTATCGTCGTAATAACTTTTGCGTTTGCCTGATATCCTCTTTGATATTTTTCAAGATTTATAAGTTCTTCGTCTATATTTACTCCGCTTAGAGAGTAATATTCGTTTTGTATATTGGTAAGCAGTGTTTGGGCGGTATCTTTTTTTGCACTAACGTTTTCGGAGGTGTTTGCCAAATAAGAGGTTGTATCTCTGTAGAATGAATAAATGGTTGTAGAGGTCGTTTGATTGTTTTTATAGAAATTTACGTTCTCAAATTGAAGTTGCAAGATATTATTTGCAACGCTATTATCTCCGGAATTCGGAGTTTTACTGGCTTTTATTAGTGTAGGGTCGTTTTTGAACGTTTCGTTTAAATCTATATCTTTAGCATTATTTCCGTCTAAAAATTTGTTTATTCCAAACGAACCGCCAAAATCCGAAGTATCGTTATCAAGACCTATATAGGTGTTTTCGTCGGTTTTTTTATGTAAGATAAATTTTCCGTTTAAAAATTCGGCCTGATAATAATCGTCTACGTCGTTGTTTGGATTGTTGTCGTTGTTGTCGTCTATATTCGGGGTGTTTATTTGGGCTAATATTCCTTCTATAGTCGAATATTTAGGGTCTTTTGAGTTCATATCTATTTTAATCGTTCTTGTGGCTATAGCTTCTCCGTCATCATTATAAACCACGATATCAAAACTCCCGTCTTTTAAAGGAAGGTGCAAGTCGGTTTGATTTACGGAGTTTAGAGGCAGATATTCTATTTCGTTTAAGGCACTAAAGAGTCTTGGTCCGTCGTCTTTTACAAGTATTTTTGAAGACTCTTTATTGTTGCTGTTTACAAATTTTATCTGACCGTTTACTAGTGTGGCGGTAACTCCTGTTGGAAGGTTTGCGTTTATTTTGTTCAATACGTCGTTTATAGAATCGGAAGGGCTTATATTTACTTTTATTTCGTTTTCAAAGTTTCCGTTATCGTCGTATGAGTATAAAATCAAGTTTCCATCGGTTACCGGGGAGTTTAACAGATGATAAGTATTATAAAGAGAATCTAAGGATTTATTTGTTAAATCGTTTGGGATTGAGACCGGAGTTGAGATTGAGTCTGTTTCGACGTTTTCTTGAGCCGAATAAGAGTATAAAGAGTTAACGCTTCTTATAATTCCGTTTGCCAGGGCATCCAGAGATGTTACCATTTCACCTATCACTCCGTTTGTAGGAGACCCGTCATCGCTAAACTCCGTACCTCTTAGAGAAAGTAAAGCCCCTATCTCACCACCTTGAATATCTTTTGTAATATCGACTTCTGAAAAATCCTGTTTTTGTACGGTAATCATACTGTTTCCGACTAAAGATTTAAGGCTCAATTCGTGATAGGATGTATTATCGACTAAAGGATAACCTCCCAGGGCTATTTGATAATCTTCGTCATATCCTATGGTTTGGACTCCCTGGGCGTCTATTGATTGTGTGGAGTTTTTATATACCTTTACGTCAAGAAGTTCTTTTAAGCGTTTTTCTAAAGCGTCTCTTTTATCTCTTAGTTCGTTTGCTTTTGATTCTCCGTTTGCTTCGTGTGCCGATATCTCTTTATTTAGAGAGGCTATCTGTTTGATTATGTTGTTTGCTTCGTCTATTTTTGTATCAAGTTCTTCGTTTATGCTTTTTTGAATATCTGTTAATTTTCCTCTTAAGGTTTTTATATTATCGGTTAAGGATAATGTTTTTGAGGCTAATGCGACTTTTACGGAATCGTCATTCGGATTTGAAGCCAAGTCTTTCCAGGCGTTAAAAAAGTCCTCTATGTCTTTATATAGCCCATCGTCCGTTACATCCGGAAAATAGGTGGCTATTTCTTGAAGATATTTTTCTTGGGTGTCCAGATTATTATATGTTGAGGAGGTTGAGGTGTATCTGTTGAATAAAAACGTATCGGTAATTCTGTAAATAGAACTGACCTCCGCCCCCATTCCGATATCACCCGGAATTGAGTTTATAGGATTTAGGGTTGTTATTACCGTTCTTTCTCTTACGTAGTCCGGGTTTGAAGAGTTTGAAATGTTATTTGATGTTACGTCAATTGCAGTTTGGTGTGTTTTTAGCCCGGTTAGGGCGGTTGAAAAAGAAGTTGCAATAGCCATTTTAAGCCTTTAGTTGAAGTTTGGAAGCTATGAAAGATTCATTTTTATAATTTATAGTGTCGGATTGTTTAATTTGGCTTAAGAGAGCGTTATAAAAATTTGCTACGCTTAAAGATAGTTTTGAGAAATGTTTATGCAGTTTATGAAACTGAAGCAGTTTTTCTCTGAATATATTGAAAAGCTCTTCTTCTTGAGGCGAAAAAATCTCTTCTATAGGCTTATTTCTGGCTACTAATATTTGGTCGACTTCAGATTTTAGTTTTGAAAATTCATAAGCTAATTTCTCTTTTGTTTGGATATTTGCAAATACTTCTTCGTGTTTTGCTAGTTTTATGTTTTGGATATCTTTTGTGGTTAGTTCTATCAACCGGTCTAAAACTTCTATAGTTTTAGTAAGTTTTTGAGTTAGCATTATCCTTCCTTTTTAGTTTTTTTAGGAAGGAAGAGGAGATTAAAGCAGTGATTTTGCCATTGCTTGAGCCGTTTTTTCTATGTCTATTTTATATTCCCCTCTCTCAAGCCGTTTTTTAATCTCTTCCACCCTTCCTATTTTTTCTTCTTTTTGAACGTTTTGCGTCTTTTTTTGTTGGGTAGAAATATGATTAAATCGGGAATTTACTCCTACTTTATTTATCATTTATTAGCCTTTTTTTAAATGGAATTCTACCCAATCAAATCGGCAATTTTTCAATTTTCTAAACCTTTTCTTTTAGATAATCGAATAATAATTTACTGTAACCGAAATTTCCGCTTAACTCTTTTGACAACTCTTTTTGATACATAGATTTATAAATTTTTTCTCCCGGGGCTTCTGGGAAAAGAGCGTTTTTTGAGTTTAAAGCCTCTTTTAGGTAAAAGTTTAGAATTTCACTTTCAAAATCATCACACGTCTGTTTTAGTTTTTTTAGGTTTTTTGTGTCCGTTATGTCTATTTTGTGATGAGTTGAAATATTGATTTGCATTTTTACTCCTTAGTTTACTATCAGTTTTGCGTTTATCGCTTCACTTGCTTTTAGGTTTTCTAGTATTGCTATAATATCTTGAGGTGTCGCTTTAAACTTTTGAAACATTTGGGTTAATTCTAAAATGGATGTCTCTTTTTTTATTTTTATAATAAAGTTACCGTATGATATTACGGTAGGTTCTACCGTTATATTTGACCCAGCAATAATCGTTCCGGTTCTTTCGTCAATTACTATAATATTTGGCATTTCTGTTTTTATATTTAAGTTTTCAACTTGAGCTAAGAATTCAGGCATAGTAAGGTTTTTAGGTTTTTTTAAAATAATTGTTCTTGGGTCTATTGTAATTGCAGAATTTTTAAAAACTTGATTGATTCTTTTTTGAATATTGATTGCTAAGTTAAAATCGCTTCTTTTTAAAGATAAGGTGGCTTTATTCGTATGGTATAAATCCCACGCCACGGCTCTTTCTACCGTAGCTCCGTTTATAACTTTTACGGTGGTTGTGAAGTGCTTTTGTTTTTTTCCACCTTTTGTGTTGAATCCTCCTATTGTTATAGGTCCCTGAGCTAGGGCGTAAATTTTCCCGTTTACGCCTTTTAAAGGGGTAATTAGCAAAACTCCCCCCTCAAGTGATTTTGCATCTCCTATTGAAGAGACGGTTATGTCTATTTTGTCTCCTTCCCTTGCAAAAGGAGGGAGCGTTGCAGTTACCATTACGGCCGCTACGTTTTTGGATTTTATATCTTTTGGATCTAATTTTACGTTTACGTTTTTAAGCAGGTTTGAGAGAGTTTGATTTGTGAATTTCGAAGAGCTGTCCCCGCTTCCGTTAAGTCCTACTACAAGACCGTATCCTATTAATTGGTTATCTCTTACACCTATTATATTTGCTACGTCTTTTATTTTTGCGGCAAATAGATTTGTTGATATAAACATATAAAAAACGAGTAAAAACATAATCCCCAGCATTTTTTCGAATCTGTCAATTAAAAAAAACATATAACTCCTTTTTGAAAAGGAATAGCAAAAGGTGTTCCAAACTTTTTTAGGAATAAAATTTGCTTGGAAAGAAAAAAATCTAAAGGATTTAGTTATGATGAGAAGTTTGTGGAGTGGAGTCAGTGGACTTAACGCTCATCAGGTTGCTATGGACGTGGAGGCTAATAACATAGCCAACGTCAATACGGTAGGGTTTAAATATAGTAGAACTAATTTTCAAAACCTTTTATCTCAAACCGTAAAAAGTGCAACGGCCCCTCAAGGAGATTTGGGAGGTAAAAACTCTTTACAAATAGGACTTGGGTCGACTGTCAGTTCGGTTGAGACTATGTTTAAGCAAGGAAGTATTCAAAATACCGATAAAAATACAGATATGGCTATTAACGGAGACGGATTTTTTATTGTAAGTGCCGACGGAGGTAAAACATATAGATATACAAGAGCGGGGGATTTTACTTTTGATGCAGAAGGTAACTTTGTAGACCCGAACGGATTTATAGTTCAAGGATGGATGGCCGACCCGGATACTCATAATATAGATACGGCAAGTGGGGTTAAACCTATTTCCATTCCACCGGGACTTACCACTCCGGCAAAAGAGACCAGTAAAATACAGATTAAAGCGAATTTAAACAGTGGTGACCATATTACCGAAATGGCAGGGAGTAGGGCTACTGTTGATGCAATGGATGATTTAAACAACTTATATGACGCTACGGGGAATGTAATATCTTTAACTGCCGATAAAGATAAAGTAACGTTTGTGGTTACTAGATTAAACGGAACAAAAGATACTTTAACGTTGACTTATTCCAAAAGTACTTCGGACCACGACAAAGCCTTTACGACTATTAAAGATTTGATTGATGAATTAAATTACGATATTACCCACGACTCCACCGGAAAAGTTTTGCCGGAAGTTGCGAAATATAACGCCAGCGAATATTCCGTATTTTTAAACGGAGACGGACAGATTGTAGTGCCTACAGTGAATGCAAGTGTTACTTACAGCTCATCTACCGAAACCGACACTAATAATACCTTAGGACAAATTTTGGCGGCTATTAATCAAAACGGAATGAGCGAATCTATAAAAGCTATTCAAAACAGTTTTATTGGTGCCGATGATGTGGGAGAACTTTTTAATTCAAACGGAGATGCTTTAAATTTAAAAGACGGACAAGGTTTAACCGTTAGTATAGACGGACTTTATGAAACTAGAAAATTCGTATATACTTCTTCAGATATTAACGGTGGGAGTGAGGGGTGTTCCACTAATACGGGAAGTTATTTAGGAAGTGCCATTACTTCCGACTCTAATGAGGGGCTTCATTGGACTTACGATTCAAACGGAAATAAAGCCGCTTTTAGTGTGGTAAGAGACTCTAATAATAAAGTGGTAGGGCATAATAAGGTTGAATTTAAAGTTCACGATACCGCAGGTGATACCCACACTTACACTTTCTATTACGGAATGGAAGATAATACCGGATTTCACACTATTAGCGATTTGGTTTGTAGATTAAACGAAAAACTTCAAAACGACGACATTCCTATTACGGTAACTTATAAAGACGGAAAAATAGTTGAAAGTGACAGTAGCGGGGCTTCAATTGACAGTGTAAGCGTTTATACCGATTCAAATTCAACCGCTGCGGTAACCGATACTTCTCCTTTGGGAAACGTAGGTACTATTCTTAGCGGGCTTGACGGAAACGGAACGGAAAGTAACGTTTTTCAAAAAAAAGATATTTATTATTTTCATAATATAGAAGATTTGGTTAATTTATGGCAAATGGCGGTTGATGACAGTAATGATTTACTGGGAAATGAAAATGCTATAAACGGAGTAAAAGCGAATGTGTTTTTAGATGAAAACGGGAAACTTGCGGTATCTAATGTTTCCGGTAATTCTTTTGGTATTACGGTATCCGGATATCCGGACGCAGATACCGATAACGCACTTTTAACGGAAGCTTTTTCTTCTATTAACGGTACGGTTGCAAACGGTGCCACAACTTACGCTCAACCTCTAAATGCGGCAGTACATACTACGAGTATAGATATTTTCGATTCTCTTGGAAGTAAGCATACCTTAACCCTTCACTTTAGAAAATCTCATACGTCAACTTCTCCGGTAGACCCGACAGTTTGGAAATGGTATGCTGAAGTTCCGGAACCTTCCACACTTGACGACCCGGCATATGGGGAAGTTAAGTTTAATTCAGACGGTAGTATCAATTCATTTAACCCTCCGACTTTAGTATTTAACGCCAACAACGGTTCGACTCCCGGTCAATCGATTCAGCTTGATTTGGGAACGTTGGGTGAGTTTGACGGGCTTACTTCTTTTGAAGCACCTAGTGCTACCAGTGGACAGACTCAAGACGGATACCCAGGAGGTGATTTACAACAACTTGTAGTAGACCAAACGGGAACTATTATAGGGGTGTTTACAAACGGTAGAAGTTATTCACTGGCTCAAGTGGCTTTGGCTAAATTTGTAAACAATGAAGGACTTATGAGTGAGGGTGGTACGCTATTTAGTGCTTCTCCAAACTCCGGTGAGCCTATTATAGGTACTGCCGGAACAGGTGGTAGGGGAAGTATTCAGCCAAGTGCCCTTGAGATGAGTAACGTGGATTTAAGCAGAAGTTTAACTCAACTTATCGTTATTCAAAGAGGTTTCCAGGCAAATTCAAAAACAATCACCACATCCGACCAGATGTTAAACACTCTTTTACAATTAAAACAATAATGATATAATTTCCCAAAAACTCTTTTTTTGGGATTTATAATGCAAAAGCTTTTTGAAAAAAACATTAAATATTTTTACACTCACTTACCTTCTTACTATGAACTTATTAAAAATTTAAAAACAAGAAACTTTTATTTAAAAGAGGATAATTTATTTGACTTAAATCATCGGCCTATTTATAACACTTCAATTACCGAAGATTCTCAAAAGTTCGCTTTTTTCCCTACCCATAACCCTTTGTGGGAGAAGAAGTTTTTTTATGTCGAACCCAATAAATGGGATGAAAAAGAGTTTTATATTACCGGGAAGATTATAAATAAACTTATAAAAAAGGCCTCTTCTTTTTCTTCTTATACGGAAGAAGGCTTTTATTTTGATAAAAACTTTTTACCGACTACTGCTATTTTTGGTTTGTTAGCCGGTAAACATTTGGATTTACTAGTTGATAATTTTGAATTTCAGTCTCTTTTTGTTTACGAACCGAATCCGGAATTTTTTGCGATTAGTTTATATTATGTGGATTATGAAAAAATTTATAACAAAATAGGGGATAGATTTTTTTTGTGGGTAAACGGATATTTGGATTATTTTGCGATAGAGAAGTTCTATTTTGAGAGGAAAGTAACTTCTAGCTTTTTAACTTTAGCGTTAACTACATATAATCATCCCTTAATAGAAGATGCTAAAAATAAATTTGAAGAGGTTAGAGTCTCTAAACTAAGAGGATGGGGGACTTATGAAGATGAGATGAAAGGGGTTAAAAATTATGTAAAAAATTTTAATAAATATCCCCTTTTGACCTCTTCTAAAGATATAAAAGTACCTATTTGTGTAGTTGCAAACGGAAAGAGTCTTGAGAAGAATATGGAATTTATAAAAGAGAATAAAGATTCTATGATTATAGTATCAGTAGGTACTGCTTTAAAGCCTCTTTTAAAAGAGGGAATAGAGAGTGATTTTCATATAGAACAAGAAAGAATCGATATTTTGGTTGACGCTTTAAAAGATGTATTGCCTTCTTATAACGGAATTTTTGTAGGGGCTAATGTCGTAAATGAAAATGTTTTTAAAATGGCTAAAAATCCTCATGTGTATAATAGAGAAGGGTTTTCTTTATCGAATAAATTTATTTTACAAGGCTCTTCTCCTCTTGTTGGAAATGCCGGATTTTCTTTTGCAGCTAATTTTACAAGAGAGATTTATTTGTGTGGTATGGATTTAGGGTTTAGACTAAATCAAAAAAAACACGCAAGCGGAAGTTTTTATGACGATAAAAAAGACGTAGAAACAACCGGAATAAAAGTAAAAGGAAATTTTAGTGACGATATTTATACGAACTCTTTGTTTTTGACTTCCAAAAAAAACATAGAACAGCTCATAAAGTTTATGAAACTAAAAGTATATAATTTAAGTGACGGGGTTTATGTAGAGGGAAGTGAGCCTTTAGAGTTTACAAAACTTCCGAAAATAGACAAATCCAAAGCGATTGATGAGATTTTAAGTTGTTTTAGCGATAAAGAGTTAGAACTTCCAAAACCGGAAATTTTAGAGATTTTATTAAAAGTAAAAAACGTTTTAAGTAAAAAAATAAAAAATAAAAAAGAGCTCACAGGTCTTATAGATTTTCTTGATAATAAAATAAACGAACTTTATAAAACAAATCCTAATGAAATGTTTTTACTAAGAGGGTCACTGTTTCATATTCTAAATAACCTTTATATTTTAAGTCATAAAACGGATTTGAAAGTATATGATAAAATTTCTGACATTATTAAGATACATATTTCGGATTATTATAAAGATTTTAAAAAAAATTATAAAAAAATTTAAAAAATTATTCTATAATAAATAATATATAATTAGAAAAAGGAGAAATAATGAAAAAATCTTTACTTGCCGTTTTGATGGGATTCTATTTTATTGGATGTGGAGGAAATCAAATCACATTAGACCAGGTAACTAAAAAAGGTTTAACACAAATTCATAACGGAATGACCAAAGCGGAAGTTTTAAAAATCTTAAAAAAAGAACCGGATACAATTCAAAAGGTGGGTAATTATGAGCTTTGGATTTATGAAGGGGTAGTTTTAAACGATGATACGGAGGAGAGAAGATATAAAAACTTTTCTATAAAATTTAACAACGGAAAAGTGGATTATACGGGTTATTTCGGATGTAAGTTACCAAAAGTGGAGGATTAAAATGAGAAAGTATCTTTTATTGTTTTTATTTTCTTCATTGTTTGCTTTTAATATGCAAGGAGTGGTTTCTAATAACTGCTACACCAAAAGAATATATCCTCTTCCTAAAAATGTCGTGTTTGAGGGACTCAAGGATGTTTTTTTGAAATCCAACATCAATATTAAAGAAGCAAGCGAAAAAGACGGCTTTATCCAAGGAGATGGAATTTTACAATCGAATGGAGATAAAATTTATTCTTTGACTATTACTTCAACTCTAAAGACAATAGGAAATAATACGCAAATTAATACGATAGTTAGCTATTCGGTATCTGAAAAGAAAAGTTCGATAAGTCAAGCCGGAATGGGAGGAGTTGTGTTTCCTATAGCGGTACCGTGGAGAAAACAGTTTTTGATTCAAGCTAGTGGAAATGTAAAAGACCCTCAATTTTATATAGGATTTTATACAAATCTTGAAAAATGTATTTATGATAATTTAATGATGGATAATTTTCATTTTATAAAAAATGAAATAAATCAAACAGCTAAATAAACTTTTTTAGCTTTTCTATAATTTCATTTTTATAAGGTAAAACGACTCTTTTTCTTTTGCTTGTTTCCCCTTTTATTTCTATTTCGTTTTTTGCCACTTTAAACTCTTTTGATAAAAATTTAATTAACTCTTTATTTGCGGCACCTTCAACTGCCGGGGCTTTTATGTTGATTTTTATCATTTCTTCGTTATAAGGGGTTATTTTGTTTTTAGAGGAGTTTGGCTGGGCTTTTATGTTTATTATAATTTTATCGTTTTTTATTTCATAAATCATTTTCGACCTTTATTAAGTTTATAATTTTATAGATGTCGACTTGATGTTTTATTTTTGTAGGTTTTGCGTTTTTTATGTCTTCTTTTAAATTTTTAGGAGATGAGATTATTATATTTTCAACTTCTTTATATAAGGCTTGTTGGTTAAAAAAGTATTTTCCACTTATTATGGGTTTATTAAAATAAGCGGCTTCAATAGGATTATGACCTCCTACATTATCCACAAAGCTTCCTCCTAAAATTACGATATCGGCAATTTTATATAAATTAACAAGTTCACCCATTTTATCCATTAAAATCAAATCATCTTTTAAAAAGAATTTACCGTTTTTAGGAGTTAGTTGTGAAGCTTTTTTTACGTTTTTGTATTTTTTTAGGGTTTGATAAACCTCTTCAAACCTTTCCGGATGTCTAGGAACTACTACTACTTGATATTCGTTTGGAATTTCTTTTATTAAAAGTTCTTCTTCGTTTTTGTGAGTTGATGCTAAGATTATTAATTTTTTCTTTTTAATGTATTCGGTTGTGATATTTGGTTTGAAGTAGGTTTTAATGTTTCCCGTTACTAGTATGTTTTTGGCTCCTAGTTTTTTTAGCCTCTCTTTATCTTTTAATGACTGGGCTAAAACCAGGTCTATATTATCAAAAATCTTTTTGTAAAACCATTTGAACTTTATATATTTTGGAAAACTTTTTTCGCTGATTCTTGCGTTTAGTAAAATTGTCTTTTGACATCTTTTTTTTGCTATTAAAAACAGCATATACCAAAGTTCGGCTTCCATTACCACTAAGGATTTGCAGGGTCTAAACCAAAACGGCAAAAATATTTCATAAGGTAAAAATCTTACCTCTGCGTTTTTATATTTTTTAGCTTCTTCAAAACCGGTATTTGTAATTACGCTTAAATTTATTTTTTCAAATTTTTCTATTATTGGTTTTAGGGCTTTTGTTTCGCCTAGTGAACAGGAGTGAAAATAGTAGGTATAATCTTTAAAAGGAGGGTTTTTATATAAAAAAAACCTAGCCGGAATCGATTTTTTATATTTGGATTTAAAGCTTAAAATAATTAAAAAAGGAAGAGAAAGAATATATAAAAAAGTGGAAAAAACGTAGTAAAAAAAGGTAAGAATCACTACTTCTCCACTTTGTCTTCATCTTCTATGTAAAGTACTCTACCACAGTGAGGACACGTTACAATCTCTTCTCCTTTTATGACTTCAGAGAAGATTTTATCGTTAATTCTCATATTACATCCACTGCACGCTTGTTTTTTAACAGGTGTTACTGCCGTAATTCCGGCCCATCTTTTAATTTTTTCATAAAATGCGTAAATTTTAGGGCTCATTTCTTTAATTAACTCTTCTTTAGCTTTATAAATGGCTTCTTTTTGTTTTTCTACTGTTTGTAATTTTTTTTCTACATCAACTGCTAAAAGAGTAATTTCGGCTTCTAATTTTTCAATCTCTTTTAAAATTTCTTGTTTTTCTTCTTCTTTTAATTCAAGCTGTTTTTCAAATTTTGCGATTTCTTCGTTTGCTACTTCTATTTGTTCTTTTGCCAGTTCTTCTTCTATTTGTAAAGCTTTAAACTCTTTTTCACTTTTTACTTTGTTTTGTTTTTCCTCTATATTTTGAAGTTTTGCTTTAAGCTCTGCTATTAAAAGTTCGTTTTTACTTCTTTTTAGTTTAATGTTTTTAATTTCATCTTCAAGTTTTTCAAGTCTCTCTTCTAGGGTTCTTTTTTGGTTTTCAAGTTTAAGTAAAGGTGCTTTAATTCCGGCTTCAATAGGCTCAAGTTCTTTTAACTTTCTTTCAAGTCTGTTTAGTTCGATTAACTGCTCTAGAAATTTATTCATTTCGTGCCTTTTTTAGTGGAATTATATCATAAGTGCTAGTTTATTATTAAAAACGGATTTTTGGAATTTGTTTTAATTATTTCGGTCTTTAATTCTAAAACTTCAAAAAGAGCCTCTACAAAGAATTTTTCACTCTCAAAATGTCCTATATCGATTAAACTAATCCCTCTTATCTTTGCTTCCATAGCTTCGTGGTATTTTATATCCCCGGTTAAAAATAAATCGGTCTTTACATAAGGAAGCAGAGATATTCCAGCCCCTGTAGTTATACTTACTGAATTTATGTTTTCGTGGCATTTTACGGTTTTTAGGCTTTGTAGATTGAGTTTGGATTTTACTTTTTTTGCAAATTCATCAAAACTTTCGTTAATTTCAGCACTGTAAATAAAGTCTTTACTTTCTCCTTTTAATCCTAAAACTTTTTCCGCTACGTATTTATTTAAATGGGTTTTATCGAAATTTGTATGCATTGCTATAAATGAGATGTTCTTTTGAATCATTTTTATGGCTAGTTTGGTTGAAAAAGAAGAGGGAATAAGGTTTTTTAAGGGTTTGAATATTAAGGGATGATGAGCTATAATTAGTGAATTTTTATCCACTTTTTCCAAAAGTTCTTCGTCTATGTCAAGGGTTAAATAAATTTTGCTTATTTCGTTTTCAAAATCTCCTATCAACAATCCACTGTTGTCCCAATCTTCTTGAAGTTCAAAAGGGGATATTGAGTCTAGAATTTCATAAATCTCTTTTATTTTCACTTATTAACTCCTACGTAAGTTTCAGCCACGCCTTTAGCAAGTTCGCGTATTTTTAAAATATAATTTTGTCTTTCGGTTTGCGATATCGCTTTTCTTGCGTCAAGTACGTTGAATATATGTGAAGCTAAAATCGTATAATCATAAGCCGGAAGTGGCAAATTCGCTTCAAGACATCTTTTAGCTTCATTTCTTGCGTCTTCAAACCATCTAAATAGCATTTCAACATTTGCAATTTCAAAGTTGTATTTTGAAAACTCGAATTCGCTTCTTTTATGCATATCGCCGTAAGTTGTGTTTTCATTCCATTTTATATCATATACGTTGTCAACTCCTTGAAGATACATAGCAAGTCTTTCGGTCCCGTATGTTATTTCAACCGGCACCGGAAAAGTCTTTAATCCCCCTACTTGTTGAAAATATGTAAATTGCGTAACTTCCATACCATCAAGCCATACTTCCCATCCGAGTCCCCATGCTCCTAAAGTCGGGGATTCCCAGTTGTCTTCTACGAATCTGACGTCGTGTTCTTTTAGATTAAGTCCTAAAAATTCGAGGCTTTCAAGATACATCTCCTGAATATTATCGGGGCTTGGTTTCATAATAACTTGAAATTGATAATAACTCCCGAGACGATTCGGATTTTCTCCGTATCTTCCGTCTGTTGGTCTTCTGCTCGGTGCAACATACGCAACGTTCCAATCTCCCTTATCAAGACTTCTGAGCAGTGTCGCCGGATGAAACGTCCCCGCACCGCTTGGGAAATCGTAAGGCATAACGATATTACACCCTTTGTTTTTCCAAAATTCCTGAAGTTTTAATAATAAATCGCTAAAATACATTTACAACCTTTCTAATAAATTTTTAAAATTTTTACATTCTAAAACTAAAACGCTATTATAAGCAATTTTAAGTCTATCTAATTTGTTTTTAAAATGATTTTTTATCTTTTTTTTATAACTATCCGATTTATAAACAAATACAAACCTTTTTTCCATATTTTCAAAATTTTCAATAACTTTTAAAGATTTTAACAAAAAATAACTTTCATAAGCTTTTAATAAAATCTGCTGATTTCTCTTTTTGTCTTCCATCCATTCTTCAATATTTTTCACTTCATCAATTTTTTTAAATTCTGCCAATAAAAAATAACTGTCTTTAATTATCAAACAATCGGCTGTTGCTAAATTATTATCCGCTTTATCAAAGTTTATATATATTTTTCCATCATCTTCACAACAATTATCACTGACCATATCTAATGTTTCTAATAATTTATTTAAATCTACCATTTTAATTTTTCTATTTCCATTTTTTCTAATTCATCTATACTTTCACTTAATAATTCGTAAATTTCGGATGTTTTATTTTCTTTAATCATTCCGTCTTTAGCTAAATAAAATTTTGTATCTTCATATAAATTTTCAATTGCCTCTATAAAAAAAGGGCTGTGAGAAGTGATTAAAACTTTAACCCCTCTTTTTACCAGTTCAACTATCAGTTTAGCATACTCGATTTGCCATTTTGGATGAAGATGAACTTCCGGTTCGTCTATTATTAAAATTCTATTTTTAGAGATATATCCGTTTTTAAGTAAAATTTCGATAATTCCGAATTGTTTTATTCCCATAGCGACATTGTTAATTTGAAAATTTCTATTTTCCTTTTTAAATCTCCACTCTTTTTTATTATCATCAAAAATCCAAAAACCTTTAATAATATCTTTAGTAAATTCTAACAAATCTTCTTTTTTCAAATCGGGATTAAATTGGGATTTGTTATAAGATTTTAAATATAAATCCCAAGCAACATAGGGATAATCGATATAAATATCTAAAGGATTTTGAGAAGAAATAAAAGGTTGTATCGTTTTAAACGTGTTGAACATATTTAAAATAAAAGGAGTTTCTATAAAAACCGCATCTAAAAATTTTCTGTTTTTTACATCAATTTTAAAACATTGTACGAAAAAATCTTCATCTTTCAAATTACAAAATGAGCTTTTATTTATTATTTTATCTTTAAAAATCTGTTTTATAAGCCAATTTAAGATTTGATTCGGGGTTTTGTTTTTATTTCCGTATTTATAAAATGTAAAGGTCCTAGCTAAAATAAATAACATCTTCCCAACCGTGCTTTTCCCCGTATCGTTTTCTCCGGCTATTACCGTCAGTCCGTCTAATTTTACATCGGCTTCTTTTATTATACCTATGTTTTTTAAATAAAGCCTCATTTATTCCCTTTTAAAAGTACATAATCTCCGACATTCGTATGGCTGGTTCTTGCGACTGCTTCGCATTTTACTTTAAAAAGATAAAAAACTTTCCTATTACACTCATCAAACAGACATTCGAAATTTCCCATACCTTTACTTATTACCATATCGGAGTTATAAAAAATCTCCTTTGAAATTTCGTTTGCGAATTTTAAATGAAATCCGGGGCTTGGTACTCCTGTATTGATAACTTCCGCTACATTGAATATTTCAAGACCTATCAAATCTTTTAGAGTTACGTCGTTAATTACCGGTTTACCTCTTACCAGATAATAGATTTTTATATTCGGGTTAATCTCTTTTATTGTTTCTATTAAAATTTCGTCAAATACGTTTTCTCCGGCGTTATCGGCAAGATAGCAGATGGTTTCACTGCTTTTTATATTTTTTTCAAATTCATCAAAATTGTTTATACCAAATTCAATTTCAAATATTTTTTCAAGCTCTTTTGTTAAATCGTAACTTTGATGAACTCCAAGGTCAATTACATTACCGGCAGTTGCTATTTTACAAGCGTAAAGAAGTTTATTTTGGCTTTTTAAAAGTTTAAGTTTTAAAGAGGGTTTTAATTTAAGAGCTTCTTTTATAGCTTCTTTTTTTTCCTCTTCAAATAAATCTTCTATTTCTAAAATTTCACTTATTTTTCCGTAAGTTTGTGCAGCAATTTCCGGGGGTACGACATCAATATCGTACTCACTTAATATTTTAGCTCCTTCTCTTAAAATCTTACTTGCACATTTCTCATCTTTACAAAATTTATCGGCAAGTTTAAAAATTTGTTTATAAAGACATAAATAACATTCTCTTGCTATATTCATTTAATTCCCAGCTCCTTTTTGATAATAGGTTCGTTAAATCCGCAAATCCATCTGCTTCCTATTAAAATAACCGGTACTCCTCTACATCCGTGTTTCTCACAATCGCGAGCTGCTTTTGTATCTTTTGAAATGTCTATTTTTCTGTATTTGATTTTGTTTTTTTTAAAAAACTGTTCGGCTTTCGTACACCAAATGCATCCAGGTGCCGTAAAAAGAATTACTCTTTTTTGCATTTATCCTCCTTGTTTTCCTTATCTAAAACTCTGCCCCACATAAGTTTATATTTTCTTTTACAAAACTGCAATTCTTCTTGACAAATTTCAAGTTGTTTTTGAAGTCTTTTTATTGTCTCTTGTGAATCTTCATAAACTTCTTGAATAGAGTAAATCGATTTTTTTAAAAATTCGTTTTCCTCTTTTAAAGCTTCGATTGTTTCGTCTTTACTCATTAAAACTTTTTCGTGTAATATAAGAAGAGTCGCTATTGTTTTTTGTGCTATATCTTCGTTTTTATTTATTATTTCAACTTCTTGCAAAGGTACAAGGGAATTTGCAAGAGACTCAATCTCTATATAAATTGTACCTTCGCTTTTTTTGCACTTTAACTCTTTATTCTTACACGCTTTTAGTATCTCTTCTTTTGTTTTTCCGCTTAATTGAATAAATTCTTCAAGACTTAACCAGGTCTGCATTAGTCTATTCTTATTTCAACTTCTTTTGAGTCCATCTCTACTTTTTTAGCTCCGGCAATTCTGTCTTCTTCAAGTTTAGCTTTTAGTTCGTCATCACTGTTTGCTAAAATCTGTAAAGCAAGATAAGCCGCGTTTTTAGCTCCGGCTTTTCCAACGGCAACAGTTGCAACCGGCATACCTCCGGGCATTTGAACGGTACTTAAAAGTGCATCAAGTCCGTCCATCATTCCGGTTGGCATAGGTACTCCTATTACCGGTCTTGTAGTAAGACTTGCCACAACTCCTGCTAAGTGAGCCGCCATTCCGGCACCACAGATAAACACTTTCGCACCTCTTGCTTCCGCTTCTTTTACGTAAGAATGCGTTCTATCCGGTGTTCTGTGTGCTGAAGTGATTATGAGCTCATAAGGGATTTGAAATTTTTCAAGTACTTTTACAGCTTCTCTCATAATTTCATAATCGCTTTTACTTCCCATTAAAATTGATACAAATCTCATATTCTCTCCTTATACGCCGTTTGGGCTGAATTTTACTTTTTTTCTTAAAAATGTAAGATAAGGCAGTTTACCGGGTAATTTTATAAGGTTTAGATTACCACTGTGAACTGCTTCTAGAACTTTTCCGTTTTTGGTTTCTATTTTATTAAATTTAAGTTTCCATTTACCATCTTCATACCATATTTTACCTATTTCGTTTTCACAAGGTGTAATTTTAGCATTTTTCGGAGCCACAATTTCTACAACGTCTCCGGGGAATGTTTTATATTTGCACATAAACGTCTCTTCGTCTTCGTTTACTATTCCACTCACCTGCCACTCTCCGTGAGTTAAAGAGGTTTCAAGATTTTGGGTATCGTGTCTTTCGTAAGGTCTTTTTACAAGATAAGCGTCCGTTAAGCCTCTGTTTTTGGTTGTTAGGATTTCATTCATAAAATGTTCTTTGTTAAACTCTCTTCCTTCATAAAACGCGTCAATCGCTTCTCTGTAGGCTTTTGTCACGATTCCGACGTAATAAGGGGCTTTTGTTCTACCTTCTATTTTTATGGAATCCACAACGTTGCTTTTTAAAATTTCCGGGATATGTTCTATTAGGCATAAATCTTTTGCGTTCATTATATAAGTTCCGTCTTGTGGGTATTCTTCTAGTTTAAATATCATACCGGTTTCAGGATTTTCAGCATATAGTACATACGGATATCTGCAATCGTTCGCACAACTGCCTTTATTCGGATTTCTTCCGAATTGCACGGCACTTAAAAGACATCTTCCAGAATACGCAAAACACATAGCCCCGTGTACGAATACTTCTATTTCGACATCCGGTACCTTTTCTTTGATTCTCTCAAGGTCTTTTAGAGTGGTTTCTCTTGCCGCTATTATTCTTTTTACCCCTAAATCCCTATAAGCTTTATAATCCCAGGAATTTAAGGCGTTTGCTTGGGTTGATAAGTGTATATCAATCTCCGGTGCTATTTCCTTTGCTTTCATTAAGACGCCAAGAGAAGAGATAATCATAGCGTCAACGCCTATTTCTTTTAGTTTCTTAATATGTTCTTCAACTAACGGCAGTTGGTTTTCAAAAGGAAAAGAGTTAACGGTTGCGTATACTTTAACGCCTCTTTCGTGGGCGTAGTTTACGGCTTCTTGGAAATTTTCGTAATTAAACTCTTTTCCGCTATGACATCTTAAAGAAAAGTGGCTCACTCCCGCATATATGGCATCAGCTCCGTAAGCTACGGCTATTTTTAATTTTTCAAAATCACCGGCCGGTGATAAGAGTTCTACTTTTTTCATTAATTACCTCCACCTAATTGTGCTATTAAGCTTTCTATATCGTCTTCACTTACTAGTTCGTCGTTTTCGTCTCCGTGAATATGGTCAGCACTTCTTACTCTTTTTGAGTCGTCAATTTTTCCTTCAAAGAGTCTATTCATATATTTGATTAACGCTCTCATTATGTTTATAACTCTTTCTATTTTCTGACGATGAATGTCTTGATACTGCATAATATCCATAGCTATCATAATATCGTCTTGTGCAGTTTCTGAAACTTCTATGGCTTTTTTTACTTTTTCTATCATTTCATTAACAAGGTTTAATTCTTCTTTAAATGTTTTAATATGAGGAAAACGTTCACTTAGTTTTGTAAAGAGTTCTTTTTCGTGTTCTAAAAAATCTAAAACCTCTTTTAAATCCTGTCCGCTTTCGGCTACATTGTTTGAAATACTCTCCATTATATCCAAAATTTGAATGGCTTTTTCTTCACTTTCTTTTGTTACTTCGTCAAGTTGAGCCACTACTTTGTGTTTTTTGTCTGCCGGTGGAGGGATTATTGCTTCTTTTTCTTCTTCTTTTTCTTCACTCTCTTCTTCTAAGTCTATATCTCCTGCTATAAGAGCGTCTAATTCTTCTTGAGTCATAGCAAGCCTTTTTTGGATTAATTATATATAATTTCATTTAAAAAGGCAAAGAGATGGTGGATTTGCACAATCATACTCCTTTATGTAATCACGCTAAAGGCACTGAAGAGGAGTATATTCAAGAGGCTATAAAAAAAGGTATAAAAATTTACGGTTTTGCAGACCACGCCCCTATGAATTTCGACCCTAAATATAGAATGAAATTTGAAGATATGGATGTTTATGAGAAAAAAATAATTTCTCTTTCACAAAAGTATGATAATATTAAAATTCTTTTGGGGTATGAAGTGGATTTTACCCCGATAATTGATGAGAGGGTTTTAAAGCGGGATGTGGATTATTTGATAGGAAGTGTGCATTTTTTGGATAACTGGGGATTTGATAACCCGGAGTTTTTAAAAGAGTGGCATAATAGGGATGTCGATGATGTTTATAAGGAGTACTTTTATTTAATCGAAAAAATGGCAAATTCAAAACTTTTTAACATAGTAGGGCATTTGGATTTGGTTAAGGTTTTCGGTTTTAAGCCGAAAAAATCTATTAAAGATTTGGCAAAAGACGCTATAAAGGCTATTAAAAATTCGGGTATAGCGGTTGAGATAAATACCGCCGGGCTTAGAAAGCCGGTAAAAGAGATGTATCCTAGTGATGAGCTTTTGGAGATGATTTTGGAAGAGGGGATTGATATTACCTTTTCTAGTGATGCACATTCTCCTTCTCAAGTTGGGTTTATGCTAAATGAAGCAGTACAAAAAGCTAAGGCTTTGGGTTTTGAAAAGGCTGTTTATTTTGAAAAAAAAGAGAAAAAATATATTAGTTTGTAAAGGAGTGAGATGATTTATTTGAGTTTATTAATGGCTATAAGATTTTTGGGACTTTTTATAGTAATGCCGGTACTTGCTATTTACGCTATGCATTTAGCCGGGGCTAATGAGTTTAGTGTGGGGGTTGCGATAGGTGCTTATGCCTTGTCTCAACTTTTTTTACAGATTCCTTTTGGAAAGTTAGCCGATAAATACGATAAGAAAATTATTTTGATAATCGGGCTTTTTTTACTTTTTTTAGGAAGTTTGGTTTGTGCTTTTTCCACTAATATTTATATGTTGATTTTTGGTCGTCTACTTCAGGGTGCCGGAGCTATAGGAGGGGTTATTTTGGCTTATATAGCGGATGTAACCGATGAAAATACAAGAGCCAAAGCTTTTTCGAAAATGGGAATGTTTATAGGGCTTAGCTTTGCAGTTTCTATGGTGTTGGGTCCTACGATAGGGGCTAAGTATGGGGTTGATAAGCTCTTTTTATTAACTTCTCTTTTAGCGTTGGTTTCTGTTTTTATAGTTTTAAAAAAGGTACCTCCGGCTCCAAAAATCGTTCATCATATGGAAAATCAAACCTCTTTAAAAGATATTTTAAAACATAGAGAACTTTTAAAGCTTTTCTTTTCGGGCTTTATGCAAAAAGGGCTTATGAGTGTATTTTTCTTGCTTATTCCTTTAATTTTTACAAAATTTTTCGATTGGGATAAGACCGAACTTTGGAAAGTTTACATTCCGGCACTTGTGTTTGGATTTATGGCTATGCCTTTTGGGGCTATTTTGGCTGAAAAGAAACAAAAAGGTAAACTTGTTTTTATTTTATCCGCTTTTAGTATTACTTTTGCTTTGGTGCTTTTTTTGGTGGGGTTAAACGTTAAGAGTTATTTATCTGCTTTAATCGGTGTTATTTTGTTTTTCTTCGGGTTTAATTTATTAGAACCGGTACTTCAGAGTTTCGTAAGTAAAGTTGCTATGGCTCATCAAAAAGCGACTGCTCTTTCGACTTCAAACACCATTCAGTATTTGGGAATATTTTTAGGAGGAGCTATTAGTGGATATTTTCTAAATCACGGACTTTTAAAAGAGTTTTTAATTCTGGCTATATTTTTGGGTATTCTTTGGATAGGTGCTCTTATTAAAATGAAGCCGATTGTTAAATTTAAACTTGTTGAATATGAAAATTATGATGAAAGTTTTATAGAAGAACTTAAAACTGAAGATAAGGTTTATGATTTTTACGAAAAAGACGGTAAGCTTATCGTAAGATATTTAGCCGATTAGGCTAAATATCATTTTAAATGCGATTATGTAAAGAAGAATTCCTATTATTTTTTTGATTTGAGATTGATTTAACTTAAAGTGCATAAAGTAATTTCCTACATATCCTCCGATAATTGCCCCAAGGGCTGCGATTATTAAAATATACCAGTTAACTTTGACGAAACTAAGATAAGTTAAAAAAGCAGTAAGTGTAGAAAAGGGAATTACAAAGCTCATAGTAACTGCCAGTTTTTTTGCATCAAATCCCAAAAGTATAAGCACTGGCATTAAAAGTGCTCCACCTCCGATTCCGAGTAGCCCGCTTATAAATCCAACAAGTGCTCCTATAAATATCATAACCCACTGTTTGTTATAATTGAATTTCTGCTCTTTTTTGCCGAAAAGTATCATACTTCCGCTAAAAAACAAAAAGAGCGTAAAAAACCATTTCACTTCATGGACGGGCACATGTTTTGAATACATTGCTCCAACCGGTGCAAAAGCTGCAAGTGAAATTGCAAGCGGTAGGGCGAATTTAATGTCCAAAACTTTTCTTTTTATATTCATTATTGTCGCAGTTACGGTCGTGGTTGTATTGACAAAAAGTCCGATTGCTTTTGCAAAATTAAAATCAATTCCCATCCAGTGCAATACAGGAATTAACGCAACGGCACTTCCTACTCCTCCTAGAGCAAAAAAGGCAGAAAGAAGAGTGGAGATGATAAAAATTTCTATATAAAACATAAATACTCTTAAATTTTAAGTTTTTTGGCTTCTCCACCTTTTAGGGTTTCCATAAGTTTTAAAAGCCCACCTTCCAGATATTTTGCTTCAAACCCTTTTTCCCTTAGATACATTGCTGCAAAAGGGCTTCTGTTTTGATTAGGGCAGGCTGTTATTATTATTTTGTCTTTTGGGAGTTCTAAAAATCTTTTTTCAAGTTCGTCTGCCGGGATGTGAATTGCAAAAGGAAGTTGCCATACTTTTACTTCAAAAGGCATTCTTATATCGAGTAAAATGGCTTTATCTTCGTTGAAGAGTTCTATAAATTTTTCGATGTTTATTCTTTTTTCTTTGTTTCCTTTAGGTGTTGCGTATTTAATCATAACTGATCCTTTTTTTGGAATTATAACAAAAAAGTTATAGACAAGTTAATAAAAATTAATACCACAAGGTATTAGTTTTTATTTCTAGGGTCTGTTATATATGCAAGAAGAGGTACGTAAACCAACGTTAAAAGGGTACCTATTAGTAATCCTCCTATAGCTATGTCGGCTATAGGAGAGAGTCTCTCAAGTCCCACGGCTTGTTCTAGGGCTATAGGAATCATACCGGCAATGGTTCCAAAAGCCGTCATCATTACCGGTCTGAATCTTACTTTTACGCTGGTAATCGCCGATTCAAAAGGAGTTTTTCCTTCTTTTTCGAACTCTTTGTAAAAGTCTATAAGAAGTACGGCATTTTTAATAATAATTCCAAACAGCAGTAAAAGTCCTACCATACTAGGCATACAAGAAGGTTTATTGGCTATTAAAAGTGCCCACGCACCACCTATCATAGATAAAGGAAGTACGACTATCATAATAAGCGATAGTCTTAAAGATTTATAAACTACCATTAGTGTTAGTATTAAAACGACAACCCCGATAGCTACTGCTTTTATCAGTCTTGAGAATGAGTCGTTTAATTCTTTCATATCACCTTGTTGGTAGTAGTTTGTAATATTTGCCTGATGTAGAAGTTTATTGGCATCGTCGGTTATTTTGCTAACAGGTCTTTTGTTTCTATAGGCTTGAGCTTCTATTGCGTATTTGAGGTTGAATCTGTCGATTTTAGAGTATGTAAACTCCGGTTTTATAGACGCTATTTCTTTTAGAGGAACGGTGCCTTTTTTTGTTTGAATAGGCAGCATTTTTAAGGTTTGGATATTGTTTCCGAAATCTTTTGCAAATCTGATTCTTACGAATTGCACGTTCATTGAGCTTAGTTTGCTTGAGATTGAAACCACCTGGTCTTTTAGTGCTATTTGATATATGATGTTTCCGGGAGTGAGTCCGTAACTTAGGGCTTTGTTTTTATCTATTTTAATTACAATCTCTTCAAAGTCCTTATCCCAGCTTATTTGGGTTGTCGTAAGACCTTTTATGTTTCTTATGATGTTTTCGGCTTTTTTTGCAAGGTTAGGAAGATTTTCATACGTATCGCTTCTAAACTGAATTGCAAGAGGTGCAGAAATGGTTGATAGGGCTGTCGCTCCGAAATCAAATACGTTTAGGTTTTTAACTCCTTCAATTTTAGCCAGTTTTTCTCTTACCTCATCTTCTAGTTGCCATATTGTTTTTTTTCTGTGAAATCTATCGACTGCTATGATAGTCATACTTACGCTGTTTCCACCACCATCACCACTAATTGACAATACTCCTTTTTCCGTACCTATTGCTATTGAACTTTTTTCAAGCCAAGGTTGTTTGTTTAGCCATTCAAAGAAAGGTTTTAATCTTTTTTCACTCTCCTCAGCGTTTAGGTTACTTGAGAATTCTATTTTTGCTTTCATAATTCCCGTATCCATAGGAGGCATAACGTCTCTTCCTATTAAAGGGATTATATTTTTAACGCTTATCATAAGTACAATTATCGCACCACCTATTAAAACCATTCTTCTTAAAAACCAGAGTTTACCTTTGCTCCATTTTAAAATGCTTACATAAGGTAAAACGAGTTTTCCTATAGTGTTTTGGTACATTTTTTCAAAAAACTCTTCAACTTTTGTTTTTTTAAACCCGTTTTTGTAAAGATAGCTTGAAAGTACCGGTATAAACGTTACCGATAAAAACCAGCTTATAAGAAGTGCCACTATTAAGGTTTCTATTAAAGGAGCGAATATTTTACCCGGATATCCTCCTACGAACATTAAAGGAAATAAAATCGCAATAGTGGAAATAGTCCCTGCAAAAATAGGCATTAACACCTCTTTTGTTCCTTCAAAGATAGCCTTTTTAAGCTCTTCCCCGTTTTCAAGATGTCTTTCTATATTCTCAAGTACCACTACGGCGTCGTCCGTTAACATACCAAGTGCTAAGATAATAGCCGTATAGATGACTATATTTAAACTTTGTCCCGTTAAATAAAGAAAAGCAAGTACTCCGAAAAACACCATAGGAATCGAAAGTCCGGCGGCAATTAAGGCTCTGAAGTTTCCAAGGAAAATCATTAACACTATTAAAGTATAAATAATCGCGTCTCTTAAGGCTTCAAGCATATTGTCGTTTGATGTTTCTACAAGCGTTCTTTGAGTATCAGATACGCTTATTTTGATATTTGGGTACTCTTTTTTAATTTCATCCATAACTTTTCTTGCCGCGTCACTTGTGGCTATTAAGTTCCCACCCGGAGCTCTTTGGACGGAAATGGCAATAGCCGGATGGTTGTTTCCTATATAAGCACTGTTGTTTGTTTTATAACTCCAGGCTATTTTTGCCACGTCGCTTAATTTTACGTTAGGCTTTATAAAGAGGTTTTTTAGTTTTTTAATATCATCCTCTTCACCGTAAAAAGAGAGTGTAATAAAGCTAGATTTCGTTTTGACAAATCCTATAGGGAAATCTTTGTTTGTGGTTTGAATGACTTTTAAAAGCTCATCAAATGATATGTTGTATTTTTTTAGTTTAAGAGGGTCTGTTTTAATCATAATAGCACTCTCATACCCTCCGAATACCTCAACGTTTCCTATGTTTTTATTTGCTAAAAGTTTAGGTTTTATAAAACTTACGGCTATTTTTCTTATTTCGTCAAGGTTTATGGTGTTATCCTTAGGACTTAAAGCAAATACATCCACAGGAGCCGTAAAGTCTCCTACCAAATAGATAGCCGGGATGGATGTTTGAGGGATTTTGTCTTTTACACGGTTTAGGGCGTTACTTACGTCAACTGCGGCTGCTTGTAGTGATTTTGTATAATCAAACACTACGTGAACTATAGAAAAGTTCGCTACGTTTGTGGATTTTATTTCGTATACGTGAGAGAGGGTTGCCATCTCTTCTTCTATAGGTTTTGAAACGCTGGTCGCAACTACATTCGCCGGGGCTCCCGGGACTTGAGTGAATATCACGACTTCCGGACGGTTTGCATCGGGAAATAGGTTTTTTGGCATTTTCATAAGACCTATGACTCCAAACACAAACATTACTGCGATTATCGCAAATAAAAAGTGTCTGTTTTTGTAAAAATATTCAAACATTTTAATCCTTTTTTACTTTTATAGGGTATCCGGCTTTTATTTTTAATAAAATATCGGGTTCGGCTTTAATTACCGGGCTTGAGATATTCTCTTTTATTGCCACTTCGTTTTTTCCCTGGGCTAAAATATGGACTTCTTTTATCGTTGCGTGGGATTTACTTGGGATAAATACGTAATTTTTCGAATTGATAGAAAGTATTGCGTTGTATGGAAGAATTGTCGCTTTTCCTTTAAATTCGACTACATCTATTTTTATCCTTTCACCGGGAATTAAGCTTTTGTTTACATCGGCTTTAAAGGCTTTTACGCCGTCTATTGTAGTGTTTAGAGGGATTAGTTTGTAAAATTTATTTTCAAAAATAATCCCCTCTTTTTTACTCGGCAGAGTAACTAAAAGATAATTTCCTTTTGTGGAAGATACTTTTAAAATCGCTCTTCCACTTAAAGCCAAGTCTCCTTTATTTGCTATTTTTGCACTTATAACACCGTTAATAGGGGATTTTATAGTAGTGTATGAGAGGCTGTTTAAGATAGAGTTTTTATTTGCCTCTAGGGTTTTTAGCGAAGCTTTTGTAGCTTTTATGGAGGCTTTAAGCTCTGCTATTTTTGATTCTTGATTTTGATAATCTTCAATGGAAGCCATTTTAACTTCAAGCAGTTTTTTTGTTCTTTCGAATGTTTTTAAGAGATTGTTTAGAGAAATTTTTTGGGCTTGAAGTTTAGCTTTTAAGGAGTTGATGTTTTCTTTTACTTCTTTTAGTTTTGATAGTAAGTCGCTGTTGTCTATTTTTATTAAAGTCTCATTTTTTTTGACTCTCTCTCCTAAGTTTTTAATATATAAAATTCTTCCACTGAATTTTGAACTTAGTGTTACTTCCTTTGAGCTTTTTACCGTTGCTATGTAAGGAAGGGTTAAGTTTGTTTCTTCTGTTTTAGAGGTAATTGTTTTTACTACCAAAGGATAAATTTTCGCACCTTGAAGTTTTGCCTCTTCTTCTTTTTTCTTTTTTATAAGGTTTACACCTACAAATACCAATGCTGCACCTATAATAACCGGGATAACTATTTTTAATTTCATTTGAACACCTTTTTAAGATTATTTCCGTAAATTAACGCTTTTTGAGCTAAAAGAGAGTTTTTAGTAGCTATTAAATTAGCAAGGTTTGCTTTTGCTTTTGCCAAGTCGTCTTCGTATTTTAAATATTCATCAACAGTCATTGTGTTTAGTTTAAAAGCCGTTTTTGCACTTTTTAAAAGTTGCTGTTTTAACTCTATTGAGTTTTTGGCTTGCAGAATGGCTCTTTTTAGCTCTTTTAAAGAGTTGTTAATGGATGTGATTTGAGAGTTTAATTCGATTAGGGTTTTTTGAATCTGAAGCGAACTTTTTAGTTTTGAGATTTTTGCTTTTTGAACTGTAGAACTGTTTTTTTTGTTAAAAACGTCCCAACTGATGTAAATTCCTACACTTGCTAAATCCTCGTGAATTGAAGCGTCGTTATTGTAAGCTTTTGCGTAAGCTCTATAACCTTGAATTTTTAAAAGAAGTTTGGGTAGGTTTTTGTCTTTGGCTATTTTTACATCGTATTCGGATGCTTTTAGTTGTTCTTTTAGGGGTTTTAGGTAGATAAATTCTCCTTTTTTTATTTGATTTGAAGTAAATTCAACAGGAGCAGTTGTTTTTATTTGGGTTAAATTGTAAATTTTGGCTTGAGTGTCGTAGATATTTGTGTTTATGTTTGAGATTGAAATATCGATATTATTTAAAGAGTCTTTTAATCTTAAAAGTTTAAATTCCGGGATTCTTCCGACTTTTACCCCCACTTTAATACCTTTTAGGGTTTCTTGAATTGAGTTTTTTTGTGTTTCAAGGGCTTTTTTTAGGCTGTAAAGATAATTTAATTTACTTACAAGAGTAATTAAAAGTGCTTCTTTTTTTAAAAGGTTTATTTTGGCTTGATATTTGGTTGAATTTATAAGATGGGAGATTTTTGTTTTGTTGTCGTAAATCTCTTTTATAAAAACGGGCATTGATACGTTAAATCCCACTTTTAAAATGTTTTTAGAAAACGGAATAGCCGAGTTTGTTTGGATTAAAGATGCACTAAGTGTCGGCGTTAGCTGTTTTAGGCTTACTGGTGAATTAAAATGCTCCATACTTGCGTTTAATGTAAGTGTGGGCATTAAGGAAGCTTCAACGCTTTTTTTGTTGGTTTTTGCTTCTTTGACCATTAAATTGTCTATTTTCGTATCCGGTATTGAAGACACGGCATCTAATAGCTTTGTTATCTGTGCTGCGTTTAAATTTATTAACATAAGTGATAAAAGAAGCGTTTTTTTCATATTTTTGCCTTTATATAAGTAATAATTGTTTCATATACTTCGTCTGTTATATTGAATTCTTTAAATTCCTCTTTTGTTATCTCTTTAATTCTGCTTCTTAAATTCAGTGTATTCGTATAAGTCGTAAAAGATGAAATTATAAGAGTTTGAATAAAAAGAGGATTTAAGTTTGTCTCTTTTAAAGAAGATGATAGGAATTTGATTGTTTTTGTAATCTCTTTTAAAGTATCGTCATTTAAATGGAGGGCTTCATTTGATATCTCTTTTGAGAAGAGTTTTGCTATGTTTGGGTTTTTTATAAAAAATTCTCCAAGCGTATAGATGTAATGTTTTAAGTTCTCTTCTAATGTTTGTTGAGAAGTGAAGTTTAGCTTTTTAAATTTTTCTTTAAAAATATAGTTGTAAAGCTCTTTTTTACTTTTAAAGTGATAATAAATTGCCGGTTTTGTAATGCCCACTTCTTTTGCTATTTCTTCTAGGTTGGTATTTTCATACCCCTTTTTAGCAAAAATTTCTAAGGCTTTTTTTAGAATCTGTTCTTTTGTTGACATCCGTTTTCCTTACTTACTAATCAGTAAGTAAAATTTTACTTCAATTTTGATAAAATAGCAACAAAAAAGGAAAAATATGAAAAGGTTTTTAATATTTTTGGCGTTTGGGTCGTTTTTGATGGCTGCAAGTTTGGATGAAATTGATAAAAAGTTGGATTATTTGATTAAAAAGGTTGACTTGATTGAAAAGAAACTTGATAAAAAGAATAAAGAGGTTGAAGCTATAAAAAAAGATTTAAAAAAAGAGAAAAAAGAGATTAAAAAAACACTTGCCGTAAAAGACTGTAAAAAAATTAAGGTAGTCTCTTTTAGTGATACGTATGAGGGAGGAGTTATTCCAAGTTATGAATTAAACTATAAATTAAAAAACAAATATCCAAAAACGGTTACTTTTATAAGTGGAAATTTGTATGTAAGGGATAAAGACGGAGTTACTCTTTTAAAAGATTATTTTGAGAGAAAAGTTAATTTAAAACCCAATGAAGTTTTAAACGTAAAAAAAGGACATATTATAAACAGTGAGCTTGAAATGGATTTAAAAGATGAGAATGTTAAGGATTTAAATTTTGAATTTAAATTAAACGAAGTAAAATTCAGTGATTTTACTTCTTTAGAGTGTAATTAACACTCTATTTTTTGCTTGCTTAGAATTTTTAATTCATCGCAGCTAAAACCGGCTTTTAGTCTTGCCGCTACGTTTAGGTCTTTTTTCTTCCAATCTTTGAAAAAGTTATCCACTATTTTGAAATATGTATCTATAGGGTTTAATTTTTGACGTTTACATTCGTATTTGAACCATTTATCTCCTTTTTGGACGTGAGGAATTTCCTCTTTTAAGATTACATATAAAGCTTCTATTACGTCTTTGGCGAAAGGGTCTTTTGATTTTTGAAGTTTTTTTATGATTTTTTCGTTTGCGTCAAGTCCGTTTGCCTCATACCATCTAGGGACTATAGCCATACGGCTCAATAAGTCTTGAGTTTTTTGACTTGCCTCAAAAAGTGAATTATGAACCGGAAAGTCTCCGTATTTATAGCCCGTTTTTTCAAGGAGGGTATTTATTATTTTAAAGTGTCTAATCTCATCTTCCGCAACCTCAAGCCAGTCAAGATAATATTCTTTGGGTAAGTTTCTGAATCTGTATGCGGCATCAAGGGATAAATCTATTGCCGAATACTCTATATGAACTATTGCGTGAAGTAAAACGGCTTTTTTTTCGTTTGTCTCAAACCCTCTTCTTCTTGGGACGCGTGACGGGTGGACTATTTCGCAAAAAGAGGCGTAGCTTGGGGTTTTAAAAAATTTAGGGTCTTTATCCGAACGGAAGTTAAATTTATCGACATTGTTATAAAGCTCATAAAACATTTCAAATTTTTGTGGTATATTATCACAAGAGATAATTTTTTCTAAAAGCTCAAACATTAAAGCCCTTTTTTTACAAAATTATATCAAAGGAAAATTATGAAACTGCCAATCGGTATACAAAGCTTTGAAAAAATAAGAAAAGAAAACTACATCTACGCCGATAAAACGGAAGATATATATAAGTTGATAAACGATTATACTTATGTTTTTTTATCCCGTCCCAGAAGATTTGGAAAGAGTCTTTTGCTTGATACTATAAAGGCTCTTTTTGAAGCCAAAAAAGAATTGTTTGAGGGTTTGTGGATTTATGATAAATGGAATTTTGAGGAGTATCCGGTTATTAAAATTAGCTGGGACGGTAAATTAAGAACGATAAAAGACCTTGAAGATAAATTAAATAAAGTTTTAAAAGACAACCAAAAGAGATTGAATATAGAGTGTGAAAGTAAAAATCCTTTTATTCGTTTTGAGGAACTGCTCCAAAAAGCTTACGAAAAATATCAAAAAAGAGTAGTCGTTTTGATAGACGAATATGATAGACCTATTCTTGAAGTAATAGAGGATATAAATCAGGCAAAAGAACATAGGGAGTTTTTAAAGGGGCTTTATTCAAGTATAAAGGGGCTTGATGAGTATATAAAATTTGCTTTTTTAACGGGGGTAAGTAAGTTTGCAAAAGCAAATATTTTTAGTGGGCTTAATATGTTAAGCGATGTTTCCTTACTTCCTAAATACGGTAATATCTGTGGAATAACCGAAAAGGAATTAGTTGATAATTTTGAAGAATACTTGGTTGATGTAGATTTAAAAGAGATAAAAGAGTGGTATAACGGATACTATTTTTTAAAAGATAAGATATTTAACCCGTTTGATATACTGCAATATTTACAGACAAAGGAGTTTAGAAACTATTGGTTTAACAGTGGGAATCCTAGCTTTTTAATTAAACTCCTTAAAAAGAATAATTACTTTTTACCGAATCTGTCTAATCTAAAAGTAGATGAAAAACTGCTTGATGTGTTTGATATAGAAAGAATTGATATTGAGGTGTTATTATATCAAGCCGGATATTTAACGATAAAAGATGTAGTAAAAAAAAGAAGAAGAATTGAATATAATTTATACTTCCCAAATTATGAAGTAAAGAATAGTTTTTGTGATTATTTGATTGATTATATGCTAGAAGATAAAGATAGAGTAGAAAAGGAAGATGAGCTGTATGATGCTTTAATAGAAGCTGATGTAGAAAAGTTTATAGAAGTTTTAAGAAAGGTTTTTGCTTCGATTCCGTATAACAATTTAACTTATATTAAAGATTATGAGGGGTTTTATGCGAGTGTGGTGTATGTATATCTGCAGGCACTGGGGTTTGATATTGTAGGAGAAGACGTAACCAATAAAGGCAGAATCGATTTATCGGTAATTTTGGAAGATAAGGTTTATATAATCGAATTTAAAGTTTCTGATAAAAAGTGTGATGCTCCAAAACAGATAAAAGAAAAAAAATATTATGAAAAATACAGTGATAAAAAGGTGATAATGGTAGGAATCTGTTTTAGCAAAAAAGAGAAAAATATCGTTTCTTACGAATGGGAAGATTTAGTTTAGGATGAAAAAAATACGGTTTTCTTGAAATGAATATACTTGAAAAGCATCTTACAACTCTAATGTATTTATCTATACAGATAAAAAAATAATCACACTTCATTATGAAATTTATAATATACCCTTGAGGTTATTTGATTTTATATCCCAGGTCCTTTTATGTTTTCAAATTCAATGCCCGTTTTTTTTCTAAGTTTGGATAAAAATACGTATAGGGGATTTCCGGATTTATTTATAGCAGATTCTATCTCTTCAAACGTTACAAACTCTTTGTTTTTAAAAAGCAGTAAAAAGTCTCTTTTGGCTTTTGTGAGGATGTGAATTTTATCGCTTATTAAAATTCTCTCTTTGGGTTTTAAAATGAAGTTTTTAATTTTTATCTCTTTTGGATAGATTTTTTCAATTTTGTGTAAAAGTTCTTCTTTAATGAAAGGTTTTTTTATGAAATCTTCTATTCCTTTTTTATACGCCGTGTCTATGATTTTGTGGTATTATAATAATTTTTTCGTTTATTAAATCAATTAAGTCAATTCCGTTTATTTTAGGCAGATTTATGTCTATTAAATATAAATCGTAATTTAAGTTTGATTTTAACAACTCTTTTGTGTCGGGAGTTAAAATAATTTTGTGTCTGTTATGTAAAAATTTACTAAAATAAACTTTAGAAAAGGAGGAGTAATATGAACAGAGAAATGATAAAAGAATTAATGTCAAATATGGATTTGGTTAAAGAA
>JBDONT010000018.1:0-14827 GCA_039831155.1 Nautiliaceae bacterium | reverse complement strand
ATATAAGAGGTTATATCAATTTTTACAATTATCAAAGATTTCATCAAACATTGGATTATAAAAAACCGATGGAGGTGTATAATGAGTGGTTAAAAAACAATAAACCTGAAAATCAAAATATTAAAATATTTAGAAAAGTAGCTTAATATGCAAAGGGAATTAATTTTTTTCAAAAATTGTCTTGACTTTTGGGGTAGAATAAAATGAGAGTTTAAAAGATAGATTTTTGGGGATATATGGTGATTTAACTTCAAATTATTTCTATCATCATAAAAGAGAACCTATTGAAGATTATTTAATTAAAGATAATTCAAGTTTAACATTAGAATCACAAGTTAATTATTGGATGAGTTATATAACAAACATTAATGACTTAAATATTGAAATTAATAAGATAACCCCTACTTTAGTAAAAAATGTTTTTAAAATCCATAATGATGAGTTTTTGCCTGAAAATCTTGGAACAGGACTTAGTCATTTATTTTCTATTTTAGTTATATGTTTATCCGCTAAAAAAGATAATGTTATAATTATTGAAAATCCAGAAATTCATCTTCATCCAAAGTCTCAAGCAAAACTTGGTGAATTTTTTGCTTTTATAGCAAGTAAAGGGATTCAACTTATTATTGAAACTCATAATGATCATATTTTAAACAAAATTGCCTATGAAGTATTTAAAGGTAACTTATCTAAAGATGATGTAGTTATTCATTATTTTTCTTTACCTTATAAAAAAACAACTCTATATTTTAATAAAAAAGGTAATTTTGTAAATAAAAAAGGGAAAGAAATGCAATTTCCGGAAGGTTTTTTTGATGCTACATTAAAAGAAATTTTTGAAATAAATGGATATTAAATGATTGCAGTGGATAATACTTTATTAAAAGATGTGGTGAATATTTTCATAACAAAGCAACCTGTTACATATGATAATGAGCTTTTGAAGCTACTAAAATACATTCAACCTCCTATTAGAATAGGTAGTTTTCAATTAAAGCTAGATATAAGAGGAATTAAACAATCAGGTGGAATAATAAAAAGTATCGATGCAGAAGATGAATTTGAATTGACAAAAAAAGTAAAATTGAAATTAATTTTATCTAAAGTTAAATCAGATTATCCATATATCAATATAAATAATGATGAATTTGAGTCAAATTATACAGCAACTTATCCAAGCAATAGTAGTAAAGAAAAAGTTTTAGAGCATATAAAATGTTTAATGAAAGAAGGAAACTATATTGAAATTTATGATAAGTATTTATTTTGTGATAATGGAGATTATCAAAATATAGATACGAGGCATAATTCAGTAAATATAATTAATCAATTTATATCTTCAAGTAATGTTCAATTTAAAATTTTTTGTATAAGAGAAAAGTATAATAATCATAATAATAGTAGAATAACTCAAGAGAATAATAGAATAATGCAAAGAATAAATTTTTTTTCAAATTTTTTACTTAACTTTGAGCATAATAATTTAAATGATCACGATAGATATATAAAAATTTTTAAGGATAATAACATAAAGTATGAAATAATTCTTTCAAGTGGATTATATAATATTTTAGGTAATAGTGATTTTACATATGTTGTTAGAATTTTTTAAACATATAAAGGCACAAAAAAATGAAACTAAAATTTAAAGAGCAACAATATCAAATAGATGCAGTGAATAGCGTTTGTGATATATTTGAAGGTCAGCCAAAAAAGAGCTTATCAAAAATTTATTTGATAGGGAAGTTGTTAAAAACGGGCTGATAGAAGAAGAAATAATTTATAACACTTTTGCAAATCCGAAATTAAAACTAAGTGATGATGAAATTTTAGAAAATCTAAGAAAAGTGCAAAAAAGAAATTCCCTTAAACCTTTAAAAAAACTAGAAGGGCTTAATTTTACCGTTGAGATGGAAACCGGAACGGGGAAAACTTATGTATATACGGGGACAATATTTGAGCTTAACAAAAGATATGGGTTTTCTAAATTTATCATAATGGTGCCAAGTGTCGCAATTCGTGAGGGAGTGCATAAAAGTTTGGAAATAACACAAGAGCATTTCAAGGAACTTTATAATAAAAAACTTAGATTCTTCATATATGATACAAAAAAATCAAGTAATCTAACAAATATAAAAAATTTTGCTGAATCTCAAGATATTTGGGTGATGATTATAAACAAACAAGCTTTTTCTACAAGAAGTAAAGAAGCAAGAAAAATATATGAAGAACTTGACCTTATGAATTCAAATAAACCTATTGATGTTATAAAATCAACCAGACCTATTCTTATAATTGATGAACCTCAAAAATTTGGACTGATGAAAAAATGATAAAAGAATTTGCACCACTTTTTATTTTGAGATATTCGGCTACTCATAAAAACTTATACAATCAAGTATATAAACTTGACGCAATTGACGCTTTTAACAAAAAGCTTGTTAAAAAAATAAGCGTAAAAGGAATAGAGATTAAAAACACAACAGCAACTACTGGATATTTGTATCTTGATGAAATAATACTGAGTGATAAAACATATCCAAGAGCAAGAATAGAATTTGAAGTAAAACAAAAAAGTGGAGTTAAAAAGGTATTAAAAATAGTAAAAGAAGGTGATAATCTATATGAACTTTCTGATAATGATGAGGTTAAAAAATATCGTGATTATGACGCGCCTGATACAAAAGGAGAGTATGCAAAAATTTTTGAAGATATAGAAAAAAACGAATTTAAACTTTCTGATGAATTTAAAGATTATAAAGAAGATATCATTAAATTAGTACAAAAAATAGATGCTTCAAGTGTGTTAAAAAATGTAATTGAAGATGAAAAAGCCAAAAATGTTAAATTAGAGAAACTTACTCCAAATAGTAATTTTGCTAAATTTGAAGAGTTTTGGCAAAAAATAAAATTTAAAACCAGTTATAGAGAGACATACCCAAAATTTTATGTCTGTGATATTATAGCAAAAAATTTTGGGTATGTCTCTAAATAAATTGCAGTTCTTTTAATCTATCTTTGACTTTGGAGATTAATAATTCCAACTCTATATTATTTTTAGTATAGTCAATAGTCTCTACTACTTTGTATCCTCTGTTTTTTCTGTCAATTATCTGAACACTGACACTGCCATTTGGATTTTTCTTCTTTCGGATATGTAAATACATACAATTATTGTATCAAAAATAAAAATACAATCCTATTGGAACACACAACTTCGTATTTTTAAAACTCAAAATACCTATAATTACGTAACTTTAATTCTCTGATTTTACTTCCTTCGCAGTTTTCGTACAAAACGGAAAATTTAAGAAGATTTCAAAAAGCTTATTATCTCTTTTTCCAAAGCGTAAAGAGCATATCTTATTTTTTTATATTTTTCGCCTTTACCCCTAAATTTGTTGAGTTCTTCTAAAACTCTAGCACTCTCTTGAGCACGTTTTAAATTGGCTATTATGACATCTTTTAGGTCTTTTCTTTTTTCTTCGCTGGGAATAGTTTTTTTTAAGATATCCTTATTTACATCCCTGGCAAGAACAATATCTTCATACTCATCATCTCTTACCTGATGTCTTAAATCTTTTAGTTCTTTACTAAAAGGAGAGTTGTATTCGTATCTTAAAATATCTTCTACAACTCTTATACCCTCTTTTAAACGGTTCATATTAGCATCTATTGTTCTAAAAAAAGAGGAGTTACTCCTCATTTAAAAATCCTAAAATTTGAAGTAAAGAAACAAAAAGATTCAAGAAATCAAGATATAAAGAAACGGCAGCTTCTATTTCGCTTGTAACGTTACCTTGAATAATATTTTGAGTATCGTATAAAATAAAAAAGCTAAATAAAATAGCAGAAACGCTGGCAATTATAAGTTGAAGCCAAGGGAGATGTAAAAAGATATTTATCAAACCGGCAACAACTATAACAATTAAAGAAATAAATAAAATTTTTCCCATTGTAGTGAAATCTTTTTTGGTGTTCATAGCAAAAATAGTCAATGCTATAAAAGCTACTGCCGTCAGTCCGAAAGCCTCACCTATTACATACCCCATACTTTTAGCGATAAATACGGCTAATGTAGGTGATAAAGTAAATCCCGTCATAAACGTAAAAGCAAAAAGTAACACTAAATTTAAAGGTGTTTTATTTTTTGCGGCAAACAATCCGAAAAGCAAAATAAACTCTAAAATAACAGCACCCCAATACATAAAATTAAGACTACCAGTTTGGAGATTTATCATATGAGTAACAAATCCCATTCCAACATAAGCACCTACAGCCCCGGCAATTAAAGACCCGGCTAAAAGCTGATAAGTCTTTTTTACAAAAGCGTTAATATCGATAATTACGTTTTCCTGGTAACCGAAATTTTCGTTTAAATACGTAGAATTTTGAAAATCTTTAGAATTGAATTTCATAAATTTCCTCCTGTTTTTTATTTAGATTATACCCTATATTGGGTTAAATAAAGATTAAATCAGTTTTTGATATTAAAATCAAAAAATTTACTTTTAAAACCGTTTGGTATTTTTCCGTACTGAATAGAAGCGGCTTTTAAGTTATTGGCTTCCTGCCATAAAAGCCCAAGCCCGAACCTAGCCTCGTAATAGCTAGGATTTTTAAGCTTAGCAAGTTCCATTAAAGCTACGGCATTTGAGTGATGATTCGCACCTATTGCCGAAACGGCTCCGTGATAAAGTGTTTGAGGGTCGGTAATGTTTTTATTATTAATCAAATCGTTATAAATCGTATAAGCCTCTTCAAAATGTTTCGTATAAAGATTTACAAAAGCAAGTCTTTTTAAAACCGGAATCAAATCAAAACTCTCAACTTTAGCCTTTTGTAAGACTTTTAACCTCAAATTATTCAAAAGACCGGAAATTTTACTAAATTTAAAAAACCAGTCATAAACTATAGAAGCCCCGTAATAAAAATCGTTCATATTTAAACTGCCCGTTAAATAAAGAGACTGAAAGTTTTGAATCAGATGTTTTAAATCATCTGAAGAAACATATAAATAAAGAAGGTTTGAGATTATATCTTTTGGATAGATACTTTTTAAAATCAAAGCTTCAGATAAAAAAGAACGGTTAAGCATATGTTTGGCAGTCATTCTGGTTATTAACCATAAAGGAGTGTTTTTAGACTCTTTTTCCAAAAAAGAAGCAAGATTTACGGTATTATTATTCACAATAGCCAGCATTGCTTCTTCTAAAGTAGTGGAATCGTTAAAATCCTCTTTTATGGAATTAACAAGATAAGGATTTGTTTTTTTCATTTTATCAAGAGCCATTAAAGCATAAAGTCCACTTTTTAAATCCTTAGGATTTAAGTGATAAGCTCTTAAGAAATGTTTATAAGCTAAAGAGTAGTTTTTAAGTTGAGCGTAAGTTAAAGCTAAGTTATAATGCAAAATATATAAATTGTCTCTGTTTTTTATCAATTTTTTAAATTTTTTATTCGCCAAATAAATGTGCCCGTTTAAAGCAAGCTGCAAAGCTTTTGCAATTTGAATGTTTAAAGCTGAATAAACGGCACTTTTAGTAAGATAAGTTTTTGACTCTTCTATAGCCCCTATAGGAATTCCGGCTATCCCTTTTTTCAAATAAGAGATAGTTTGATTCATATTAAAGACTTTATAAGGTGCATAATAAAAAAACAAATCGTAAAAATCCTGTTTTGAATTCAAAAAACTTTTCTCAAACTCTTTTTGAGCTACTTTAATATTAAATAAAGAGGGTTTTAAATAGACATAAATGGAATAAATATTGTTATCTTGAAACTGTTGCAGCAACATAAAAGCCTGTTTAAAAATAGAAAGCTTCAAATCCACCAATGCCAAAGCGAATTTAGCCTCTTTTTTTAAAGATTGTGACAAATATAGTCTAGCTAAAGAGTACTCCTTAGCCCTTGCGTACAAAATACCTTTTACAAAAGGGTCGCTTTGAAAATTGGCAGCTTGTAAATTTTCATTATAATACCCGTAAACGGCACTAAGAAGTTCATTTGCTTCTTTTTTATAATCTTTCGTTTTCATAAGTGCCGGTAGCGTTTCTATTTCATATCCCATATAATACATCACTAAAGAGTAATAATAAGGATAATTTTTTAAATTGGCAATTTCCGGCAAAAATGTATAAGCCAAATTTCTGTAATAATTAAAAAGTTTTTTGTTTTTTAACATCAAAGAGGCATAAGTGGCGTTAATTGCACTAAGTGCTCTGTTGTCTTTATTTTTAATCGCTTTTTGAAAATATTCAAGGGCTTTTTTGTAATCTTTTTCTTTTAATTTTATTACACCTAAATTATAATAAGAAAGAGCCTCCGAATAGCTTGACACTTTACTCAAAATTTCCAATGCTCGCTGCTTTTCCCCTTTTTGATACAAAATAGTCGCTTTTTTTATCAGTTGTTTTATTTCGTCTTTTGTAGCCGGGGTCGTTTTTGAGAGTTTTTTAGTAATTTTTTGAATTTCCATTTGAGGTTTTTGAGTTTTTTTCTTTTTAAGTACGACCAAAAATAAAAGCAATAAAGCTATAATAATAAAAAGAAGAAGAATGATTATAATAAGAGGCAGTTTATTTTTTTTTTGCTCTTTTTCTTCTTCTATAATTATTACATTTTCTTCTTGGGCCACTTAATTCCTTATAAATATTTTCTTAAAACTTCCGGAATTTCAATATTTCCGTCTTTTGTCTGATAATTTTCCATAATAGCCACAAGCGTTCTGCCAACAGCCAAACTACTTCCGTTTAACGTATGTACCAAACGGTTCTTTTTGCCGTCTTTATATCTGATTTTAGCACGTCTTGCTTGAAAATCTCTGGTATTTGAAACGGAACTTATTTCTCTATATCTGTTTTGAGATGGAATCCATACTTCAAGGTCTATGGTTTTTGCTGCACTAAATCCCAAATCTCCAGTACACAACATAAGCTGTCTATAAGGTAATTTCAATTTTTCTAAAGCACTACTTGCACATTCAACCATCTCTTCAAACATTTTATCACTATCTTGAGGCTTAGTAATCGCTACAAGCTCCACTTTATCAAACTGATGTTGTCTTATTATCCCTTTTGTATCTTGTCCGTAAGCTCCGGCTTCTTTTCTAAAACAAGGCGTATATGCCGTAAGCTTAATAGGCTCTTCTAAATCGGAAATAATTTCATCCCTAAATAAATTGGTAAGAGGAACTTCGGCCGTAGGAATTAAATATAAATTTTCTTTTTCCACCTTAAACAAATCATCTTCAAACTTAGGAAGCTGCCCCGTACCCGTCATTGTCTCCTTATTTACCAAAAAAGGAACATAAACTTCTTCAAAGCCCCACTCTCTATTGTGGTCCAAAAAGAAATTTATAAGAGCTCTCTCAAGTCTTGCGGCATCTTTTTTCATAACGGTAAAACGGCTTTTAGCAAGTTTAACACCTCTTTCAAAATCAAGCCAGCCCAGTTTTTCACCTATTTCGTTATGAGGTTTTACTTCAAAATCAAATTTAGGAATTTCTCCGACTCTTTTAATTTCTACGTTATCATTTTCATCTTTTCCAACCGGAACGTCTTCATCCGGAATATTAGGAACGATAAGAGCCTTTTTATTTAGTTCCCCTTCAATCTCTTTTAACTTTTTTTCAACTTCTTCAATTTCGCTTTTCAAAGCGTTTACTTCTTTTTTCGTTTCATCTGCCTTTTGAACTTCTTTGTTTTTCATAAACATCCCGATTTGTTTAGAGAGTTTGTTTCTCTGTTCTAAAAGTTTGTCAAGCTCGGTTTTTAACTCTTTTTTCTTGATAAAAAGCTCTTTTATTTCATTTAAAATTTCTTCTGAAACCCCTTTTAACTGTAACCTTTTAGCTACATTAGAAAAATCTTTTTCAAGCAGTTTTAGGTCTATCATTTAATCCCTTTTTATTATATTTTGGTAATTTTAACATACTTTTTAAAATATTTTAATTAGGTGTAATTTTTAAGTAAAATTTTTGGTTTTGGTATAATACATTTCATTAAAATCACTAGAAGAGGAAGAAATGGATATAAATAAACCTGTTGAAATCGCACCTGATATTTTCTGGGTCGGATATGTAATTCCAAACGACCCCTTCCAATGTCACGTATATTTAATAAGAAACGGAGAAAACTCCATTCTTATTGACCCGGGAAGTATGATTACATTCCCGGTAGTTTTAGAAAAAATAGTTAAGCTGGTAAGTCTAAGGGATATAAAATATATCATTATGCATCATCAAGACCCGGATATCGTAGGATGTTATTCCACTTTGGAAAAAATAATGCCGAATAAGGAAAAATACATAGTAACCCATTGGCGTACAGAAATGTTATTAAAACACTATAAATGGGGAACACCTTTTTATCTGGTAGACGAACACAACTGGAAATTAAAAGCCGGAGATAGGGAACTTGAATTCGTATTTACACCTTATGCACATTTCCCGGGAGCATTTTGTACATACGATAAAAAAACCGGTATTCTATTTTCAAGCGACCTATTTGGCGGATTAACGGAAGAGTTTTCATTATATGCAAAAAGCGTGGATGAATATTTTGAAGCTTTAAAACCTTTTCATAAACACTATATGCCAAGTAAAGAAGTTTTACATCACGCATTAAAACAAGTTCAAAAAAAACACCCTACTATGATAGCACCTCAACACGGTTCTATTATTCCTCGCGAAATGATAAACCCTCTAATAGAAAAAATGAAAGAGTTAGAATGCGGACTTTATCTACTTGACGAATATGAAAACGATTTATACATTTTAAATATGACCGATGAAGTGTTAAAACAGTTTTTTAAAGACACCGTTTCTCTTAGTTCTTTTAATCTTATACTTAGAAACTTGTTTGACAACATCAAAAAAGTTATACCTTCTATAGAAAAAATAGAAATATGCGGTATTTCTCCACTATCCGGAAATGAACACTGTTTTGCATTTTCATCGGACCATAAAATAACCGAAATAGAAGCCACGGATATAAACTACTCTTTTAAAAAAGACTTAGTCCAAAACGACAAAAAAGTAGGAGATATTTTTATATCCATATCAAAAAAATTAAATAAAAAAGATAAAAAGATTTTATCTATGCTTTTAGATAAAATAGCGATACCTTTAGCTATTTCATTAGAAAAAGAACTTATTTTAAGAGAACTTGAAATTAACAATAAAAAACTTTATGAAAAAGCAATAACAGACCCTCTTACAGGACTTTATAACAGAGAATATCTTAAAGAATACTTAACTTCTAAAGTTAAAGAAGCAAAACGATATAAATTCCCTTTAAGCGTTGCTATGATAGACATTGACTTTTTTAAAAAAATAAACGATACTTACGGTCACTTAATAGGAGATTGCGTTTTAAAAGAGTTAGCGGATTTATTAAAAAACAATTTCAGAGGTTCAGATATCGTAGTAAGATACGGAGGGGAAGAAATTTTTGTAGTAATGCCGTTTACTAAATTAGAAGCCGCTTGTAAAAAATTGGAAACTATAAAACAAAAAATAGAAAAACATAAATTTTGTGAAAATAAAAAAATAGATATTACCATAAGTGTAGGAGTAGCCGAATTTAACGAAAACGATTCGTTAGAAGAATTAATCTTAAAAGCGGATAGAAAAGTTTATTATGCTAAAAAACACGGAAGAAACAGGGTAGTTTGCTCGTAAAATAAAAAAGGTATTGACTTTTTTTTATTTTGTAAATAAAATAGAGATATACATAAAAAGGAGATATAATGAGTGATATTTTAAAAATAGGAAAATATGAATTTACAAGTAGATTAATTGTCGGAAGTGGTAAGTATCCGGATTTTCAAACTACGCGCGATGCTACACTTGCAAGTGGTGCGGAGATGATTACCGTAGCTGTAAGAAGAGTGAATATTCTTAACCCGAATGAAGAGAATTTAATGGACTACTTTAAAGATACCGATGTAAAAATCTTACCAAATTCTGCCGGATGTACAACGGCAGAAGAGGCTATTACTCTATTTAGATTAGTAAAAGAAGCAACAGGAATTGATATTATAAAACTTGAAGTAATTGGAGATACTGCAAAAACTCTTTATCCAGATGTAATGGAGACTCTAAAAGCTTGTGAAGTTTTAGCAAAAGAAGATTTTACTATTATGGCTTATACAAATGACGACCCTATTATGGCAAAAAGACTTGAAAACGCAGGAGCTGCTGCTGTAATGCCACTTGCAGCCCCAATTGGAAGTGGACTTGGTATTCAAAACAGATATAATGTAGTATTTGTAAAAGACGCGGTAAATGTACCGGTAATTGTAGATGCCGGTATCGGTACGGCAAGTGATGCTGCTGTTGCAATGGAACTTGGAGCCGATGGAGTACTTACAAATACTGCTATTGCTCAGGCAAAAAATCCAATCGCAATGGCTGAAGCTATGAAATATGCAGTAATTGCCGGTAGAATGGCTTATAAGGCTGGAAGAATTCCTAAAAAACCCTATGCAACGGCTTCTTCACCACTAGAGGGATTAATAGAGTTTTAATTCCTCTTATGTTGTTTATAATATTTTTTCTTGCAGTTTACATCGGTATTAATATTTATTCTTATTTAACTCAAGAAAAAAAAATCTTTAAATCCCGTTACTCTAAAGAATTTATCCCACACAAATTAAAACCTATTTACTTCACTACATCAGATAATGTTAAATTAGAAGGTGGTTATATCAAAAACGGAGAAAATTTACCTCTTATACTCTATTTTAGTGGAAATGCAAATAATGTATTAGAATTTTTAGAAAAAACGGCTACAAAAATAAAAGAGTTTAACTTTATAGCATTTAACTATCCCGGATACGGAAAGAGTCAAGGTACTCCTAGTGAAAAAACTATTCTTAAATATGCTTTGGAAATCGCTAACTATTATAATCCGGATATAATAGTAGGTAGAAGTTTAGGAAGTGCAATAGCAACCTATGTGGCTTCTAAAACAGATAAAAAACTCGTTTTAATTACGCCTTTTGATTCAATATTAAACATAGCCGAATCAAGATATCCATTTTTACCAATTAAACTCTTACTAAAACATAAATTCGAAGAATTTCAATGGATAAAGAAAGTAAATCAACCGGTAAATATACTAGCTGTTGAAAATGATGAAATCATTTCTCAAAAAAATCTTGAAAATCTTTTAAAAAACATTCCTAATCTAAATAAACTAAAAATTATAAACAATACTTCCCACGCTGAAATTTATAAACACCCAAACATAATAAACATACTTAAAGAAATATTTAAATTTTAAATTTCAACTCTATTTTTACCTTTTTGTTTAGCTTTGTAAAGATTAATATCAGCCCTTTTAATAGAATCAAATAAAGAATTATCTAAAATATTAACTTCACTAATTCCCAAACTAATAGTAAATTTTAATTTTTTATCATTTATTTCTATACTTAAATTTTCTATTTCCTTTCTAATTTTCTCAGCTATTTTATAAGTATTCTCAATATTGGAATTCGGAAGAATAATTAAAAATTCTTCTCCTCCATATCTAATAAACAAATCCCCTTTTCTTATAATTTTTTTTACGGTTTGAGTTAATTTTATTAAAACTATATCTCCTATATCGTGTCCATAGGTATCGTTAATTTTTTTAAAATCATCAATATCAAGCATAATAATACCAACAGGCGTATCCGTCAGAGTATATTTTACAAATAATTCATGAGCTTTTTCTTCTAAAAATCTCCTATTTAAAATTTCCGTTAATCCATCTTTATAAACTTTATCACTATATTCTTTCACTTTTTGAGTTAATAAGTTAATATAAGTTTTAATACTTTTCGCAACATCTATTAAATTGTTTTTATAAATATCAAGTTCGTTTTTTGGTTTTGTTTTAGGAGGAATTTCCTCAAATTTATGAGATTTTACCAACTTTAAGATATTATTGAACTCTTTCATTTTATCAAAAAGCCATTTAAATAAAATAAACCCTATAGAAAATACAAGTAAAAAACCGATTATTTCTATAATCATTTTTTCAGTTAAAGTCTTTTTCAAAATAGAAATAGAAGGTTTAATATTATCTCTAATTACCAAATAAGCCATAGTTTTATTAAAAAAATCTTTTATTTTAATTTTTGAAAAAACATAATTATTATGTATCTCAACTCCCTCTTCCAATTTAATTTTAAACGGTTTGCCAAGTATTTTAAAATTTTCATAATTAGGAAGTTTTTCATATATTGAATATTTATCAGGTAAAAGCATTGATTTTAACTCATTATTATTTAAATAAATACTAACATCTCCCGCACCTACATGTTGAAAAAGAGCCTTAAATACTCTAATATCAACTCCAAAAGATACACTACCCAATAGTTTATCATTACTTATAATAGGATAAGTAGCTCTAAGCCCCGGATAATTTCTACATACATAAAAATGTGTAGAAGGTGTAAAAGAAGTATTTATCCATAAAATATCCGCTCTACTTTTAGAAACATTAATATCAAACGTTTTTAAATCTGAAAAATTTACAAAACTTATAGCCGGTTTTTTAAAAAAATGTATCTCTTTTATTAAACCGTTTGTATATAAATTATCATAAAGAGGCTTAATATAAGAGATAATCAAACTTCTATTATTTTCGGTATAAGCTTTTTTAATAATAAAAGAATTCGATATAAATTTTGCAAAAGAATCTAAAAAAATTTTTTTATTTTCTAAAAAAACTTTATACTCTTTAACTCTATCTTTATATAACTCTTTCGCTTGTTGTAAAGTAACTTGAGAAATACTTTTTTGAGTAAAATATATTGAAAATCCTATAACAAATAAAGATAATAAAATAATAGATATATAAATTTTCAATTTCATTTTATAACCTTTGATAAAAAGGGCATTAATCAGCCCTTAAAATCGCCCCGTTACTTGCATTTGTTACAAGCATTCTATATTGTCTTAACCATTTACCCGGAACTTCTTTTTTCTTAGGAGTAAACTCTTTTTTTCTTTTTTCAATTTCTTTTTCATCTAATAAAACATTAATTGAAAAGTTATCAACATCAATCTCAATTATATCTCCATCTTTAAGAAGCCCTATCATTCCTCCTTCTGCTGCTTCCGGGCTAACGTGCCCTATACTAAGACCTCTAGTTGCACCAGAGAATCTACCATCTGTAATAAGTGCTACTTTATCTCCTAAGCCCATTCCCATTATAAGAGAAGTAGGTGCAAGCATCTCTTGCATTCCGGGACCACCTTTTGGACCTTCATATCTAATTACAACTACATCACCTTCTTTTATTTTTCCGGATGTAATACCTTCAATTGCTTCAGCTTGAGAATCAAAACACACTGCACGACCTTTAAATTTTCTACTTCCAGTAATCCCGGCTGTTTTAATTACACATCCTTCCTCTGCCAAGTTACCGAAAAGTATAGCAAGTCCACCAACTTTGCTATAAGGTTTCTCAACAGAATGAATAATATTATAATCTTTAACTTCGGCATCTTTTATTCTATCTTCAACCGTTCCACCTTCAATTACCGGATTATCAAGATATAAAATTGTATCGCTTCTTTTACTTATCTCTTTCATAACGGCACTCATACCGCCGGCTTTGTGGATATCTTCCATATGTACCGTTTGAAGAGACGGCGAAATTTTTGCAATATGAGACGTATGACGAGCAATATCGTTTAACTTATGCAAATCAAAATCAACTCCGGCTTCTTTTGCAATTGCCATCATATGTAGCACCGTATTACTACTTCCACCCATTGCCATATCTACAACAAATGCATTATGAATAGCTTTTTCATTAATAATGTTTCTTATTTTATACTCTTCGCTTAACTTTTCATCTTTTGCAATTTCGCATATTCTTCTTGCTGCTTTTCTCAATAGTTCTTCTCTCTCCGGAGTTAACGCCAAAATTGTTCCGTTTCCTTTTAAGGCAATTCCCATTGCTTCAATCAATGTATTCATACTGTTTGCCGTAAACATACCACTACAACTTCCTCCGCCAGGACATGCTAAACACTCAAGATTATATAAAGTTTCTTCATCAATTTCACCTTTTTCAAACTTACCAACACCTTCAAATACAGTAGCCAAATCAATTGATGTTCCATCCGGCATATGACCGGCTCTCATAGGTCCGCCGGTTACAAAAATAGTTGGTACATTCACTCTAAGTGCTCCCATTACCATACCGGGAGTTATTTTATCACAATTTGGTATACAAATAAGAGCGTCAAGTTTATGAGCGTTCATTACAGTTTCAATACTATTTGCAATAATTTCACGACTAGGTAAACTATAAAGCATCCCATCGTGTCCCATTGCAATTCCATCATCTACACCAATTGTATTAAACTCAAACGGCACACATCCGTTTTTTCTAATCTCATCTTTTACAATTTCTGCATATTTATTTAAAAAAAAGTGCCCAGGAATTATTTCAATAAAACTATTAGCAACACCTATAAACGGCTTATCAAAATCTTCATCTTTTAGACCTGTCGCTCTAAAAAGACTTCTATGCGGAGCTCTATGCCATCCTTTCTTTACTTCATCACTTCTCATAGAACATATCCTTTTTTTATACTATTTTAACACATTTTATAAAAAATTATACTAACTAAGATAAGAAAAAAAAGAAAATAAATTTATATTTAGAATAGTTTAAAAGCTTACAAATTAAAAGGGAATCATTTAGAAGAGTATAGGGAAGAAGTGCCAGACTCTTTATTGAGGAATAAGGGAAAAAGCCAAAGTATTCACTTTAAATCCTAGCGGGGACCTACTTTCCCACTCCCGAAGGGAGCAGT
>JBDONT010000002.1:0-51492 GCA_039831155.1 Nautiliaceae bacterium | reverse complement strand
GAGTGGTTAAAAAACAATAAACCTGAAAATCAAAATATTAAAATCTTTAGAAAAGTGGCTTAAAATGTTAAATCCGCAAAAAGAATTAAAATTTTTCAAAAATTGTCTTGACTTTTGGGGGAGAATATTATTTCTTTTACAAGAGAGGAAAGTTTAAAGTTAAAATATATTGATAATTCATTTCACGATAATAGCTGGTATTGTTCTTTTAAAAGGGATATACACAATAAAAAAATAGAACTTTTAAAAACTAAAAATCCATTTGCAAATCTATATGTTAGAGTAATGCAAAATACAGATGCTGTTTTATATACATTACATTTTTTAAATTGTTATTATAAAGGTAATTTTAGTCCAATAATTGACAACTCTATAATTGAACTGGCAATAGAGTATATGAATACTTTTCTTACAAATTATGATAATTTAATTGATGAAATTTTAAATTATAAAGATTTAATGCAAGAAGAATTAGAGAATAGAGTTATTGAAAAAATGAATGAGCTTCTTAATAAAAATGGAAGTTGCACTTTAAGAGAAATATATAAACCTTTAAAAATTTCTGCATCAGAAACTAAAATCATTGTTGAAACTTATATTAAGCAATATTCTGATAAGTATAAACTTGTTAAAGATAAAAGAAGCGTTAAGATTTATAAGAAGACAAAGAGACAATAGACAATATGATTTTTCTTCTATTTTTAGGATATTTTTATCAAAATTAATTTATAGACATTAGAGACAATAGTTTGGAAATGTCTCTAATGTATTAAGTAAAGGTTTTTTTATAAAACTCTCTAAAATAGGAGATTTTATTGTTGTGTCTTATGTCTTATTGTCTCTTTGATAGGATTTGATATAATATGGTTATCTACTTATCTTTTAAGTGACTTCAATAAACTTCATATTGAATCTATCATTACTAAAATCATTTAACATTTTATTTATTGGGTATGTTACTGGGTATGATTTAAAGGATTTTTTTCAGATTACCGAATTTATGGGGATTTTAGATGAACAAATGGTGCGGGAGAGAGGACTCGAACCTCCACGCCTTGCGGCACCAGATCCTAAGTCTGGCGCGTCTGCCAGTTCCGCCACTCCCGCATTTAGGAGAAATTTATGATAAAAGTGGTACGCCCTGCAGGACTCGAACCTGCGACCTACGGCTTAGAAGGCCGTTGCTCTATCCAGCTGAGCTAAGGGCGCTTATTTGAGAGCTTTTGATTGTTGGTGCGTCCGGTAGGACTCGAACCTACAACCTACGGATCCGAAGTCCGTTGCTCTATCCAATTAAGCTACGGACGCTTAATTAGATAAAGCAATGGGGTGGACGACCGGACTTGAACCGGCGACCCCCAGGGCCACAACCTGGTGCTCTAACCAGCTGAGCTACGCCCACCACAAGTGGGTGGCTCAAAAGCTACTCACTTATAATGGGTTTTAGATGGTCGGAGTGGAGGGACTCGAACCCCCGACCCCCTGGTCCCAAACCAGGTGCGCTAACCAAACTGCGCTACACTCCGTCGTTGTGGATTGAAATTATATGAAAAAAAATTTTTTTTGTCAAGAGTTCTTTAAAAAATTTTTTAAATTTTCAAAAGACATCGGTTTTGCAAAATAATATCCTTGTAAATAATCGCATTTAAGTTTTTGAAGTATTTTTATTTGTTGTTCGGTTTCTATTCCTTCGGCTATAGTTTTTAATTTAAATTTATGAGCAAAATTTATAATTGTTTCTACAATAGCCAAATCTTTATCAGATTTTTCTATATTTTTAATAAAAGACATATCTATTTTAATATAGTCTGTCGGTAAATCTTTTAAATATGTTAAAGAAGAATATCCCGTACCGAAATCGTCAATTGATAATTTAAAATTTTTATTTTTAAAATAATCGAAGATTTCTTTAGTATATTCTATATTTCCGGCAATTTCTCTCTCGGTTAATTCAATAATTATAGGTAAATTATTTGTATTTTTAAAGAGATTTTCTATATGCTCTTTATCAGTAAGCGACTTGCCGGAAATATTAAAAGAAAGCGGTATTCGAATTTCTTTTAAATAATTTAAAAATTTAGGGAACATAATTTTTTCTATTTCTTTTATATAACCGCTATTTTCCGCATAATCTATAAATTGATTAGGATATATTATTTTGTTTTCGTTTTTTATTCTTAATAACGTTTCGGCTCCCGCTATTTGAAACGTATTTGCGTTTACATAAGGTTGAAAATGATAAATAAAAGATTTGTTTTTAATGGCTTTTAATAGTAAATTTTTAATATCCGAATACTCTAATATTTTTTTATTAATATCGGAATTAAAAAATTCATATGAAAAATCACCTTTTTCTTTTGCTAATTCTAATGCTAAGAAAGCTTTTTCTAATAATTCCGTAATATTTGTAGAGTCTTTAGGATATAGGGAAATTCCTATATTAATTGAAATTTTGTTATGAAACTCTTGTAAATTTTTTATTTTATTAATTACTTGTCTGATTATGGCTTCAAGTTCGCTGATGGAACGATATTTTAAAAATACGCCGAATTCGTCTCCTCCTATTCTTGCTATTATATTTTCTTTATCAAAAATCGTTTTTAAAAAAAGAGAAAATTTTTTTAGTAGATAATCTCCCGCTTCATTTCCGTGTAATTGGTTGAAGATTTTAAAATCTTTTATATCTATAACCATACAAGCATACGTTTCTTTGTTATGGATGTGATTTTTTATTAAATTAATAAATTCGTGTCTATTTGGAAGATTGGTTACCGTATCTTTAGTAAGTTTTTTTTGTAAATTTTTTTCGTGAGTTATGTCTATTGCCAAAGATATATAATATTTTTTTCCGTCGTTTGTTATTACCGGTATGATTTTATCTTTTAAATAGAATAATTTTCCTTCTTTATTTTTATTGATTAATATAGTTTCGACTATTTCGTTATTATTTAATTTTTCCCACATTTTTTTATAAAAGTCTTCCGAATGAAATCCGGATTTAAATATGTTCGGATTTTTATTTAAGAGTTCTTTTTGTTTATAACCCGTAATTTCTTCTACGCTTTTGTTTGCATATAAGATATTAGCGTTTTCATCCGTTATCACTATCCATGAATATGTTTTATCTAAAGTTTCTTGAAGAAGTTTTAGATAAGACATATTTTCCATTCTTTTTAAAGCAAATTCCATATCTTGTTTCGCTTCTTGAAAAATTGAAATCGAAAGCTTATCAAAATCTTCCATATATTTTGAATAGATTCCTATAGTAGCGTATATTTCATTGTTTTTTAAAATAGGAAAAAGTAAAATCGATTTGAAATTTTGTTCTTTTAGTATATTTATTAATTCTTGATTCGTAAATTTTACTTTTTCTATGTTGTTAATGATTAAGAATTTATTATTTATTACCGCTGCGGTAGCTAGACATTTATCGGCATAAGCTTTATCTATTTTAAAAAAATTTTTTAACATACTAGGAAAATCTTTTTTGTATTTTCCTATATAGTATTTAGGTTCCATATCTATTTCGTTTTCTTTTTTTATAGAAGCACATACGAATTGGTAATTCCCTTTTTTATAAATATTTTTGATTATATTTTCGAAAATCTCTTTTTCGCTTTCTTTCGTAATTATCGTTTGATTAATATCTTTTAATATTTCTATTAAGAATTCTTTTTTATATTCGTTGGTTATGTCTATCCCGAAAACCAAACCGGCATAAGAACCGTCTTCCAATTTAACCGTTTGAGTAAAAAATTTAACGAGTAATCTTTTGTTGTATTTGTTTTTTAATTGTAAAGGTTCATAAATTGCAGGGAAAAGTTCTCCTTTTAATCTTTTGCGAACAATTTCTTTTATTTTGTTTTTGATTTTACTATCCGGAAATATTTCTTCCGGAGACATATTTAAAATTTCTTTTTCGGAATAACCTATAAGTTTTTGGAGTTTTTTATTTGAATAAATTATTTTTTCTTTGTAAATCATTACCGCAACATAAGGTTGATTATCAAAAACTTCTAAAATTTGTTGAAAATCCATGTCTTCTCTTTGTATAAAATTTTTTTGTTAAATTATAATATATTTAAAAGAAATTACACAATAATTCGGTTCAATAAAGCTAAAGTTTGGTTAAAAGGTATTAATTCGTCGGGAGTTTGTTTTAGGAAGTTTTCCATAGCCTGTTTTTTGTTTATGGCTTCGTCAAGTTCGGGGTCTACACCTTTTTGGTAGGCTCCTATTCTTATTAAGACTTCATTTTCTTTTAAAAGGGAATAGAGTTTTTTAAATTTTTGGGCTTTTTGTAAGTGTTCTTGGGTTACTACATTGTTCATAACCCTGCTTGCCGAATTTAATATATTAATAGGAGGATAAATACCATTGTCGGTTAGTTCTCTGCTTAAAATTATATGTCCGTCTAAAATAGAACGAGCCTGGTCGGCTATAGGATCGGCTGATGTATCGTCTCCTTCTACCAGGACCGTAAAAAATGCGGTAATTGAGCCTTTGTCTTTCTCTTTTCCGGCTCTTTCCATAAGTTGAGGTAATAGCATAATAGCACTTGGAGGGTAACCTTTAGAAGTTGGTGGTTCTCCCATAGCAAGTCCGATTTCTCTTTGGGCCATAGCAAAGCGTGTTACGCTGTCCATTAAAAATAAAACGTCTTTATTTTGGTCTTTGAAATATTCCGCAACTGCCATAGCAGAAAAAGCCCCGTATTTTCTCATTAAAGCCGAATCGTCGCTTGTTGCTACTATCAATACGGTGTTAGTCAAGTCTCCACCTAAGTTTTGTTCTATAAATTCTGGAATTTCGCGACCTCTTTCTCCTATTAAAGCAATTACCTTAATTTCAGCATCGGCTCCTTTTACAATCATACTCATAAGCGTTGATTTTCCAACCCCACTTCCTGCAAAAATTCCGAGTTTTTGGCCTTTCCCACACGTTAAAAGGCCGTCTATCGTTTTTACTTTAGTCTCAAATACTTCGTTAATTACCCCTCTTTTTAAAGGAGAAATAGGCTTTCTCATTATAGGGTATTTTGTATCAAATTCTATTTCACCTTTTCCGTCAATTGGATTCATAAACGGGTTAACAACCCTTCCTAAAAGTCCTTTGCCTACCGGGATTTGCATTCCGTTTTCGTCAAGATAGATTTTATCTCCGGTTTTAAATCCTTCCAAAAAAGAAAAAGGGGTAACGGTAAACTGATTTTCATCAAGGCTTGTTACCATTCCTAAAATTTGGTGATTGGAAGAGACTATTTTTACTATATCTCCTATAGAAGGGGTTAGCCCTTGAGCTATAAGGGCTGTGGGGGTAATTTTTTTAATTACTCCAAACGGTTTTGAAAGTGTTGTTTTTTTTAGTTTGTTTTTTATGTCGCTAAGAGCCATTAATTTCCTTAAAAATGTGTTTGAAGCGGTGCGTTTATTATATTAAAAAACTCTTCTCTTGTTTTTTCTTTTAAAAAAACACCTCTAAGTGCGGAGCTTGATGTATAAGAGTGTTTGGTCTCAACCCCTCTCATTTCCATACACATATGTCTTGCGTGAATAACGACTCCGACTCCTTTTGGCTGAACGACTTCCATAATCGCATCTGCGATTTGTTCTGTTAACTGTTCTTGGATTTGAAGGCGTCTTGCAAATACGTTTACCATTCTTGGAATTTTACTTAAGCCTACTACTTTTTTGTCCGGAATGTAAGCTACGTGAACTCTTCCGAAAAAAGGCAATATATGATGTTCGCACATAGAGTAAAATTCTATGTTTCTTACTACTACCATTTCGTTATTTGTACTTTCGAAAAGGGCGTCATTTAAAACCTCTTTCGGGTCTTTGAAATATCCACTGCATAAGTATTCAAAGCTTTTTGCAACTCTTTTTGGTGTTTTAATAAGTCCGTCTCTGTTTACGTCTTCACCTATAGCTTCAAGTATCATTTTGGCTGCAAGTTCAAGTTTTTCTAAATCTACGCTCATTGTTATCCTTTAAAATTTTTGGTATTATACCCTTAAAAAAAAGGATTTTAATGTTAGAAGCAAAAAAAATTGATTCGGCTAATAGTATAATCAAAGCAACAATCGAAAATCAAGAGTTGGAAACGAAAAAAGAAAAAATTGCAAAAGAGATTGCAAAAAAAGTTAAAATTCAAGGTTTCAGACCCGGAAAAGTGCCTGTAAAAGTTGTTAAAAAAATGTACGCAGACCAGATCGAACAAGACGCTATTTCCGAAGCTATTAGAGAAGTGTTGGATAAAGGTTTAAAAGAACTTAACATAAGTGAAATGATAGCAGAACCTGAAGTAACTAAATTTGACAAAAAAGACGATAAAATCGAAGTAGAAATTAAAGTATACACAAGACCGGAAATTGAAATAGGGGATGAATATAAAGAGTGCGTACCGGAAGTTGAAATTCCTAGTGTGACTGAAGAAGAGATTGAAGAGGAACTTAAAAATATCGCTAAAAGTTTCGCTCAAGCAAAAGTTTCTGATAAAGAAACATTAGAAAACGGAGATACCGCAGTAATCGACTTTAAAGGATATATCGACGGAAAACCTATGGAAAACGGAAGTGCTGAGGCTTATCCTCTTGAAATAGGAAGTGGAAGTTTTATCCCTGGATTTGAAGAGCAGCTTGTTGGTATGAGAGTTGGAGAAACAAGAAAAATCAAAGTTACGTTCCCTGAAAACTACGGAGCAAAAGAGATTGCAGGAAAAGAAGCTGAATTTGAAGTAACTCTTCAAGAAATTCAAGAAAAAGTACCGGCTGAAATTAATGACGACTTAGCTAAAAAATACTTAAATGACGAAAATGCGACATTAGAGACTCTAAAAGAGAGTATTAAATCTGCAATTGAAAACAGAAAAAAAGTAGAAATTTTTGCACCTAAAAAACAAGAAATTCTTGAATGTTTGGTTAAAAAATACGATATTGATTTACCGGAAAGTATCGTAGAAAAAGAAGTTGAAATTATGATTAACAACGAAGCTGCTAAAATGACACCGGCTGAACTTAAAGAGCTTCAAGAAAATCCTCAAAAAGTAAAAGAACTAAAAGAAAAACTTCTTCCGGAAGCAAAAGATAGGGTAAAATTAACGTTTATTATCGATGCTATTGCTAAAAAAGAGGGAGTTGACGTATCTGACCAAGAACTTACACAAATTCTTTATTATGAAGCTATTATGCAAGGACAAAATCCTCAAGATGTGGTAAAATATTATGAGGAGAACAATTTATTACCGGTTATTAAAATGAATTTAATCGAAGACAAACTTCTAAACAAACTATTAGAGGATAAAGTAAAAGGTAATTAATGAGTATTTTAATTCCTACCGTAATTGAAAAAACCGGAAGAGGCGAGAGGGCTTACGATATATATTCTCGTCTTCTTAAAGACAGAATCATTATGCTACAGGGAGAAATTAACGACCACGTAGCAAGTATAATTGTCGCTCAAATGTTATTTTTAGAAGCTGAAAACCCGGAAAAAGATATTTATCTTTATATCAATTCCCCTGGTGGGGTTGTAACAAGTGGGTTTGCGATTTACGATACTATGAATTATATAAAACCGGATGTAGTAACGATTTGTATGGGACAGGCTGCCAGTATGGGGGCTTTTCTTTTAAGCAGCGGTGAAAAAGGGAAAAGATTCGCCTTGCCTCATGCCAGAATTATGATACATCAGCCTTTGGGTGGGGCTCAAGGTCAGGCGACTGATATTGAGATTCACGCAAAAGAGATTTTAAGAATGAAAAAAGAGTTGAATAAAATTTTGGCTGAAAATACGGGTCAAAGTGTTAAAAAAATAGAAAAAGACACGGAAAGAGACTTTTTTATGAGTGCTGAAGAAGCACTAAAATACGGACTTATAGATAAGGTACTAAAAAAAAGAGATAGCTAATGATTAAGGAAAAAAACAGTAAACTTTCAACATCTAGCAATGTTGTTGCCGGATTAAATGAGGTTTCGACTCCTCTTGAAGAGTTTGCAAAAAAAGTATTTGACAAACTTATAGAAGAGGGTGTTCCTCCTATTCCTTATTACTATAAAATCTATTTTTTTAATCTGCTTGACGAAGAGCCGGAAAGTTTTAGAAAACAGGTTTATGAGTATATCTCTTTAGAAGAGACCAATGAACTTGAAAAAGATTTGGAAATAGAAAAAAAACTGAAACGCTCTTTTAAATATTCAAAAGAACTGCTTCAACATACCGCTATTTTGTATAAAAATTCTCAAGCTATAAAAGAGATTTTTAATAAATACAAAAATGAAACTGCGTATGTAGCCAATCCTAAACTTTTTGAAAAACTTCTTCAAAGTTTTGAAGAAAGATTAGGAAAAATGCACGAAAAACTTGAAAAAGAACTTAGCCAAATTAAAAGACTCTATTCTAAAAATGTGGAAATTTTAAAAGACATTGAATCAAATTCGTTTTTTGATTCCAGATACGGGATTTATAATAAAAACTTCTTTTTAAGAGAAGTAAAGAAAGAAACGAAATTAATTGAAAAATTTAAACATAATAGTAGTGTAGTGCTTTTAAAGATAACTGATGAGATTATAAATGCTCTTAAGTCGGAAAAATCAAAAATTCTTCTTAATAGAAGTGTGGCTAAAATTATGCTTAAAACTTCAAGAAGAACCGATATTGTTGCTCATTTGGGAGATGGGGTTTTTGGTATGCTTTTAAAACATACCGATAGGATAGGAGCTTGCAGGACGGTGGAGAGGCTTTCCGATATTATTACGAATTCGGCAATATTTTTAGAAGGTGAGGAGATAACTATTCAAATAGTTTCCGGAATAGTTGAAATTAAAATTGAAGATGAGGTCGACTCTATTTTACAACACGCTCTTGAGATGATGCAAAAGGCTGAAAAAGACGGGGTATTATATTATGTGTATGAAGGAAATTGATGGCAGTTTTGGATATTGTGACCTATCCTAATAAAATATTAAAGCAAATTTCAAAACCGGTAGAGAGGTTTGATAGCGAGCTTCATAAATTATTAGACGATATGTATGAAACTATGATAGCAAAAAACGGTGTGGGTCTTGCTGCAATTCAAGTTGCAGTGCCTATTCGTGCTCTTTTGATAGATATAGGAGATGAAGAGGGCAAACAAAGTAAAGACACTTTAATAGAAGTAATAAATCCCGAATTTTTAACGTGGGAGGGTACGCAAAAAGATACCGAAGGGTGTCTTAGCGTTCCGGATTATTTCGATGAAGTGGAAAGATATGCGAATGTAAAGGTTAAATTTTTCGATAGATTCGGAAAAGAACATATTATGGACGCTGATGGGCTTTTGAGTGTGGCGTTTCAGCACGAAACCGACCATTTAGATGGGCATTTGTTTATCGAAAGGCTTGATTATATTAAAAGAAAGAAGTTTGAAAAAGAGTGGAAAAAGCTACTAAAAAAACGAAAAAAATAAATTCTGCAACTTTAAACGGATTTGAAGCTAAAAGAGTCGAGGTTGAAAGTTCTTTTATAAGGGCTTTGCCCGGGTTTTCTATCGTAGGACTTGGGAGTCAGTCTATTCAAGAGAGTAAAGAGAGGGTTAAATCGGCTCTTTTAAATAACGGCTATGAGTTTCCACCTTTAAAGGTGGTAATTTCTTTGAGTCCAAGCGATTTGAAAAAAGAAGGTAGCCACTTTGACTTGCCTATTGCGCTTAGTATTTTATTTTACCATAAAGAAAAAAACTTTGATGATTTTTTGGTATTAGGAGAACTTGGGCTTGATGGAAGTTTGAAAGATACTAACTCTATTTTTCCTATTATTTTGTCTTTAAAACCCAAAAAAGTTATAATCCCACTTGAGAGTGCCAAAAAAGTTTCTAAAATCCCTGGAATTGAAATTTATGCTTTTTCGCATTTATCGGAGATTGAAAAATTTGAACCTCAAGAGATTAAAAAAAACGAACTTAATTATCCTTATTTAAAAATAGCTTCAAAAAAATACTACTATACTTCGAATTTTAAACTTGATTTTAAAGATGTGCTAGGGCAAACTCAAGCAAAAGAAGCGGCTTTGATAGCGGCAGCCGGGTTTCATAATATTTTATTTGAAGGAAGTCCCGGCGTTGGTAAAAGTATGATAATAAATAGACTCCGTTATATTCTGCCTCCTATGAGTTTAGAAGAGATACTTGAAGTTGAAAAGTATAATTCGCTTGAGGGTAAAGAGGTTATGTTTAAACCTTTAAGGCCTTTTAGGGCTCCTCACTATTCCTCAACTAAATCTGCGATTTTCGGAGGTGGAAGCAGGGGTGCTAAGATAGGTGAGATTGCGTTTGCGAATAAAGGAATGTTATTTTTTGACGAGCTTCCACATTTTCAAAAAGACGTACTTGAGAATTTAAGACTGCCTCTTCAGGATAAAAAAGTATTAATTAGCAGGGTAAATTCGAAAATAGAATATGAAACGGATATTTTGTTTGCTGCGGCTATGAATCCTTGCCCGTGTGGGAATCTTTTGAGTTTAGATAAAGAGTGCAGATGTACGGATTTGGAGATTAGAAGATATAAAAACAGAATCAGTGAGCCTTTGTATGACAGGATTGAACTCTATCTTCAAATGGTTGAAGATGAGGATAGTTCTACAATTTCCAGTGAAGAGATGTTTGAGAAGGTATTAATTGCTTTTGAAATGCAAAAAGGCAAATTTAATTCAAATTTAGAGGAGAATTATCAGTTTAATTTGGAAAATGAGGCTTATGATGTTTTAAAAAGAGCCGTTAAAAATTTTGCTTTGAGTAAAAGAAGTGAATTTAATATTCTTAAAGTTTCAAAGACGGTTGCAAATTTAAATAAACGTGATAAAATAACTAAAGAAGATTTATTAAAAGCCTTACAGTTTAGGCGTCGTTAAGGAGATGTTATGAGACCTGCATTTAAAGAAGTCTACACTTTCGATAAAAAATGTTATGAAGATTATCATTTAACGGAAGATATCTTAATGGAGCACGCCGCATACTCAATGGCTCTTGAAATTTATAAAAGAGTTCCTAAAAATTCTGTAATTAATATAGTAGCCGGGCCAGGAAATAACGGGGCTGACGGGATAACGCTCGGTAGAATTTTATTAGGGGATTATCACGTAAACTTATATTTGCCACTAGGGGCTAAATCCTCTATGTGTAAGTTGCAGTTAAAAAGATTTGAAGCGGTTGGTGGGAAAGTTGAGAGTGAATATAAAAAATGCGACTCTCTTGTGGATGCGATTTTCGGGAGTGGATTAAAAAGGGATTTATCACCTGAAATAGTTTCTCTGATAAACAAAATGAATAAACTTAACGTATTAAAAATAGCGTGTGATATTCCAACCGGAATTGATGATAACGGAAATTTAAGACCGGTTGCGTTTAGGGCTGATGTAACGGTTACTATGGGTGCTGAAAAAATTTCTCTTTATAGTGATTTTGCAAAAGATTACGTAGGGGAGATTGTAAGGGCTGATCTAGGGGTTAGTTTTAGTAAGTATATTAATAAATGTTGCTATTTTGTTTTGGAAAAAGATGATTTAATCAAACCTATAAGAAACAAAAACAATACTCATAAACGTTCTTACGGGCATTTGGGAGTACTTGTAGGAGATAAACCGGGAGCCGGAATTTTGGCTTCACTTGCAGCTTTTAATTACGGATGTGGGCTTGTGAGTGTGGTAAGTCGCGAAAGAGTGGAAGTGCCTTATGAAATAATGCAGACAAACAGTATTGAAAAATTTACGGCTTTGGCGTTTGGAATGGGTATGAATAACCATTTTGACGATTTGTTGGATGAACTTACAAAGCTTGATATTCCTATGATAATTGATGCCGATATGTTTTATAAAGAAGAAATTAAAGAGTTTTTAAACAAAAGAGTGGTTTTAACTCCTCATCCTAAAGAGTTTGCAAGTTTACTTAAAATTTTGGGAATGGGAGAGTTTTCGGTTAAAGAGATTCAAGAGAATAGATTTAAATTGTGTGAGGAGTTTTCTAAAAAGTATCCTAATGTAGTGTTGTTGTTAAAAGGGGCGAATAAAATTATCGCTTATAATAAAAAACTTTTTATTGACCCAAACGGAAGTGTGGCTTTGGCAAAAGGTGGTAGTGGAGATGTATTAGCGGGTATTATAGGCTCTCTTTTAGCTCAAGGGTGGCATCCTTTAAAAGCTACCATTCACGGAAGTTTGGCTCACTCTTTAGCCGGTCATTATGAACCTAACTACGCCCTTACGCCGTTAAAAATTATAAAAAACTTAGAATCAATTTGATTTTTTATAAAGTTTTTTAAACTCTTCGCACTCTTTTAAAAGAGTCTCTTTATCTCCTTTGCATACTATTTCTCCGTTTTTAAATACGAGTATTTCGTCTGCGTTGTCTATAGTGTGGAGTCTGTGGGCTATTATAAAAACTATCATATCTTTTAAGTTGTTAATGGCATCCATTATTACGGATTCACTTTTGTTATCAAGTGCACTTGTGGCTTCGTCCAAAATTAAAATATCGGGATTTTTATATAAAGCCCTGGCAATTGCTATTCTTTGTTTCTGTCCTCCGCTTAAATTGCTTCCGTTTTCTTGCAATACGGTATAAATACCTTCATCTAAAGAGTTTACAAACTCTAACAGATTGGCTTTTTTTAAAGCCGTTTTTACTTTTTCTTCGTCTATTTCTTTGCCGTAAGCCACGTTTGCCGCGATAGTGTCGTTAAATATATGGACGTTTTGAGGGATGTAGGCTATTTTTTCCCTTAAAGTGTGAAGGTTTATCTCTTTTAAGTTTATACCGTTTATTTTTATTTCTCCTTTGCTTGGGTCGTAAAATCTCATAATAAGACTTACAAACGAACTTTTGCCTCCTCCACTGTCTCCCACAAGTCCCACTTTTATAGGTTTTTTCGCTTTGTAGTTGATGTTTTTAAGGGCTGTTTTATCAGCGTATGTTAAGTAAACGTTTTTAAATTCTATAGAGTTTATTTCTTTTACCGTTTTATCTCCCGATTTTATTTTTGGTTTTAAATTAAAAATCTCTTTTAATCTCTCATTTGCCGCAATAGCGTTTTGAAGGTTTGAGTAGGTATTGGAAGCTCTTTTAATAGGTTCTGTCATCATAAAAAGAGCCGTCATAAATGAAAAAAAAGCCCCTACACTCATATCTCCGTTTATTACTTCATTTCCTCCTACGATAATTACTATCGCGGCTACACTTGCGTTCATAAGTTCAAGTATAGGATTTAAAAGAGCCGAGGTTCTGACGGCTTTTAGGTTGATTTTTAGGTAGTTTTTATTCTCTTCTTTAAATTTTTCATATTCGAACTCTTTTGCGTTGTAGGCTTTTATCGTTTCTATATTTTTAAAAATTTCGCTTAGGTGTTTATTTAAATCGGCTGTTTTGGATTGGGCTTTTTTTGAGAGGTTTTTTAGTTTTTTGGCTATTTTTTGAATGGGAATGATAACCAAAGGTAAAATAACTATCGCAAAAAACGCAAGTTTAGGGCTTTGGTAAATTACAACCCCCAGTAAAAATATAGCCATTAAAATATCTCTTATGAAATTTGCTAAATCGTGGCTTATCGCTCCTTGGATTCTGTTGATATCGTTTATAATTCTGCTTACCAGCTCTCCACTGTGGGTTTTTTTAAAGTAGTCTATGTCAAAAGTTAGGATATATTTTAAAAATTTGTCTCTTATTTTTCTTACGACGTCTTCTCCTATATAGGTAACGTAATAGCTTTGTATGTATCTGCCTATACCTTTTATTAAATAAATTAAAATAATTCCAAGAGGCAGGATGTATAATAAGTGATGGTTTTTTTGGATGAAGATTTTGTCTAAAACCGGCTTTATGATATAAGCTATGGCGGCTGTTGCGATAGAGACCATAATCATCCCCAGTATTGCTGAGAAAATCTCTTTTTTGTAGGATTTATAATAAGGTGCGTACTCTTTTAGAAATTTCCACATTGAAAACCTTTATGTATGTTATAATTTTATAGCATTTTATCACAATCAAAGGATATTATGGAAGCTGTAATCAAATTAAGTTCTATGGGAGATATTATTCACTCTTTAGTTGTTTTGCCTAAGCTCTCTAAAAAAATAGACTTTGTGGTGGACTCTTCTTTTAAGGAAATTCTTAATTTTTCCCCTTATATTAATAACGTAATTCCAATCTCTTTAAGAGAAGCGAAGAAAAAAAAGAGTCTTTTTTTTAAAGAGTTTATGAGACTTAGAGGTTTAAATTACGATAGAGTTTATGACTTGCAGGGGCTTTTAAAGAGTGCTTTAGTGGCAAAAATTATTTCTAAAGAATCTGTGGGGTATAAAAATCCCAGGGAAAAAATAGCCTCTTTTTTTTACGATATAAAAAAAGAATCGACGTCTCTTGTAGCCGTTCAAAGATATATGGAACTTTTTGATTTGAAGGATGACGAATATCTGATAAATCATCCCAAGCTTCTTTTTTATAAAGATAGAGATTTTAATATTTTGAGTAAAAGTAAAAAAAACGTTGTTTTTATTATAGGGGCTAGTTGGAAGTGTAAAAAGACCCCTCTTAATATCTGGATAGAACTTGCTAAATATTTAAAAGAGAATATTATTATTCCTTATGTCGGGGAAGAAGAGAAAAAAGACGCCTATTTTATAGCCGAAAATTCAAAAAACGTCACACCCGTGAGTTTAAACCTTAACGATTTAAAGGTTTTAATAGATAAAAGTGATTTGTTGATAGGAAACGACACCGGGCCTAGTTTTATAGCGTGGGCTAATAACGTAAGAAATATTATTCTTTACGGATGTACTTATAACAACAAAATCTTAGAAAATATTTTTTCTAAAAGCGTAGAAGTACAAACCAAAGAGATTAATAAAAAGCTTGATAATATGCATAAACTCTCTTTAAGAGAGATTATTAGGAAGATTGATGAATTTAAGTAAGATTTTGGGGTCTCTTTTTTATAAGCTGGATAAAAAAAGAAAAAAGGTCGTATTTACCAATTTGGATTTGGTGTTTCCTGATAAATCTAAGGAGGAAAAAAAGAAACTAGCAAAAGAGATTTATGAGAATTTCGCTTTTAATTTATTTGAAATTTTAAAAAACAGAAATATCACTAAAGAGGAACTTCAGAAAAAAGTTGAAATTGTAGGACTTGAGAAGGTAAAACCGTATTTGGATAAACCGGCTGTCTTTATTACGGCACATTACGGAAACTGGGAGATGATGCCTCTTGTTTTAGGGGGGCTTTTGGATATTCCTATGACGATTGTCGTAAGGGAGATTGATAATAAATTTATTAATAGGTTTTTCAAAAAATCAAGAGAAAGATTTGATATAAAAACGGTAAATAAAAAAGGTGCTTTAAAAAAACTCATACAAGCCGTTAAAAGCAATAGAAGCTTGGGGATATTGGTAGACCAAAATACGGCTAAAAACGAAGGAATCGATGTAGAGATGTTCGGGCTTAAAGCCCTTCATACCCCAAGTGCCGCTCTTCTTGCTAAAAAATTTGATATTCCTATTATTCCCGTTTTTATTCAAAGAGACGGTGATAAATACAAAGTGATTTTTAAGGACCCAATTTTAGAAAAAGATATAAAAAAATCGGTTCAAAAACAGAGTGACATAATAGAAGAGATGATTAAACAAAAACCCAAAGAGTGGTATTGGTTTCATAGACGTTTTAAGCACTATTATGAGGACAGATATGAAACTTAGTGTGGTTATTATTACGTTTAATTCTCAAAAATATTTAAAAGAGGCTGTTAAATCGGCTCTGTTTGCAGATGAGGTGGTTGTTTTGGATAGTGGAAGTAGTGACAATACGTGTAAAATAGCAAAAAATTTAGGTGCTAGAGTTGAATTTAGCGAATGGGAAGGGTTTGGAAGACAAAAGCAAAAGGTAGTGGAACTGGCTAAAAACGAATGGGTTTTTGTTTTGGATGCAGATGAAGTTATAACGGATAATTTGCAAAAAGAACTCCAAGAAGTTTTAAAAAATCCTTCTTTTAAAGCTTATTACGTTTCTAGAATTAATAATTTTTGGGGAAGGGATATTAAATATTTGGGGTTGTATCCGGATTATACTGTTAGGCTTTTTAATAAAAATTTCGCTTCTTTTAACGATAGGGAAGTTCACGAAAGTGTGGAATGTAAATGCAAAAAGGGATATTTGAAAAATCCTTTGAGACATTTTGCTTATGAGAGTATTGAGGAATTTATAACCAAACAAAACAGATATTCTACTCTAGGGGCTAAACCTAATAGACTAAAAGCGATTTTTTCTCCTATTTGGGCGTTTTTTAAGTTGTATTTTTTGAAGCTTGGTTTTTTAGAGGGGTGGGACGGATTTGTTATAGCTAGACTCTATTCTCAATATACGTTTTGGAAATATATAAAGGGTAAAAAATGAGGATTTTGGTAATTAAATTTAGAAATATAGGGGATGTGCTTTTAACCACCCCTTTGATTAGAAATTTAAAAATCAATTATTCGGAGAGTAAAATTGACGTTTTGGTAAATAAAGGGACTGAAAGTATGCTTACTTTAAATCCCGATATTAATGAAATTTTCGTATATGATAGGAATTATTTTAAAAAACTGCCAAAAGCCGTTAGGATTTTTAAAGAGTTTAAATTTTTAAGAAGTTTTAAAAATTACGATATGGTTATCAACACCACTGAAGGCGACAGGGGAGCTTTTATTGCGAAATTTAGCAAGGCTAAGATAAAAATAGGGTATCCCGTTAAGAAAAACAGGTTTTTAAAAAATGTTTTTGATATTAATTTGCCTTTTTCGAATTCTCTTTATCATACGGTCGATAGAAATTTGGACGTATTGAGAGTTTTGAAAAAAAGAATAGCCGAAAAAAAGGTAAAAATTTACTGGGATAAAAAAGATGAAGAAAAGATAGAAGCTTTGAAATTAGGGGAGTTTGTGCATATTCATCCGGTATCAAGGTGGCTTTTTAAGTGTGTAGATGATAAAATAATGGCAGATATTATAGATTTTGTATCTAAAAGAGGTTATAAAGTTGTAATAACTGCAAGTCCGGATGAAAAAGAGCTTAAAAAGGTGGATTCTATTTTGAGTCTTTGTAAATCGGAAGTGATTAATTTAAGTGGGAAACTTAGTTTAAAAGAAGTAGCGGCTTTGGCAAATAAAGCGAAGCTTTTTATAGGGGTTGATACGGCTATTATGCATATGGCTGCTGCCGTTGATACTCCGGTTGTCGCGTTTTTCGGTCCTAGTGGGGCTTTTGAGTGGGGACCTTGGGATAACGATTTATTTAAAAGTGGCTATACTAAAAAAAACGGAATTCAAACAATGGGTAAGCATATAGTGATTCAGCATAACTGGGATTGTGTGCCTTGTGGAAAAGACGGATGTAATGGAAGTAAGATAAGCGAATGTTTAATGCAATTTGATATGCAAAAAGTATTTAATATAATTGAGGAGAGATTGTGAGAGTTTTACATACCGAATGGTCCGACGGATGGGGAGGACAGGAGATTAGGATAATTTCAGAAATGGAAGGTGTGAGAGAAAAAGGTGTTGATGTCAGACTTGCTTGCAGGGAAAAAAGTAGAATAAAAGAGGAAGCTTTAAAAAGAGGTTTTAAGGTTTATACGCTTCCTTTTAGAGGAAATTTGGATTTTAAAACGCTTTTTGAATTAATAAAAATCGTAAAAAGGGATAATATAGATATCATCAACACTCATTCCGGAAAAGATACGTGGGTAGGTGGACTTGCCGCAAAACTTAGCGGCAGAAAGTTTATCCGTACAAGACATCTATCAAACAGGATTAATCCAAGCAGAACGAATTTTATTAACGAACTTGCAGATTTTATTATTACAACGGGTGAGAGCGTAAGAGAAGATATGATAAAATATAACAGGATTAATCCTAATAAAATAATATCAATTCCCACCGGAATAGATGATGAACTTTTTGACCCTTTAAAATACGATAAGCAAAAATCGAGAGAAATTTTCGGATTAAACAAAGATAAATATTATATAGGAATTCTTGCCGTGTTGCGTTCATTTAAAAGACACGACTTTTTTTTGGATATTGCTAATTATTTTAAAGATAATGAAAACATAGAGTTTGTAATAGCCGGAGAAGGTCCTAAAAGAGAAGAGATAGAAAATAAAATAAAAGCTTTAAACTTAAAAAACGTTAAACTTTTAGGACACGTTACAAAAGTACCCGAATTTTTAAAAGCTATTGATTTGCAGCTTTTAACGTCCGATTCTAAAGAGGGAGTGCCCCAAAGCGTAATTCAGGGGCTTATGATGCAAAAGGATATAATAGCAAGTAATGTAGGAAGTGTGAAGGATTTATATAAAGACAATAACTTTTTAATGCTTGACGGTTTGGATTTAAACAAATGGGTTGAGGGTGTTGAAAGAATTTATAATAAAGAGTTGAAATTAAATAAAGACAGAGATTATATTGTTGAGAATTTTTCTAAAAAAGCGATGGTTAAAAAAGTGCTTGATGTTTATAAAAGGGTTTTAAATTGAAGGTTTTGCTTGTAAGAAACGATAATTTAGGGGATTTAATCTGTACCACTCCGGCTATTGAGGCTTTAAGAAAAAAATATCCCGACGCTCAAATAGATATAGTGGTAAACAGCTATAACCGTATGGCGATTGATAATAATCCTTTTGTGGATAATATATGGGTTTATACCAAACCTAAACATAAAAAGAAAATCGGTGCGAAACTTGAAGCCCTTATTTCTAAAATAAAGGTTTTTTGGAATATAAAAAAAGAAAAATATGACGTAAGTGTGGTTTTTAGAAGCGAATATTCCCCCTCAGCCGAGCAGTTTAGCAATATAAGTGGTGCTAAGATAAAAATAGGGGTAAAAGATAAAAAAAATAGAGATAAATTTACTCATCATATAGAGTTTAGAAACAATCACGAAGTTGAGTTTTGTTTTGATTGTTTAAAGCCTTTGGATGTGGAGTATAACGGAGAAAAAACCAGATTTTTTATCCCGGGAGATATGAAAAAAAAGTATAAAGATTTTAAAGATATCGTGGTTTTTCATATTTCTGCCAGAATGAAAAACAATCAGATGAGTTTTGAAAAATTAAAAGATATATTTACTAAGCTTGATAAAGAGATTTATATAACGGCAGAGCCTAAAGATTTTGAAACGGCAAAAAGGCTTGAAAAAGAAACAAAAGTTATTTTTAAAAAGACGGATTTTTTTTTGGACTTGGGGGCTTTTATTTCAAGGGCTAAACTTTTTGTAACGCTAGAAGGCGGTGCTATGCACTTAGCACCGGCTATAGGGGTTAAGACTATAGCATTATTTGGAGTTTCGGATATCAATAGGTGGCATCCTTGGGGGTATAAAGATTTGGTATTACAAGATAAAAGCAAAATTGCAGAAAATATAGATAACGATTTGATAGTTAAACATATAAAAAACAATTTATAAGGTAAAAAATGGTAAAAGAGTTGGTTTATTTTTTGTATATTATTCTCTCAAAACTGCCGGATAAGTTGATTTTCGGGTTTTGGTTTAAGAAAATTACCAAATTAAGGGCAAAGGTTTTAGGATGGATGCCTAATAACAAAATAGGCAAAAACGTAAGAATTTACAGAAACGTAAGAACTAACAAAAAATCAAAACTTATAATAGGCGATAATACTGCCGTTAAAGAAAATTGTATTTTAATAGGCAATATAGAAATAGGTAAAAACTGCAACGTTTTAAACAACACCAAAATAGACGGAACTGGAAAAGTTATAATAGGAGACGATACTCACATAGGGAGAGAAAACGATATTTTTTCTCATTATCACGAAATAAAAAGTAAAGATATTTTGGTAAACAAATCAAAAGAAATCCCTCAAACCACCGTTATAGGAAAAAACGTAATGCTTTTTAGCAGGGTAGGTGTTATGAGCGGGATAAAAATTGAAGAGAACGTTGTGGTAGGGTACGGAAGCGTCGTAACTAAAAATTGCGAAAAAGATTTTATTTATGCCGGAAACCCGGCAAAGAAAATCGGAGAGAGAGTTTAAAGGAGCGTTTTTGAATTTTTTTAGAAAAATAATTCCCTATTTTTTACCTAAAAATCAAGTCGTAAAAACCGATTTGGTTCCGATGGAGGAGATTGATAAAATAGTCTGCTTTAGTAATACGGCAATTGGCGATACGCTTTTTGGCACACCGGTTTTTAGAAGTTTAAAAAAGCATTTTCCGAATAAAAAACTAATTGTTGTGATGAATCCTAAAAATTATAAACTTTTTGAAAACAACCCTTATATTGATGAAATTATTTTATATTCCGGCAAAACGAAACATTTTTTTAAAGCATTGAAAGAATTAAAAGAAATTAATCCCAAACTTGTTTTGGCTTTGCATTCAAACGAACCTCAAGCTACTCCTCTTGCCGTTTTAAGTGGGGCTAAATATATTATTAAACTTCCGAACGATAAAAACGAGTTTAATAAATGGCATACAAACGAAATAGTGCCGAAAATTGAGGGGGAGCATTTTATAAAATTAAGACTTAAATTTTTAAAATGGCTTGGAGTTGAAGAAAATGACTGCAGAATGGATTTGTTTTTAAAAGACGAGTGGATAGAAGAAGTTGAAAAAGTATTGCCTAAAAATAAATTAATAGGCTTTCAAATAGGGGCTTCTACGATTAGCAGAAGATGGTTTAATGAAAGGTGGATAGAACTTGGCAAAAAGCTTTTAAATAAATATCCGGATATTAATATCGTTTTAACCGGTGCTCCGAATGAAAAAAACTTAACGGATGAAGTTGAAAAAGGGATTAACGATAAAAGGGTGTTAAATTTAGCCGGTAAATTCTCTTTAGGAGGGGCAGCTGCTTTAATTTCAAAGCTTGATTTATTAATAACTCCCGATACCGGACCTTTACATATCGCAATAGCCCTAAAAACTCCGACAATCGGGCTGTTTGTAGCCGGTAATCCTAAAGAAAGCAATGCGTGTTACGATTTGGAGATTCATTCTTTTATTCAAAAACCGAAAACTTGTACGCCTTGTGTGGATAAAAGGTGTAAATATCAAGAATGTATGCTTCAAATTACAAGTGATGAAGTGCTTGAAAAAATAGAAAAAATGGAGATTATATGAAAGAAAAAGTCTTAACGGTTTTGGAAGAGCTTATAAGTGCGTTGGTTTTTATTTTGGTGTTGATATGGCCTATGAATCATTTGATAGCTGTTAGAAATATTGATATAGGTGTTATTTTTTTATTGTCTTTGATTTTTTTTTGGCTTGGAGAGAAGTATAAATTTAAGTATTTTAAAGAAGATAAACTTTTAGGTATAGGTATTGTCGCTTTTTTGTTTTTAATAATCTCAACTTCTTTTTTTTCATCTTTTAAAGAGTGCGCCTTTTTAGAAATAAGAGGACAGTTTTGGGCTCCTTTGCTGCTAGGAGTTGGCAGTTATTTACTTGTTAAAGCAGGATTTAATTATAAAAGGCTTTTTGTTTATATATTTGTAGCGTTTTTTGCCATTGTTGCATATCACGCTCTTTATTCTTTAAATGTTTTTGCACAACATCATACATTGCCTTATAGGAGTTTCGGAATTACCAAGGGATTGGATGAATTAAACTTTTTAATGCCTTATCTTTTTTCTTTTTTTGCTGTTGAATTTGTATTTAGAATTATAAAAGGCAAATTTCTTTTTAAGGTTTCAAGTTTTGCTCTTTTTCTACTGTTTATGGTGGTAGTTTTTAGTTTAGTGGTTCAGTTTAAGAGAAACGGAGTTTTTAGTTTGACGTTTTTAGTGGTTTCTGTGATGTTTTTTAGTTTCGTATTAAAATTTAAATTCAAAAATCTTTCTAAAAAGCTTATTTTATTTGCTTTAATCGGATTTGTAGGTAGTATGTGGCTTGTGTATTTTGATTATAAGCACGATAAAAGATGGAGAGAATTTGACAGAACTTTTAAAATAACGGTTATAAACGACAATATGGATTGGTATAGGCTTAAATATCCTCCTGGAGTTGACGGTTCGGCTTATAGGAGGCTGTTTTATTATAAAGAAGGGTATAAATTTTTAAAAGAAAATCCTTTCGGATACGGGTTTGCAAGAAATGTATTTGGGAAAGTGGCTTCAGATAAGTATCATATCAAGTTCTCCGACCACGCTCACAGTACTTTTATAAATGTTTTGTTAAGTGTCGGGGTTGAGGGATTTTTGGTATACAGTTTTATATTTTTTACTTTAATGTATATAGGCGTAAAGTCTTTTATGAAATATAGGAGCTATTTCGGGCTTTTACTTTTTTATGTGGCGACGAGTTTTTATTTTAGAAGTTTTGTAGATGATATTTTAAAAAATCATTACCTTCAACAGTTCGTATTATTAGTTGCTCTTAGTTTTTTTGCTATTAAAAGGGAGATAGATGAAAGTAACGTTTCTTCGCTTAAAGAAGAGTAAATTCGGAGGGGCTGAAGTTTATTTAAGCAGGCTTTTAAGTGAACTTGAAAAAAGAGATTTTGAGTTTGAAGTAAAACATTGCAGTGCTCCTAAGTTTTTATCAAGTTGGATAAAGGCTATATGGTTTAATCTGGAAGTGTGTTTGTTTAAGGGTAAAAAGTTTTATTTTTCTCTAGATAGAATAACTTGTCCGGATATTTATAGGGCGGGAGACGGGGTTCATAAAGTTTTTATTAAGCTGGAAAACAAATCGTTGTTTAATCCTCTTCATATTGTTTATCTTTTCATAGAAAAAAGAATGTTTAAAAACGCCAAAAAAATTATAGCCATTTCGAATATGGTAAAAAGGGATATTATTAACGCTTATAAAATAGACCCGGAGAAAATAGAAGTTATTTACAACGGAATTCCTTTAAAGGAAAAAGTTTCTTTTGATGATATAAAAAAAGAGTTTAATTTAAAAAATGAAAAAATTTTGCTTTATGTAGGAAGTGGATTTAAAAGAAAAGGTGTAAAAGAAGCACTTGATGTTGTTTCTAAGCTTCAAGGTAATTTTAAATTCTTTGTAGTGGGAAAAGAAAAAAATCTTAAATGGTATAAAGATTATGCCAAAAGCTTGGGGGTTGAAAATAAAGTAATTTTTACAGGTCCAAGAACCGATGTGGATAAGTTTTATTCAATGGCCGATATTTTTCTATTTCCTACCAAATACGAACCTTTTGGAAATGTGATTTTGGAGGCTTTGAATTTTGAAAATGTAGTTTTTACCACTGATATGTGTGGAGGAGGGGAGATACTACCTAAAGATTGGATAATTGATGAGAAAATAGTACATAAAATCCAGGAGCTTTTGGATAATATCGAAAAACTTGAAAATTTAAAAAAACAAGCAAAAGAGATATCGAAAAATTACAGTATAGAAAAGAATGTCGAAAAGACTTTAAAGGTGATATATGAAACTTTTAATTGAACCTCCAACGTGGCTTGGTGACAGTGTAATGGCGAGTGGGGCTATAAAAGCTCTTTTGGATGAATTTAAGCATAAAGAGGCTATAATTTTTGGAAGTTATGTTTCGGTTGAGTTGTTAAAGCCCTGGTTTGATAAAGAGATTTTAATTGATAAAAAGCATAAATTTAAGCAGTTTATGGCTTTTCCTAAAGTCGATGTGTTTGTGAGTTTTAGGAGGAGTTTGTACTCAAAAGTTTTGGGGGTTAAAGCCAAAAGAAGCTATTTTTTCGATAAAAACTACTCCGGACATATGGTTAAGAAGTATTCAAAATACGTAAACGAAATAATATGTAAAGATGAAATTTATTCTCCTATACTGCCTTATAAAGCTAAAAATTTTGAAAAACCTACGCTTGGAATAAATCCCGGTGCAACATACGGGAGTGCTAAAAGGTGGTATCCTAAAGAGTTTGCGAAAGTTGCAAATGAGATGGCAAAAGAGTATGACGTTATAATTTTCGGTGGTCCGGGAGAAGAAGAAATAGCAAAAGATATAGAAAAAAATCTTAAGATTTCAAACTATAAAAATCTTTGTGGAAAGTTAACTGTAAAAGAGCTTTGTGAATATATAGGGGGGCTTGAACTTTTTATTACAAACGACAGCGGTCCTATGCATATAGCTGCTGCTTATAATGTCCCTATAGTTGCGATTTTCGGACCTACGAATTACAAAGAAACGTCTCCTTGGAGTAGTAATTATAAAATCGTCACAAAAGATTTGGAGTGTGCTCCCTGTATGAAAAGGGAGTGTCCTTTAGGACACCATAATTGTATGAAAGAGATAAAAGCCGAAGATGTGTTAAAAGCCCTAAAGGAGCTTATATGAAAGCCGCGTTTTTGGATAGAGACGGAGTTATAAATATAGACATCGGGTATGTAGGAAGAGTGGAAGATTTTAAATTTAAAGAGGGGATATTCGAACTTTTAAAACTTTTGCAAGATTTGGGGTTTACTCTTTTTGTTGTGACTAATCAAAGTGGAATTGCAAGAGGGTATTACAGTGAAGATGATTTTTATAAATTAACCGAATGGATGAAAGAAGAATTTAAAAAAGAAGGCATTGAAATAAAAGATGTCCGCTTTTGCCCTCATCATCCCGACATTACGGGAGAGTGTGAGTGCAGAAAACCAAAACCCGGAATGATTCTTGATTTAGCAAAAAAGTATAATATAGACCTTAAAAACTCAATAATGATAGGCGATAGCAAAAGAGACATAGAAGCTGCAAAACGTGCCGGAATAGAAAAGACGTTTAAAGTTGAAGAGGACTTATATGATATAATTGAAAAAATAAAAAAGGAGTTTTTGTGAAATACTCTAATATAGATTTTAATGATAAAACCGTACTAATTACTGGAGGTGCCGGGTTTATAGGAAGTAATTTGGCGTTTTATTTTCAGGAAAATTATCCCGGGTGTAAAATTATTGTATTTGATAAATTCAGAAGCGAAGAGACTTTTAGTAACGGAAATCTTAAGAGTTTCGGGCATTTTAAAAATCTTTTAGGATTTAAGGGAATTGTTATAAGTGGAGATATAAACAATAAAGAAGACTTAAAAAGACTCGAAGAGTATGAAATCGATTATATTTTTCACGAAGCCGCTATTTCCGATACTACGGTAGCTGATCAGAAAATTATGATTGATACGAACGTAAACGCTTTTAAGGATTTGTGTGATTTGGCGGTTAAGAAAAACGCTTCTATGATTTACGCATCATCCGCAGCGACATACGGAAATAGCGACGTATTTAAAGTCGGATACGAAAAGCCCAATAACGTATACGGATTTTCTAAGCTTATGATGGATAATCTTGCAAAAGAGTATTATGACAAAATAAGAATAGTGGGGCTAAGATATTTTAACGTATACGGTCATAGGGAATATTTTAAAAATAAAACTGCATCAATGGTACTTCAGTTCGGGCTTCAGCTTTTAAAAGGTGAGAGTGCGAAACTGTTTGAAGAAAGTGATAAAATACTTAGGGATTTTATTTTCGTAGAAGATGTGATTCAGGCAAATATCAAAGCGTGTGAAACAGATAAAAACGGGGTTTATAACGTGGGTACGGGCAAAGCCAGAAGTTTTCAGGATATTGTGGATATTTTGAAAAAAGAACTTAATATAAAAAGAGAAGATACCTATATCCCGAATCCCTACATAGGACAGTATCAGTTTTTTACCCAGGCTGATATAGAGGATACGAAAAAACACCTTGGGTATGAGCCGAGATTCGAGCTTGAAGAAGGTATAAAAGCGTATTTGCCGGAGATTAAAAGAATTTTTGAGGAAGAGTATGGCAAGAATTGATGAAATAAAAGAAAAAATTAATTGGTTAAAAGAACTTTTTAAATTACTTACAATGATTTTGGTAGGGTTAATAGCAGGGCTTAGTAAATTGTTTTTGGATAATAAGATAAATATTTTATTCTATTTAGGAATAATAATAGGTATTAGTATTTTGTTTTGGTTGGTAATGTTAGCTGTAAAAATTAATAAAAACATTTTATTTCTAAAGGATATAGAATGAGTGCAGAACTGTTATTGATATTTTTTACGATTCTATTTATATTTGTTTTTAGTTTTATTATTCTAAGGTTTAATTAATGATAGCAGTAATAGGCGATTTTATGATAGACCACTATCTGTGGGGTAAGAGTGATAGAATCTCTCCTGAAGCTCCGGTACCGGTGGTTGAGGTTGTAAAAGAAGAGGATAGACTAGGAGGTGCCGGGAATGTTGTAAATAATCTCCTTGCACTTGGAAGTGAAGTGCTGGTATCGACGGTTGTGGGGAAAAATTCACAAAGACTTTTAGATTTGTTAAAAGAAAAAAATATAAAAACGGATGGGATATTTGTCGATAAAGCCCGTGAGACGATTATAAAAAGCCGTGTAATAGCAAGTAACCATCAGGTAATAAGATACGATAAAGAAACCAAAACTCCTATTTCAAGTGAATTTGAAGAGAAGATATTTAATTATTTAAGTGACAATATAGATAAATTAGATTTAATACTTTTAAGCGATTATGAAAAAGGTGTTTTGACTAAAATTCTTACTCAAAAAATAATAGACCTTGCAAATAAAACGAATAAAAAACTGATAATAGACCCGAAAAAAGATTTTTCTAAATATGTAAACGCTTGGATGATTAAACCTAATAAAAAAGAATTATCAACAGCAGCCGGTATGGAAATAAGAGATGAAAAAGATTTAATTAAAGCCGGTTGGAAACTGAAAAAAGATTTGAATTTAAAATATTTGCTTGTAACTTTGAGTGAAGAGGGAATGGCGCTTTTCGGGGATGAGTATGTAAAAATTCCGACCGTTGCAAAAGAGGTTTATGACGTAACGGGTGCCGGGGATACGGTGCTTGCTAGTCTTGGGTATTATTTAAGCAAAAATGAGGATATGAGAGAGGCTATGCATTTTGCAAACGCGGCGGCTGCTGTGGTTGTAAGCAAAATAGGAAGTGCTACGGTTACTCTGGAAGAGATTGAAGAGACTAAAAGAAGGCTTGATAACAGTGTCGATTATAAAATAGTGGATTTTGAGACGATAGAACATATCGCAAACGATTTAAAAAATCAAAATAAAAAAATTGTATTTACAAACGGATGTTTTGACATACTTCATTTAGGGCACGTTAAGTATCTTCAAAAAGCTAAATCCTTAGGAGATAAGCTGATAGTGGGAGTTAATTCAAACGAATCGGTCAAAAGATTAAAAGGACCTACAAGACCCGTAAATGACGAATATGACAGGGCTTATTTATTAGCCAGTCTTGAAGTGGTGGATTATGTGGTAATTTTTGAAGAAGACACTCCTTATGAGCTTATCAAAAGAGTAAAGCCGGATATTTTGGTTAAAGGTAAAGATTATGAAGGTAAAGAGGTTGTTGGAAGCGATATAGCAAAGGAAGTGAAACTTATTGAATTTGTAGAAGGAAGAAGTACGACTAATATAATAGAAAAAATGAGGGGAAAATAATGTTAAAGAAGTGTTTAACTGAACATATAAAAACTGCTGAAAAAATGGAAAAACTGCTGCCTTTGATTGAGAGGGCCGGGAAAATCTGTATAGAGGCACTGAAAAACGGAAATAAAATAATGCTTTGCGGAAACGGAGGAAGTGCGGCCGATTCTCAGCATATAGCCGCAGAACTCAGCGGAAGGTTTAAAAAAGAAAGAAATCCGCTTGCCGGAATAGCACTTACAACCGACACTTCGGCACTTACGGCAATAGGAAACGACTATGGATATGAGTTTGTCTTTTCAAGACAGGTGGAGGCTTTGGGTAAAAAAGGAGATATTTTAATAGCAATTTCCACAAGTGGGAATTCCTTAAACGTAATAAAAGCGATTGAGAGTGTTAGAAAAATAGGATGTAAAGTTATAACGTTAACGGGAAAAGACGGGGGTAAGATGAAAAATTTAGGAGATGTGAATATCGTAATCCCTTCAGACGAGACTCCCAGAATTCAGGAGATGCATATAATGGTCGGGCATATGATTTGTGCTTTAATTGATGAGGAGTTTTAATATTTCGTCAACTATAATTTTTGCACCTTCTTTTTGATTTATGTTTTTTAAATTTTGAGATAAAGAAGTTAAATTTGCCGAAATTATTAAATTTAAAATTTCATTAGGGTCTATTTCATTTTCTCTTATTACAAATCCGGCATTTTTATCGGCTAAAAATTTTGCGTTGTAGTATTGATGGTCGCTTGCTGCGTAAGGGTATGGAATAAAAAGAGTTGGAATTTGATTGGCTGCAAGTTCAAAAAGAGTAGAAGCTCCAGCCCTTGATACGGCAAAATCGGCTTTTTCTATTTTTTCTACTAAATTGGGGTAAAAATCAAAAACATCGGCTTTTATGTTTTCTTTTTCGTAAAACTCTTTTATTCTTTTAAAATCTCTTTTTCCGGTTTGGTGGATTATGTTTATGTTTTTTTCTTTTAACTTAGGGGCTAGTTTTAAAGCCAAATTGTTTATGGCGACAGCCCCCTGGCTTCCTCCTAAAAATATAATTGTTTTTAATTCTTTTCTTATTCTTGCTTTTTTGAAAAACTTCTCTTCTACCGGATAAGGGTCGTTGTAAAAAAACGTATTAAAAAACTTTTTGCTAAAGGGTTTTAAGATTTTGTTAAGTGAACCTATATGAGCGTTTTGTTCGTGGATAAAAAGTGGTTTAAAATTAAGTATCGTTGCGAAACTAGCAGGTGCGGCAGAGTATCCTCCTACGCTAAATACGGCTTTTATGTTGTGCTTTTTTAAGATGTTTTTAGCTTCGTTTGAGAGTTTTAGGATGTTTATTAAAGAGTTTATTTTATTAAATCCTTTTTTATTAACAACCCCCGAAGACGATAAAAAGTATTTATGACTAAATCCTTTATCGTTTTTAAACCACTCTTTATCGGCTCCGGAAGTGGAGCCTATGTAAATAGGCTTTATGCCTCTTTTATTGAGTTCGTCTTTTATTACTTTTGCGATTTTTAAATGTCCTCCCGTTCCTCCGCCGGTTATTGCTATTTTCATTTTTGACCTTTAAAGTTTGGCTTTTTTGCTAATCATAAGTACCATTCCTATTGCTATGCATAAAGCTATTAAAGAACTACCCCCATAACTTATAAAAGGTACCGTAAGTCCTTTTATAGGAATTAAAGATGTAACCCCTAGTCCGTTGAAAATAAATTGAATGATAATTAAAGTACCAACCCCGAAAGAAAATAATTGATACTCCTTTTTTTCGCTTCTATAGGAGATTTTGAAAATTCTGTAAACCAAAGCCAAAATTAAAATAACTACTAAAGTAATACCTATCATTCCGGTCTCTTCCGCTATACCGGCTAGTACGAAGTCTGTATGAACGTCACTTAAAAAGCCCAGTTTAAAAACGCCGTTTCCTATTCCCTGGCCTATAATGCCTCCGTGGTAGATAGCGTTTAAAGACTGTTCAACCTGGCCGTAACTTGATGTGCTTTCTATTTTTAGGCTTGGGAAGAAGTTATTTGTCATTAAATGAAGCCACGCTTTAAATCTTGCATATCTGTATTTGGATGAAATAACGGCTAAAATAAACACCATAATCCCTCCCCCTAAAATAAGGGTAAATGTTTGAAATTTTCCTCCGGCTATTAAAAGTAAAAACGCAAAAATCATCCCCATAACTATTACTTGTCCTAAGTCCGATTGATAAGCTAAAATCAAATACCAAAATACACCTAGTATAGTAAAATAGGGAATTAATTGTTTTATTTCTTCTTTTAAGGATTTACGCGTCGAATTTAATTTTCTGGTAAAAGACCAGGATAGGAAAAATATTACCCCTATTTTGAAAAATTCCACAGGGGCGAATTTTACTGGACCTAGTTTTATCCACCTTTTTGCTCCGTTAATTACGGGGGCTACGCTTTCGGGTAAAAACGGCATAATTATTACGAGTATTGAAGAGAAGATTAAAATCCCCCATCCGACTTTTTCAAACCATATATCGGGGTCTTTTTTGGCTAGAAAAATCATTATTCCCATTCCGATAGTACCGAATATTAAGTATCTGCCTACGAAGTGGTATAAGGAAATATTTTTGTTATTTTCCAAAAATAAAGGTAACGAATAAGAAAACAAAGCTCCGATTAGCATTAAAATTCCGACTATTATGAATATTAAAGAGTCCGCTTTTTGCAAAATTCGCCTTTATGAAGTATAATATGAATGAAATTTTAACATAAATATCTATTATTAAATCGGGAATGAAAATTGCTTGCAAATTCAAAAGGAGTAAATGTGGCGTTTGAAATTTCTAAAAGCTTTGATATCTTGGAAAAATCGCTGCATTACAGGAAAATAAGACAGGCTATGATAGCCAGTAATATTGCAAATGCCGATACTCCTTACTATAGACCTAAAGATATCAGGTTTGAAGAGGCTTTAGAGGAGGAGGTTAATAAAAAATTTAACGTACCGCATCCTCCGAAACTTAAATTGGCACAAACTAGCCCCGGGCATTTACCGGGATTTGATGATAGTGAAAATATAAAACCGGTTGTTTTTTATAGAGACGGTCATTTAGTCAGAAACGACGGAAACAGTGTGGATATAGATGTGGAAACAACTGAAATGGCTAAAAACAATATTGCATACAACGCTACTATTCAGGCTTTAAGAAAAGATATAGAAATTTTTAAAGCCGTAATTGATTCAAGTAAAAATATTTAGGGGTTAATATGGGGTTTTTTAACAGTTTTGATATTTCGGGATACGGATTATCCGCTCAAAGATTGAGAATTAACGTAATTTCGGAAAATATAGCAAATGCAAATACTACAAGAACGGATGAGGGCGGACCTTACAGAAGAAAAGAAGTGATTTTTAAAGCAGTGCCTTTTGAGGACGAACTTAATAAAGAACTTGAAAAAAATACCGATTTTTTTAAGTACGAAAACCCTTTGGATGAAGAGGGAGAAGATTACGCAGAGGCAAAACCACCTATTGAAACGGTTGTGGTTGATAAAATAGTAAGAGATGACAGTAAGCCTATTTTAAAATACGACCCTACAAATCCGGATGCTGATGCGAACGGATATGTGGCGTATCCTAATATCAATCCGGTTATAGAAATGTCGGATTTAATAGAAGCTACGCGTGCTTATCAAGCAAACGTAGCTGCGTTTCAAAGTGCAAAAAGTATGGCAAATAACGCTATAAATATTTTACAAAGTTAAGGATAGTGTATGGCTTTTATTACGAAAATAGATAATAACAATGCTTTAAACGCTATAAAAACTTCCGGTAATAAAAAAAATGATTTTGATTTTGAGGATTTACTAAAAAAAGAACTTGACAATACGAATGAAATGATGCAAAAAGCGGAAAAAGCCGAAGCGGATATAGCAACGGGGCAGGTGCAGGATTTAGCAAAGGCTTCTATTACTATACAAAAAGCGGAAATGCAAATGAAAATGGTCCTTGAGGTAAGAAATAAAGCGATAAACGCATATAAAGAACTACTAAAAACTCAAATTTAATGAAAAATACAAAAATTCCGATAATTTACTTTATTTTTTTTTCTATTGTCGTAATAGGGGTATTCGGGGCTTTTTTATTTTTTTCTCTTTCTAAGCCTAAAGATTATTTTACTCCTATTATAAAAAAAACGGAAAGTGCCGTAAGAGGCAATATAAAAACACAAAATTTTACTCTAGCGAAAAGTGAGAAAATATATTTCGTTTATTTAAATCCCGTTTATATAAATTCCGATAAAAAAAAGTTATTTACGGATTTATTTAGTATTTATACGGGTATTTCTAAAAGGGTACTTTTAAAAAAATTAAAAATAAAAAAAAGAATTTTACTTGCTAAAGTTGATTTAAAAACGAAACAGCAGCTTGTTTATTTAAGAAAGATTTTGGATAAATACGGAGTTTTTATTAGTGTTAATAATATAAGACGGGCTTATGATATAGAAAGTGTAACGAAAAAAAACGGTAAAATAGTGGGGCTTTATAAAAGATTATATCCTTTTAAAGATACGTTCGAACCTTTTTTAGGGAGATATTCTAAAGTTTATTCAAGAGGAGAAAACGGAATAGAAGAGTATTACGAATCTATTTTAAAACCGAAAGCCAACGGATTCATAAAAGGTTTTAGGGATGTAAGCGGAAATATCGTTTATGATAAAAGCTCTTCGATTACATATCCCGTTAGCGGAGATGATGTTGTTTTGAATATTAATTTAGTTTTGCAAAAGAGAATAGAAAATCTTTTGGACGAATATAAAAAAACTTATAAGGCAAGTGACGTCATAGCTGCGGTTATGGATTCTAAAACCGGTAAAATAATAGCTATAGCCTCTTCTAATCGTTATAATCCTTTGGATATAAAACCTAAAGATATTCCTCATATGCAAATAGGAGCTATTAGGCATACGTTTGAGCCGGGTTCTGTAATGAAACCTATAACTTTTGCTCTTTTGCTTGAGCATAATAAAGTAAACCCTTTTGAGGTTTTAAACGCCCATAACGGAAAATGGAAACCTAAATGGAGGAAAAAACCTATTACCGATGATGAAAAATTCGATTGGCTTAGTGCCGAAAACGCAATAGTTTATTCAAGTAATATAGTTATATCTCAACTTGCTCTTAGATTGACGAATAATGAGCTTTACTACGGGCTTAGAAAGTTTGGATTTGCTAAAAAAACGGGTATAGATTTGCCTTATGAGTTAAAAGGTAGAACTAAAAGCGTAAGAGAACTTTATTATCCTGTATTTAAGTCTACGACTTCTTACGGATACGGAATAGACGTTACGTTTATGCAGCTTTTGAAAGCCTATAACGTATTTAATAATAACGGTGTTGCGGTTACGCCTAAAATAGCAAATGTAAATAGTAAATCAAAAAGAGTCTTAAAAGCTATAGTTGCGAATGAAATGTTGAGAATTTTGAGAAAAGTTGTTTTAAAAGGAACAGGAGAAGAAGCGTATGTAAAAGGAATTTTTACAGCCGGGAAAACGGGGACGGCTCATATTTACGATTATAAAAAAAGGGAATATTTAAATCAGTATAACTCTTCCTTTTTCGGATTTGCAAATGATTCCGAACATAAATATACCATAGGAGTGACATTATTTGATATCAAAGCCCCTTTTCCTAATTATTTTGCTTCTAAAAGTGCGGTGCCTTTATTTAAAAAAATTGTTATAATTATGCGAGATGAAAAATTGCTAGGGGATATGAATGAATAACGTCTTGGATATTTTAAATTATAAATTTTTTCAGTTGCCCGTTTATAAAATAGCTCTTGCTTTTTTGATGCTTTTTGTTTTTTTGTTTGCCAGAAAAGTTTTTACTTTAATGATTATCTCTTCATTAAAAAAAGTAGTCTCAAGAACAAAAACTGACTTAGACGATAAATTTTTAAACGCTATAAGAAATCCTTTAAGATTTTTATTTGTAATAGCCGGAGTCTATTTTTTCTTTTATTTTTTAGAGGTGGATAATAAGGTTTTATTACATGTTTTAAAAGGGCTTTTGATTATAGATTTTTTTTGGGCGATATATAATATAATTAATGAATTTGAAGACTATTTTTATCATCTGCTTGGGAAGTTTGGAAAAAGTTCAAAAGAGCTTGCCTCTTTTTTGGTTAAACTTGTTAAGGTTTTTGTGATTACTATAGGGGTTGTAGCGTTATTACAGGACTGGGGTATAAACGTTACCGGATTTATCGCCTCATTAGGGCTTGGAGGTTTGGCGTTTGCACTGGCTGCAAAAGATACGGCTGCCAATATTTTCGGAGGGATAGCGATTTTAACCGATAATATTTTTAAAATAGGAGAGTGGATAAAAGTCGGAAACGCCGAGGGGATAGTGGAAGATATAGGGATGAGAACGACTAAAATAAGAGCTTTTGATAAGAGATTAATAGTAGTCCCAAACGCCACTATAGCAAATTCAAATATTGAGAATTTTTCAAGAAGAGACAGACGTAGGATAATGATGCGTTTAGGACTTACTTACGATACGGATGCAGGTACTATTAAAAGAATAGTAAGTGAAATTAGAGAAATGCTTTTAGTTCATCCATATATACATAATGAGCCGATTTTGATATACTTTGATGAATATCAAGACAGTGCTTTAAGTATTTTTTGTTACTTTTTTACTACAACGGCTGTATGGGATGATTATTTAAAAATAAGAGAAGACGTTAATTTAAAAATAAAAGAGATAGTGGAAAACAATAACGCTAAGTTTGCATTTCCTTCTAACAGTTTATATATTGAAACACCTATAAGGATGAAATATGAAAAAGATTTTTAAATCTAAATGGAGTCTGTTTTTAACGGTAATAATGGGGATAATCATATCGGTTATCGTTGTATTGATAACTCCTATGGGGCATAATTTGGTAAAAAACTTGATTCAATTAAAGGTTCATAAATATCTGCCTAATTCTAAAATCGTTTATTTGGATTACGGAATTAATAACTTCTCTTTAAATATTAAATATCAGAAAAATATATTGAAAATTTACGGTCAAATGATTCCTCTTAACGCTATATTCGAAAGTAAAATAAGGAATTTGCAAGAAATTTTAAAAGATTATAGAGGTAAAATGAATTTAAACGGTAAAGTTTACGAAGAGGGAAGATTTTTAATATTTGACGGTATAGCTTCTTTTGCTAAGAGTTATTTAAATTTTAAAGCTTATTTATCGGATGAAAGATTGGAAAAATTTAATGGAAGTGGAAATGATTTTTCAATACAAGATATTTTTTATATGACTTATATCGATTTTCCTTTTATAAGAGGAAAAACGGATATGGAAGTAAATAAAACTTTTTCGTCTCCTTTTTTAATAACTTTTAATTCTTCCGGTTTTATTAATAAAAAAGTTTCTACGGATTTTTTGGCAATTACTAAAATTAAAATGAAAAATATTAATGATTTGGATTATGAAGTGAACCTTAAAACTGATTTGGGAGAATTTTTGTTAAAAGGAAAAAAAGTTTATGAAAAATGGGCTTATGATTTTAAAAGTGATAATTTAAATTTAAAAAAATTAAAACCCGTTTTATTTTATCCTTTCGCAAAAAAAATATCTTTAATAGGAAGTTATGATTCCGTTGATAATATTTATAAATTTAAAAATGAAGATTTTGACGGTTATAAAGACGGTAATATTAAAATAAGTTTTAAAATGCCTAGCAATAAATTTTTCGAATATTTAGGATTTAAAAGAATATTTACCGGTATCGTATCGGGAACTCTTAGTATAAGCGGTAATAAGGGACATTTTGATATAGTCAGTGACAATTCCTTAATTTTATCCGACTTTTATACGAAGAAAATAAAATCTTTGATAGGGCTTGATATTTCGGGACAAAAAATAGGTAGAATTTTTATGAAAGGTAATTTCGATAATAACCACGTAAGTTTTGATATTTTAAGTTCGGATAAAAATATCACTTTCAGTGTAAAAAACGGTATCTTCGATTATAAAGGTAGGTTTGATTTTATTCTTTATATAAGACAAGGAAGTAATGTGTATAAATTGAGAATTTCGAATAATAAAATTGATGTCTTAGAAAAAAAAGATGTAAAAGAAGTAGATGAAAAAGTGATGGTTTTTTAATTTTTCCTTTGAAAAAGTAAATAATATAATAATCTTTCTTTTATTTTTTTCTCTTTTAATTTTGATTCTTCATTAAATATAAGCAATGTTTGATATAATTTCATCCCCCTGAACACAAAAGAGGCTTTGCATCATTTGTGTAAATGTTGCAAGGGCTGGTCTTTGTACCTAGGGGGGATGAAATGCGGTTGCATTTTTTAAAAATTTAAGGAGAAGTTATGAAAGTTAGAGCATCAGTTAAAAAAATTTGCCCTAAATGTAAAGTGGTAAAAAGAAAAGGGATTGTAAGAGTTATTTGCGAAAATCCTAGACATAAACAAAGACAAGGATAAAACATGGCAAGAATTGCAGGTATAGACTTACCAAAAAAGAAAAAAATCGAATATGCACTTCCTTATATTTATGGAATCGGACTTACTACAAGTAGAAAAATTTTAAAAGACACCGGAATTGATCCGGAAAAAAGAGTTTACGAATTAACGGAAGATGAAGTTTCAATCTTAAATAAAGAAATTCAAACAAACTATATCGTTGAAGGTGAACTTAGAAAAATAGTTCAACTTAATATTAAAGAACTTATGGATTTAGGTTGTTATAGAGGGCTTAGACACAGAAGAGGGTTACCTGTTAGAGGTCAAAGAACTAAAACTAATGCACGTACCAGAAAAGGTAAAAGAAAAACTGTTGGTGCAAAAGCTAAATAAAGGGTGAGAGATGGCTAAAAGAAAAGTAACTAAAAAGAAAAAAATTAAAAAACAAGTAGGACGCGGAGTAGTATATATTTCAGCTACATTTAATAATACTATGATTACCGTAACTGATGAAATGGGAAATGCTCTTTGTTGGAGTAGTGCCGGTGCACTTGGATTTAAAGGTAGTAAAAAATCAACTCCTTTTGCAGCACAACAAGCAGTAGAAGACGTAATGGCAAAAGCTAAAGAGTACGGAATTAAAGAAGTGGGAATTAAAGTACAAGGACCTGGCGGAGGTAGAGAAACAGCAGTGAAAACTGTAGGAGCAATTGACGGTATTAAAGTACTTTGGATGAAAGATGTAACTCCGTTACCACATAACGGATGTAGACCAAGAAAAAGAAGAAGGGTGTAACGATGGCAAGATATACAGGACCGGTTGAAAAGATTGAAAGAAGATTAGGTGTTTCGCTTGAACTTAAAGGTGAAAGAAGATTAGCTGGTAAATCAGCACTTGATAAAAGACCTTACGCACCAGGGCAACACGGACAAAGAAGAGCGAAAATTTCCGAATACGGACTTCAACTTAGAGAAAAACAAAAAATTAAATATTATTACGGTGTACTTGAAAAACAATTTAGAAGATTTTTTAAAGAAGCGAATAGACAAGAAGGTAATACCGGGGAAAACCTAATTAGATTACTTGAAAGACGTCTTGATAACGTAGTTTACAGAATGGGATTTGCGACAACTAGAAAATTTGCAAGACAACTTGTAACTCACGGACACATTTTAGTAAACGGTAAAAAAGTAAATATTCCTTCTTACATTGTAAAAGAGGGTGACAGAATCGAAATTAGAGAAAAATCTAAAAACAATCCTCAAATCCAAAGAGCACTTGAACTTAGTGCACAAACCGGAATTGCTCCTTGGGTTGATGTGGATAAAGAAAAAATGGTTGGTATATTCCAAAGAATTCCGGAAAGAAGCGAAGTAAATATTCCGGTAGAAGAAAGATTAGTAGTTGAGTTGTACTCTAAATAATAGGGGCTAAAAAATGAATAAAATAAAAACAGAAGTGTTGATTCCCAGCGATGTTTCTTTCAAAGAAGAAGGAAACAGAGCTATTATAGAAGTATCGCCTTTTGAAGCGGGATTCGGCGTAAGTGTCGCTCATCCTATAAGAAGAACACTTATCGCTTCAACTCCCGGTTTTGCGCCTATCGCACTTAAAATAGAAGGTGTAAAACATGAATTTGACTCTTTAAAAGGTATGCTTGAAGATGTTGCAAGTTTTATTATTAATCTTAAAAATATAAGATTTAAAATAAAAGACGGTAATGAAGCTAGAGTTGATTATGTGTTTGTAGGTCCGAAAGAAATTAAAGGTAGCGACCTTGTAAATGACCAAGTAGACGTTGTTACACCTGATGAATATATCGCTACATTAAATGAAGAAGCGGAGCTTAAACTTACTTTGATTATTAAAAAAGGTATGGGGTTTGTAGCGGTAGAAAACTTTAGAGATGAAATTCCGGAAGGTTTTATAGGACTTGACGCTTATTTTTCTCCTATTAAAAAAGTAGTATATAATATTGAGAATATCTTAGTAGAAGATGACCCTACTTTTGAAAAAGTTATATTCGAAGTGGTAACTGACGGTCAAATAAGCCCTATTGAAGCGTTTAAAAACGCAGTAAATAACTATTTAAATCAATTTGCAGTATTTTCAAAAGAGTTTAAACTTGAACAAAAAACAGTTCAAAACGTAGAACTTGATGAAGAATATAACGTATTATTCGAACCTATTGAAAATCTAAATCTTAGAAGCAGAAGTTTTAACGCTCTTGATAGAGCCGGAATTAGATTTGTAGGTGAACTTGTACTTATGGGTAAAGAAAAAATCGCTAATATCAAAAACCTAGGAACTAAATCTTTAGAAGAAATTTTTGATAAATTAGAAGAAATCGGATTTTCTATTAATAAATCATTGCCGCTTGACGTTAAAAAAGCGATTGAAGAGAAACTATCACAACTTAAGGAGAATTAATGAGACATAGACACGGATATAGAAAGTTAGGACGTGTTAGTGAGCATAGACTAGCACTTCTAAGAAACTTAGCATGTGATTTAATTGAAAACGGTAGAATTAAAACTACTGTTCCTAAAGCTAAAGAACTTAGAAAATATATCGAAAAAATCATCACAAGAGCAAAAGCGGGAGAAAATTTAAATACTCACAGATATGTATACTCAAAACTTGGCTCAAATGAAAGAGCTAAAGCGGCAACTAAAAAAGTAATTGATGAAATAGCACCTAAATTCATAAATAGAAAAGGTGGATATACAAGAATTATTAAAACAAACTTCAGAAGAGGTGATGCTGCTGAAATGTGTATAATTGAATTTGTTGAGGAAGAAAACTAAGATGGCTGAAATTCCTTTTTCTAACGAAGAGCTTAAAGAGGCAGTAGCTAACGTCCTTGATGAAGTTAGACCTATGCTTCAAATGGACGGTGGTGATGTTACGTTAATTGACGTTAGAAAACCGATTGTTTTTGTTCAACTCCAGGGTGGATGTGTCGGATGTGCAAGTGCCGGTGCGACACTTAAATACGGTATTGAAAAGGCACTTAAAGAAAAAATCCATCCGGACCTTGTAGTTATGAATGTACCTCACGGATATGAGGATAAATTGGATGAGCTTGTTAAATACTCATTTTAATTTAAAAGAACTTTTAAAAGAAGCTATTGAAAAGAAGGAGTACGAAAAGGCTATGGAGCTTATTAAAAGATTAACACAAGCTTCTCCTTCTTTTAATAGTGATGAAATAAACGGTATTTTGTTTAAAGACGTAAAAGATATCGTTAAAACAAAAGAAAATTTGGAAAATGTACTTTTATCTACAAAAGTGGTTTTTGAAAATAAAGACGAACTTCTTGAATTTTTTGAAATGCTTTTAAACTACGGATATAAAGAAAGTGCTATTAGTTATTTTGAAGAACTTTTATCAAGTTATAACGATTATGAGCTTATAAACGGGTTTAATTCTCTTTTGAAATGAATTATAAAGAACTTTTAGTTAATGATTTAATTACCGATAACACTCAAGAAAAAGATAAAGTATTTTTAAAAACCTCTCAAAACAGCAAATACGCTGCTTCTATTAAAAATTATATTACTCCTTTTGAAATTTTAAATCAAATAAAAACACCTAAATTTATAGGAATTACAGGTACAAACGGTAAAACCACAACTGCTTTTGTTTTGGGATTTTTACTTAAAAGTTTAGGTTTTAATGTCGCTATTCAAGGGACTGAAGGTTTTTTTTATAATTTAGAAAAAGTTGAAAAAAAGACTCTCACTACTCCTCCTATTTTAGATACTTTAAAAAGAGTGGCTAAATATGAGAGTGATTTTTTTATAATGGAAGTCTCATCTCACGCTATTGTTCAAAATAGAATAGAATCTATAGAATTCAGTGCAAAAATTTTAACTTCTTTTTCTCAAGACCATTTGGATTTTCATAAAAGTATGGATGAGTATAAAAAGACTAAAGAGTCTTTTTTTCAGGATGAGAGTTTAAAAGTTGTAAAAGGTAAAAAAAAGGGTTTTTTTATAGAGGTGGATGGGTATTTGTTTAAAATGAATGAAAAAAACCTTTATTTAATAGAAAAGCCGTTAATAGAAGAAATTTCGATGGCTGGGGAATTTAATAAGTTTAATTTTTCTTTAGCTTTGAAATGTGCAGAACTTTTAACTGGTAGAGATTTAGAAGAGTTAAAAAAGATTTTAAAAGGGTTTAAAGGTGTTGGGGGTCGAATGGAGGTTTTAAGCAAAAATCCTTTGATTGTTGTTGACTTTGCTCATACTCCGGATGGAATGGAGAAAGTGTTAAGCAGTTTGGAGGGTAAAAAAATAGTCGTATTTGGTGCCGGAGGGAATAGAGATAATAAAAAACGTCCTTTAATGGGAGAGATTGCTTCTAAGTACGCAGATTATATAATTTTAACGGAAGATAATCCAAGATGTGAAAACGGATATGAGATATGTAAAGATATAGCAAAAGGTGTAAAAAAAACTTATGAAATAATTCTTAACAGAAAAGAGGCCATAAAAAAAGCGATCGAACTTGCCGGTAATGATGATATTGTTTTGGTGCTTGGTAAAGGAGATGAAACTTATATAGAATATTGCAATAAAAGAGTGCAATATTCTGATAAAGAGACGATTAAATCTCTTTTAAAGTTGTAAAATAAAAAAAAATATGATATAAGTAAATTAAAAAAAAGGAGTGTATATGCAAATGCCAAAACCAAAAAATATTATTTATATGTGTCAGCAAAGAAGACCGCCGAATTTTCCAAAACCTAGTTGTGTAAGAGAAGGTAGTGAGGATCTTTTTCCTTTTACTCAACAAAAGATGATGGAACTTGGAATTGACCCTATGACAAACTGGATAGTACCTACTGGATGTCTTAACAGATGTAGTTTTGGTCCGGTAATGATAGTAGAACCCGGAAGTTATATGTATGTGGATTTGACTAAAGAAAAGATTGAGAGAATTTTAAAAGAACATATAATTGAAGGAAACCCTATAAAAGAGTATTTAATTCCGGAGGAATTTTGGGCTTAAGGAATAAAAAATGACAATAGAAATGCTTTATTCTAAAATTCATAGGGCGACTGTTACGGATGCAAATCTTAATTATGTAGGTTCTATTACTATTGATGAAGAGTTAATGGAATCTGCTAATTTATTCGTAGGTCAAAAAGTTGATATAGTAAATATCAATAACGGTGAGAGATTTTCTACGTATGTAATTAAGGGTGAGAGAGGAAAAAGAGATATTTGCCTAAACGGGGCGGCGGCTAGAAAAGTACATCCGGGAGATAAAATAATAATAATTGCCTATGCTTCTATGAGTTTGCAAGAAGCTGAGGAGTTTAAACCTGCAGTTATTATTGTAGATGATGAGAATAATATAATAGAAAAAACTACTTATTTGCAGGAGGAGTAATGTTTGGAAATGTAGATTTAAATGAAATGTTGCAAAAAATTCAAGAGAGTATGCAAGAAGCAGATAATAAAACTTATACTGCCAAAAGTGGAGGGGGACTTGTAGAATCAACAGTTAATGGTAAATTTGAAGTTATAGATATAAAAATTGACGATTCTTTGCTTGAAGATAAAGAGTCTTTACAAATTTTGCTTATGAGTGCTATAAATGATGCTATTAAAATGGCGGTGGAAGATAAAAAGGCTCAAGCACTTAATATGTTCGGTGGTATGAATTTTGGGCAATGAAAAGGTTGATTCTTTTTTTCCCTCTTTTTTTATTTGCCGTAGCTTTTCCTAATTTCAGACCTTGTTTGGAAAAATACTCCTTTATAAGTTCATCAATTCCCATTACTAAAAATTTAAGTGTTGCTTTTGATAAAAGAGATTGTCTTTATTATGATAAATTTACCGGGATGTGTGTTTTTAATTCTAATAATAAAAAAGTCGTAAAGTTTTCCAAAGCTTTGAAACTTGGATGGTGGATAGCTTCTATTAAGAAAGATGAGATATATGTGGGAAACTTTGCTAAAGATGAAGTTTTTTTTAATCCGGCAAGATTTAGTGTAAAAAGCCTTAAAAACAGTGTAATTTCGGATATTTTTTGCAGAGCGGTAGGGATTGGAAGGGGTGATGGGTTTATAAAAGGGTCTTTTGTAGCTCATTTTGTAAAGTACGGATATTGGGGAGATGTGGGAATAGATGTGGATAAAGATATGAATATTATAAGTTTTGACCCTTTTTACGTAAAAGGTTTGAGAGTAGGTGAAAAGATTAAGTATATTAATGGTAAAAAAGCCGATTATAAACTTTTTGAAAAAGAAGTTTTATTAGGAGTAAATGGAAAAAAGTTAAAAATCACCACTTCTAAAACTTTTTATGTCTTGATAAGAAAAAAGGTATATTTATTTACGCCTTTGGAGTATTTCGGTATTAAAGTGGATAAAAACTTAAACGCATATTTCTCTAAATCCTTAAAAGAAAAGTATTTTTTAGGGGATAAAGTTAAACTTATAGCGATTAATAATCATCAAATTAGCTCTTTTGAGGATGTAAAAAGATTATTATCCACTTATAAAAATGTTACAATTACAATTAAAACAATGGGTGTCATTTTAAAAATTCCTTTAAGGTAAAGAATGGAAGAGTTTATTAAAAATAACTTAATTAAAGCTAAAAGCTTTCATCCTTTTTATGAAAAAGCTTTAAACGAAATGCTTTTAGCCGGTGGTAAGAGATTTAGACCTAAGCTTTTGTTATCGGTGGTAAAAGCTTATGAGCCGTTATTAGTAGAAAACGCAAAATACGCGGCTTTTGCAATAGAACTTATTCATACTTATTCTTTAATTCACGACGATTTGCCTATAATGGATAACGCAACTTTAAGAAGAGGTCATCCTACACTTCACGTAACTTATGACGAGGTGACGGCTTTATTGGTTGGTGATGCTTTAAATACCTACGCTTTTGAAGTACTCTCAAAGGCTCCTTTTGCCAGTGACGTTAAGGTTGATTTGATAAAAACGTTAAGCGAAAACGCCGGTGCTAACGGAATGGTTTTAGGACAGGCTATTGATTGTTATTTTGAAAACAAAAAATTAAATATAGACGAACTTAAATTTTTACACTTAAATAAAACTGCAAAACTAATAGCAGCCGGTCTTAAAATGGGGGCTATTATTGTTGATTTAGATATTAAAACGCAAAAAAGATTATATAATTTCGGCCTTAATTTAGGAGTGCTTTTTCAGATTCAAGATGATATTTTGGATGTGACGTTAACTTCTCAAGAAGCAGGGAAAACAACGGGGGTTGATGAAAATAAAAATACTTTTGTAATGTTGTTGGGGCTAGAGAGTGCAGTGAAAGAGGCTGATGAGTTGGCTTTTAAATTAGAAGATGAGATAAACGGATTTGAAGAAAATTTACAAAAAGAGCTTAAGTCTATATTGAGTAAGTATCTTTTTAGACATAAAAATTTTTAATAAAAAAAGGAGATAAGATAATGGAACTTAGAAAAAAAATGGCGGACACTATAAGGTTTTTGGCTGCCGATATGGTACAAAAAGCAAATTCCGGACACCCGGGGGCCGCTCTTGGACTTGCTGATATTTTAACCGTATTTAGTGAAATAGTTAATATTACGCCTCATAATCCGGACTTTATAAATAGAGACAGAGTCGTGTTTTCCGGAGGTCATGCTACACCTCTTATTTATTCTATGCTTTATTTATGGGGATATGATATTAGTTTGGACGATTTGAAAAATTTTCGTCAATTAAGAAGTAAGACTCCAGGACATCCGGAGTACGGGCATACTCCAGGTATTGAAGTAACAACGGGACCTCTTGGTCAAGGTGTTGCAAATGCCGTAGGTTTTGCAATGGCTAAAAAGTTTTTATCGAAAAAATTTCCGGAAATTAACCATAAAGTTTGGTGTTTTTGTGGAGACGGGGATTTGGAAGAAGGGATTAGCTATGAGGCTTGTAGTTTAGCCGGAAAACATAAACTTGAAGATTTGATTATTATTTATGATAGCAATAATATTTCGATTGAAGGTGATGTTAGTATCGCTTTTGAAGAAGATGTGAAAAAAAGATTCGAGTCTCAAGGTTTTAGAGTTTTAGAAATGGACGGTCACAATTATGAAGAGATTGAAAAAACTCTAAGAGAAGCAAAAAACAGCGACGGAAGACCTACTTTGGTTATAGCTAAGACAGTTATAGCAAGAGGTGCCGTAGGACTTGAAGGAAGTGAAAAAACTCACGGGGCTCCTTTAGGAGAAGATGTAATTGAAAAATCAAAAGAGGTTGTAGGATTTAATCCTACGAAGACTTTTAATGTAGATGAGGACGTATTGATTAGATTCAGATGTGTAAGAGAAAGAGGCGAATTACTTGAAGCTGAATTTAACAAAAACGCTAACGTAAATGAAATAAAAGCTTTTTTTGAGAGAGACTTTTCTAAAATTAAATGGCCGGAATTTGAAGAAGGTGTAAGTATTGCTACTAGAAAAAGTAACGGGGAAATTTTAAACGCAATTGCAAAAGTGATTCCTGGTTTTCTTGGAGGAAGTGCGGATTTAGGACCTTCTAATAATACTCTTTTGAAAGAAGAACACGACTTCCCTTGTGGAAGAAATATTCGTTATGGTGTTAGAGAACACGCAATGGCTGCTATTAACAATGCTTTTAGTGCGTATGGATTTTTACCTTATGCGGCGACTTTTCTTGTATTTAGCGATTATCTTAGAGGTGCCCTTAGAATAGCGGCACTTAGTTCTCATAAAAATTATTGGATTTTTACACACGATAGTATAGTAGTAGGAGAAGACGGTCCGACTCATCAACCGGTAGAACATATTACATCTTTAAGAATTATTCCTAATCTTTATGTATTCAGACCTGCAGACGCAAACGAAAACGTAAATGCATGGAAGGCGGCTTTAGATATCGATGCTCCGGTTGTATTTGCTTTAAGTAGACAAGGACTTAAGAACATAACTCCAAAAGATGTCGATTTATCTAAAGGTGCTTATGTTTTAAGAGAAGGAAAAGATATAACTCTTGTAGCAAGTGGAAGCGAAGTTAATTTGGCGATGGAGGTTGCTGAAAAATTGGATGCAAGAGTTGTCAGTGTGCCTTGTTTTGATTTATTGGAAGAACAAAGTGAAGAGTTTAAAAACTCTTTGTTTAAAGGTAAAGTTGTAGCTATTGAAGCAAACAGAGGATTTGAGTGGTATAAATATGCCGATGTTGTGATAGGAATGGATAGTTTCGGGGCTAGTGGAAAAGGTGGAGAAGTTTATAAACATTTTGGGTTTGATGTTGATTCCATAATTGAAAGGATTGGAAAATGATTTTGGCAACTCCAGGACCTGTTGAAATTCCTTATTTTGTAAGAGAGACGTATTTAAAAGACACTATTCATCACAGAACGCCTGAATTTAAAGAGATTTTAATCGATACTTTAAATAGGTTTAAAAATATTACAAAGCTTCCTTATAACGTGTTTTTAAGCTCTTCAGGAACGGGAGCTATGGAAGCTGCTTTAATTAATACGGTTAAAAGTAAAGCTTTAACGATTAATGCCGGAAAATTCGGTGAGAGATGGGGAAAAATCGCTAAGGCTTACGGGATTGAGTTTAAAGAACTAAAATATGAATGGGATACCCCGGCTAGTGTTGATGATGTTGTGAGTGCTCTTAAGGAAGATGATTCAATTGACACTATTTTTATTCAAATTAGCGAAAGTGCCGGTGGGCTTAGACATCCGGTAGAAGAGATTGCGGCCGAAGTTAAGTTGATAAATCCCGATATTGTGGTTGTGGCAGACGGAATTACGGCACTTGGGGTTGAAGATATAGATACAAGTAATATTGACGTTGTTGTAGGTGGAAGTCAAAAAGCGTTTATGTTGCCTCCCGGGCTTAGTATGCTAGGTGTTAGTGAGTTGGCTTTAAAAAGAATAGGAAACGGAAGAGGGTTTTATTTTAACCTTGCAAATGAAATAAAAAAACAAAGAGAAGGTACTACGGCGTTTACTCCGGCAACGGGGCTTATTATAGCACTTAACGAAGTACTTAAAAAACTTGAGGAAATCGGACTTGATAAACATTACGAAAATACAATCAATAGACACAAAGCTATACTTGCTAGTATAGAAGCGATAGGGCTTAATATTTTCCCTCAAAATCCGGCACTTTCAATGGCGGCGGTTTATAGTGAAAGAGCTGAAGAGATTAGAAAAATCCTAAAAACAAAATATGAAATAAATGTAGCCGGTGGACAAGACCATATGAAAGGGAAACTGTTTAGAATTAATAATATGGGAATTATTGAAGATAATAAAATGGCTTATATTTTAAATAGCTTAGAACTTGCTCTTGATGAACTTGGAATAAGAAAATATGACGCAACGGCTGTTAAAATTTATTCTAATGAAAAATTAAAGTAACCGTTTGAGCGAAAAAATAAAAATAGAGATTGATTTATTAAGAGACAGTTTAAGAAACGTATTTGTAATAATGTTTGCTGTTATGAGTGGTGAAATGACGTTAATTTACAGGGTATTCCATAATAAAAGCAATTTAAGCGATTATGTTTTGATAGGACTTGGTTTTGTAAGTTTGTTGATTATGGTAAATATCAAAAATAAAAAACATGAAGAAATCAGGAACCTTTTTGAAAGGATTGAAAAATGAATTATATTATAGGGACCGTTTTGTTGTTGGCACTTATGTGGTTTATGTATAAATCTGTTGATATCAGTATAAAAGAAGAAAAATGATACTAAAACACGACATACCACAGGGTGCGAAATTATATTTCGGTAAAGAAGCCAAAATCAAAAGAGAAATAGAAAACATCGCTGCAGAAATTTTTGATAATTTGGAGTTTGAAGAGATAATAACTCCTTTTTTTTCTTATCATCAGTTGGAAGCGTTGGATGAAAAAGAGTTAATTAGATTTACCGATGAAAAAAATAGAACTCTTGCTTTAAGAGGAGATAGTTCTATAGACGTAATTAGGCTTGTTATCAAAAGACTTAAAAGTGAGGCTAAGAAGTGGTTTTATATTCAGCCGGTTTTTCGTGCTCCAAGCAGTGAGATTTATCAAATAGGTGCCGAATGGCTGGAGGGGGATTTAAGTGAAATTTTAAAAGTTAATAAACTGATATTTGATAGGCTTAATAAAAAATATACCCTTCAGTTTTCCCATATTAAAATTCCTCTTGAGGTTTCTAAATTAACCGGGCTTGATTTAGAAGATATCAAAAAAATGAGACTTTATAAGTTTAAGGAAGAGTGGCTAAATAAACTTGTAAATATTCATACTCTAAAAGATTTGGATGATTTAAGCTTATATCCGGATGAAATAAAAAAGTATCTTGAAGAAATAAAAAAAGTGGCTTGGGATGTTGAAAATGCTATAATTGCACCGTTATATGTAGCGAATCTTAGATACTATACGGGAGTTTTTTATAGATTTATAAAAGGAAATGTCGTTTATGCGAAGGGTGGAGAGTATATCGTAGAAGATGAGAAAAGTGTTGGATTTTCTATATATACCGATAATTTGTTAAAGGATATAAATGGTTGATTTGATTGTTGGACTTCAGTGGGGTGATGAAGGAAAAGGTAAAATTGTAGATTTGGTTGCTAAAAATTATGATATAGTAATAAGAAGTCAAGGTGGGCATAATGCCGGACATACGGTTGTGGTGAACGGTAAAAAATATGCTCTTCATCTTCTTCCTAGTGGGGTTTTAAATCCTAATGCTATGAACGTAATAGGAAATGGGGTTGTTGTATATCCTCCTCAACTTATAAAGGAGATTAAAAGTTTCGGTAATGAAATTAAGAGAAAACTTTTAATTTCGGATAAGGCCCATATGATACTTGATCATCATATAGCAATAGACCAGGCTAGAGAAAAATTAAGAGGAAAAAACGCAATAGGAACAACCGGTAGAGGAATAGGACCGGCTTATGCAGATAAGATAGCGAGAGTCGGTGTTAGGATGGGTGAACTTAGAAATATTCCTAAACTTTTGGAGAAATTAAATCACTATTATGAAATGAACAGAGGCTATTTTAAGTATTTGGGGATAGAAATTCCAAGTATGCAAGAGCTTGAAAAAGAGTTAAACGGCTGGTATGAAGAACTGGGAGAGATGATAGTAAACACTACAAATTATTTGTGGGCCAATATGGATAAAAATATGCTTCTTGAAGGAGCTCAAGCTACTCTTCTTGATATAGACCACGGAACATATCCTTATGTTACGAGTTCAAATACAATAGCAAGCGGAGCTTTAACCGGAAGTGGAATCGCTCCTAAAAATTTAAATAAAGTTATAGGAATTGCGAAAGCTTACGCTACGAGAGTGGGTAACGGACCTTTTCCTACCGAAGATTTAGGAGAAGACGGAGATAGAATTCGTAAGCAAGGTCACGAATTCGGTACGACTACTGGAAGACCTAGAAGATGCGGATGGTTTGACGTAGTGGCTGCTAAGTATGCCGTAACTCTAAACGGATGTGATGAAGTTGCTATTATGAAGCTTGACGTACTTGACGGGTTTGATAAAATAAGAGTGTGTGTGGGGTATGAACTTGAGGGAGAGAAAATAGATTATTTTCCTAGTGAATTAGACGGTGTTGAGCCTATTTATGTCGAGCTTGAAGGCTGGGATAAAAGTGAGGGTGTTACTAAATGGGAAGATTTACCAAATAATGCTAAAAAATATATAGAGTTTTTAGAAGAAAGAATCGGAGTAAAAATTAAATACGTATCAACGGGTGCCGAAAGAGAAGCTACGGTTATTAGATAAAATTAATGAAAACAAAGTTTGACAGTATCGTAAAAGTTAAAAAACAGGCGATAGATAATATTCAAAGAAACATTCAAAAGATAAACGCTTCCATTCAAAGGCTAAAAGAGGAGATAGATTCCTTAAACTCCTCTTTTTTATCTTTAGAAATTCCTAAAGAAGGAAACTTCGCTATTCTTAATCAGATAAAACATCAGCAGTCTATTTTGAGAGATGAAATAAAAAGATTGGAAAATCAGGTTGTTATTTTAGAAAACAGAAAAAGAGAGTTTTTAGAAGAGCTTAAAAAAGCGAATATTGAATATGAAAAAATGAAATATTTACAATCTGAAGAGATAAAAAAAGAGTTAAAAAGATTAAAATTAAAAGAACTAAGAGAAATGGACGAACTTGCTATTTTATTAAGGAAAAGTAATGAATCCTAAAAATATTTATTTGGTTCAGACCGATACGACTGTTGGGTTTTTGTCTCAAGACGAGAAAAAGTTAAACGAAATAAAAAAGAGAAATATAAATAAACCTATCTTAAGAGAGGTTGATAGTTTAGAGAGTTTGAAAAGGTTTGTAAGAGTCCCTAAAAAGTTTAGAAAGAAGATAAGAAGAGCTAAAAAAACTACGTTTATATTTCCTAATAAAGAGAGTTTTAGAGTGGTAAAGGATAAATCCCATCTTAGGTTTTTAAAAAAGTTTAGCTGGATGTATTCCACTTCTGCAAATATGCACGGAGAAAAATTTGATGAAAAATGGGCTAGAAGCGTCGCCGATATTATAGTGGAAGATAAGAGAGGGTTTAAGGAAAAAAAAGCCTCTTTTATTTATAAAATCTCTTTTTCTAGAATAAAAAGGATAAGATAAATGAGGTTTTGGTTTTTTGTAATGGTACTTTTTTTTACGGGATGCAGTGTAAAGACGACTCCTGTTTATGCAGTTATAAAAACTTCTAAAGTAAAAGTGGCTGATGAAGGGTTTTTAAAAGAGGGGTTTGGATTTAAGAAGTTGATTATTTATAAAGCCGGGAGTGTGCCTATTGAAATTACGCTTAAAAATTCCGTAATTTGTATAAATAACATATGTATGGATAAAGAAGGGTTTATTAAGAAATATTTAGGAAAAAATTATCCGAGCGATTTTTTTGATAAAATTTTAAATAAAGAGTGTGTTAGAGGTTTTTTTTGTAAGGAAAGAAAAGGTTATATTTTGTTTAAAGATAAAAAAAGAGATATTTTAATAATGATAAAAGATATAAAAGGGTAAATGTGAAAATAGCAATAGCAGGGACTGGGTATGTAGGGCTTAGTAATGCCGTACTTTTAGCTCAAAATAATAAGGTTGTAGCGTTTGATATCGATTCAAAAAAAGTTGAACTTATAAATAAAAGGATTTCTCCTATAGAAGATGAAGAGATTACGAAATTTTTTCAGGAAAAAAAACTTAATTTAAGGGCTACACTCGATAAAGAAGAGGCTTATAAAGACGCAGAATATGTAGTAATTGCAACGCCGACAGACTATGACCCTATTACGAATTATTTTAATACCACTTCGATAGAAAGTGTTATAAGGGATGTGAAAGAGATTAATCCTAATGCTACTATTGTAATTCGTTCAACTATTCCCATAGGATATACCGAAAGGGTAAAAAAAGAATTTGATTATCCTAATATGTTTTTCGTACCGGAGTTTTTAAGAGAGGGAAAAGCTCTTTTTGACAGTCTTTATCCTAGCCGTATTATTATAGGGGATAAAACGACAAAAGCTGAAATATTTGCTAATTTATTAAGAGACGGGGCTTTTAAAGAGACTATTCCTATTTTGTTTACCAATAATACGGAGGCTGAAGCTATTAAGCTTTTTGCTAATACTTATCTTGCAATGAGAGTGGATTTTTTCAACGAGCTTGATACGTTTGCTGAAATGAAAGGACTTAATACCAAAGAGATAATAGAAGGTCTTTGTCTTGACCCAAGGATTGGTAATTATTACAATAATCCTAGCTTCGGATACGGAGGGTATTGTTTACCAAAAGATACGAAACAGTTGCTTGCAAATTACACAAGAGAAAATATACCTCAAAAGTTAATAGAAGCGATTGTGGATAGTAATACTACAAGAAAAGAGTTTATAGCAAAAAGAGTATTGGAAAAAAATCCTAAAGTTGTGGGGATTTATAGACTTACTATGAAAGCCGGAAGCGATAATTTCAGAAGCTCTGCTATATTTGACGTAATGGAGATGCTTAGACCTTTTGTGAAACTTGTAGTTTATGAACCGATGGCTAAAGGAGATGAGGTTGAGGGGGTTGAATTTATAAAAGATTTCGATGAATTTAAGCAAAAATCGGATGTGATTCTTGCAAATAGGATTGATGATAAATTAAAAGAAGTAAAAGAAAAAGTTTATACCAGAGATATTTATAGTAAAGATTGATTTATTTACGCTTAAATATAAATATGCTAAAATTTTAAAAAAAGGAGATAAAATGAGAATTTTATTAATAATGAGTCTTTTTGTAATGGGTTTGTTTGCTAAAGTGAACTTAAATAGTGCAGATGTGAAAGCTTTGGAGTCTTTAAAAGGAATAGGACATAAAAAGGCTTTGGCTGTTGTAGAATATAGAAAAAATCATCCTTTTAAAAAAATAGAAGATATTATGAAAGTTAAAGGTATGGGTAAAAAGCTTTTTGAAAAAATTAAAGGTGAGATTGAAGTGAAGTAATGCTTTGTAAAAAGGAAGATATTATGGATTTAAATAAGAGAATAGCGATAATAGGGTTAGGATATGTAGGGTTACCGTTAGCAGTGGCATT
>JBDONT010000040.1:0-15502 GCA_039831155.1 Nautiliaceae bacterium | reverse complement strand
AAAAGATTTCATTCAGCACTAGGTTATGATAAACCTATGAGTGTTTATAAAAAAATGTTACATAAAGTAGCTTAATAGATGGAAAACAAATCTTTTAATTTATTGTCTTGACAAATGGGGCATTATACTGGCATTTTTAAAATATCCTGAATCTATCAGGAAACTTATAAACTGCAACAAATGCAGTAGAATCTGTTCATTCTACCTTTGAAAAACAAAGGCTTAAAAAAGGAGGTTTTTTTCAGTCTATGGATATTTTGAACGTAGCCCTTTTTATTGTTACTGACAAATTGCATAAAACCTGGAAAATTAATCCTTTAATCAAATCTAAAAGATATGAATTAAACCAAATGTTCGTTATGAAATTTGGACTTGGAGTTGACGAATGAAAATTTTTTGCTATAATATCACAGACACAAAATTTTGGGTATGTCTCAAAAATTTAATACACCTCATCATGAGAGCCTATATCAAGCAGGATAACGCCTTTTTCAGTTACAATAAATTCAAGTATTATTCTGTAATTCATATCTACCGATACGCTGTATTTATCGCTTAATTCTCCTTTTAATTTGTGAAATCTTAAAGAAGGGTGATTAATATCATTTTCAAAAAGTTTAAGAGTTTTAGCGATTTTAGGTTTTAATTCAGGATTTTTCTTAATGAGTTTAGCAAGTTTTTTCATAAACTTATCGGTCGTTATTATCTTATAACTCATCAATTTGCCTTATAAACGTTTCGGCATCTCCTGTTATTAACATTCCTTTTTCCTTTGCATCTAAATAGTCTAGATAACCTATATCCCCTCTTAAAGCCCAAATTTTATCCTCTTCAGTTTCTCCTTCTTCTACTTTATAAGCTATAAGTCTAAAAAGCTCTTTTATTTTAGATACCGCTTCATTGTCTTGTATTTCGTCTTTAAGTTCCCACAAAAGCCTTGCAATTTCTATAAGCTCCCTTTTATCGTTTTTAGACAAATCATCAGCATTAAGAGCAGTTAAAAAATTCCTAAATATTTCAAGCTGACCTATAAGTTTTCGGAGTTCCCTATCGAATTTAAAAACTTTCCTTAAATCTATCTGCATAGTCATTGCGTTACTCCTGAATGATTTATTCAATTATAGCACATAATTTGATTTGATTGACTTTTAATATGCGTTGAGGTATAATTACATTATATCGTTTACCCCTTTATGGGGTTAAAAACTTTTGAAATGATTGTAAAACTTCTTTAAAAATTCTTTTTCTTACAAATCCCATATGAGCTTTAACTTTTAATTTATCTATATGTAAAACTTTATCCAATAATAGAATACTATCGTTCAATAAAAAAGGGTTTTCTCTTTTTGTAAGTAAAAAATATTTTTATATCCTTTTGCAAGTTTATTTTCATAACTTGGGCTTTTAGTCGTAATAGGAATTACTAAAAGTGTTCCCTCGTTTAAATATTCAGGAGTTATTATTAGTCCCATATGCTTGTATGCAAACTCTCTATTTAACTTAATTCCATATCTTTTTGAAATATCAGTTCTGTTTAAGCAGTCGGTATAATCTATATCTTTTAATAAATCTCCAAATTCAATTCAAACGATTTCAGCTTTTTTATAGTATGGTTTTTTCTCCATTGTTATCCTTTCAAAATATACTCCTAATTCGCTCTAAAATGATGCTACAATCAAAAAACTGCCCTAGCTGGTAGAGTATATAGCCAAAAAGAAAAAAAGGCTTATTTCGGCTCTATTATTTCAAGCATTTCCTGATTTGCTTTTTGGGTTGAGGTGTGATAATTGATACTCACATACTTATTGATAGTCGTTGCGTTTTTATGCCCCAATACGCCGCTGACTATTGAAGTCGGAATACCTTTTTCAATAAGTGCAGAGGCTAATATATGGTGGCAGTAATGCAGACTAAATTCGGGAATATCAAGGTATTTTTTAGGTCTGTCGACCTGTCTGTCCGGTTTTTTTAAATGCTCCTGAGGATTTTTAAAGCTGAAAAATACCCAGCCTTTACGCTTAACACCGAGTTCAAGCAGAGCCTCTTTAATGAGCGGCGGCAGGTCATAGCGTTGATTTTCATTCGGCTTTGCATCAGCTATCCAGTAGTAGTTATTTTCAAGGTCTATATTTTCCCACCTCAACTGCAATATTTCGCTTTTTCTTCTGCCGCTGAGTGCAAATAGGAAAAATGCCCTGTAATAAGGGTCATCGGCATATAGCTCCATAATACCCTGATAAATTCTTTTTAGTTTCTCCTGAGCGTTTATTACAATCTTTTTTGTGTCTTTTTGTTTAATGTGAATATCTTTAGCGGGATTTTCTTTTATTAACTTATTGTGTATTGCAAATTCAAACATAGGGCGTAAAATAACCAGCACTTTATTTTGTGTATTTGGCGATAAGTCTTTATCTCTCATTTTTGATATAATTTTCCCGATATGTAAAGGTTTGATGTCTTTTAAGCGTTTAGAGCCGATTTCAGCTTTTATATATCGTCTATAAATTTCTTTTCTTTTTTTATCCCAACTTTCACTTGTCGGGTTGTTCTGCATAAAAAGCTCAAACAATTCATCTATTTTCATATCTTCATTTTGTTTATATCCCGCTTTTATATTCATCTGAAATTCGCTAAGCAGTCTTTGAGCCTCTTTTTTATACTCTTTTAATGTCCAATTTGGTCTATGACTTAGCGTAACGACTTTTTTGTATCTTTTACCCTGATATGTAAAATCAAGCAAAAATTTTAATTTGTCTTTTTTGTGTTGTTTAATATTTTTTATTCCGATGTCTTTAAATTCGCTGTGTTTAATAGCCATTACAAATCCTTTTTTGCGTGGAAGTTTTGGTCTCCTTTAGTCTCTCCCTCAATGGGTTACGTGTTGGGTTACGACTTCTAAACTATATAAAGCCATATCAAAAGTATATCATCTCAAAAATCAAAAAGCCCGAAAATAAGGAATATTTGAAAACGAACGAAAATCAACGAAAATATAGAGTGAGTGAGTTCAAGTCTCCCCCTCACTACCATTTAAATTACTTTCAACTAAAGCGACTGACACTATAATTTGTTTGACATTACCTTATTTTAAGATATAATTATTTCCTATAAATTCATAGCAGGTAAAAAAATGATATGGTGTAATAAAGATAGGCAAAATTTTTTATCTAAAGTTCTAAAGAAACATAAAAAAGAAGTTGATTATTTAAAAGGGTTAGTTGAAAGAATAGAAATAGATAAAGATATTTTAGAGTTAATTAATGAGCTTTTTTTAATTGATAATAATGAAGATTTAAAAAATTTCATAAAAACTAATAATTTTTTCGAATTTAAAATAGATAAAAATTTTGATAACAGAGACTTTTTTGAAAATAAAGATAAAGTAGCTTATGCTATTGTGGAAGCTATTTTAAATAAAGGTTGATATTTGGTTTTAGCTTTAAGATACAGACCCAAAAGATTTGAAGAGATTATTGGACAAGACGCTATCGTAAAGACTCTTGTAAATTCTCTTGATAAAAATAGAATAGCCCACGCTTATCTCTTTTCCGGTTTAAGAGGAAGTGGTAAAACGACTACTGCCAGAATTTTTGCAAAAGCCCTTGAATGTGATAACGGACCTACTTCAAATCCTTGCGAAGAGTGTGAGAACTGTCAAATGTCTAATGAAAACAGGCATATTGACATTATAGAAATGGACGCTGCCAGTAATAGAAAAATAGAAGATATAAGAGAACTTATAGAACATACAAAATATAAACCCAGTATAGGCAGGTATAAAATATTTATAATAGATGAAGTTCATATGCTTACAAATGAAGCTTTTAACGCTCTTTTAAAAACGCTTGAAGAACCACCGGAATATGTAAAATTCATAATGGCTACAACAGACCCTCTTAAATTACCGGCTACTATTTTAAGCAGGGTTCAGCATTTTAGGTTTAATAAAATCAAAGAGGATATTATAGAAAACTATCTTATTAAAATTTTAGTAGCGGAGAATGTGGAGTTTGAAGAAGAAGCTTTAAGACTTATAGTAAAAGCTGCAAAGGGAAGTGTTAGGGATTCTTTGACGCTTTTAGACCAGGCTATAGCTTTTGCCAGAGGAAAAGTCGATTTAGACAGTGTGGTAGAAATGCTTGGGGTTGTAAACCCGGAAATTATAAATAAAATCTTTGAAACTATTAAAAATAAGGATAAAAAAAGTTTAAAAGAGCTTATAAAAGAGGTAAAAGATTACGATATAGAGGCTATTTTGGATGAAGTTGTTTTATACATAAAAGATGCTATGTTTAATGGAAGTTTGCCTTTAATTACCGTTGAGAGGTTTTTTAATATTGTAGCCGATTCAAAAGAGCTTATAAAATATAACAGTGATAATGAATTTGTGCTTAGTTTGATGTTTTTTAGAATGGTAGAAGCGATTAAACCTCATAAAATAGATGATTTGATAAAAGATTTGGAAAAAAAAGTAGTAAAAAAAGAGTTTTTAGAAACTGTTAAAGAACCTTTATTTGAACCGGTTGATAAATTTAAAGAACTTGTCAAAAAAATAAAAGAAAGAGATTTGAATTTAGGTGTGTGTTTTGAAACTAGCGTGAAATTTATCTCTTTTGAGAATAATGTTTTAAAGTGGGAGAGTTGTCCTAATAGCGAATGTAAAGAGATGTTTAAAAGATTTTTTTCTCCCGTAATAAGACCTTTGATTAACGAAGTGTTTGGAATCGGTACTAAAATAGAACCTATCAGATGTAAAGAAGCACAGCTATCATCTCCACAACCGCAACCTCCTAAAAAAAAAACTAGCATCTCATTAAACGATAAATCAGAGGAGGTAATTAGAAAAGTAAGAGAAATTTTTGGCAGTGATGTTAAGATAGAAAAAATTATTAAAGGATAATTATGCTTTTGACAATAGTTTCTGCGATAGTTAGTAGTTTGGTAAAGCACGTAACCAACTGTGTATTGGATAATTTTTCCACTGTAAAAATTCAAGGTGCCCCTTCTTGGTATATGAAAAGAGTGGATGGAGAAATTTGTGTATATGATTATGAAAAGGGTGATTTTTCTGCGATAGATAAGGCAAAAAGAAAAGCTAAAATTAAAATGATAAAAAAAATAGACGGTCTTATAGATGTTGTAATTTATGAAAACGCTCCTAAGTTTAACACTCAAAAAGAGATTGCTTTAATGAAAAAATTTAAAAAAGACGATAATTTAAACCTTTTTGTAGATAAAAATATGAAATTTGAAAAAATAGAATATTATAAAGATGAAAAAGAGGTTTTTGTCAGAGGGTGCATACCGGCTAAAGAGGTTTTAAGCTATGAAGAGAGAAGACTCAAAGAGATAAGGAAAAAAGTACTTAATTTAAAAGTTAAAAAAGCTTTTGAGGAATTGGAAGGTAGTTAAATGAAACTTAAAGTCTTTACAACCCGGCGTCAGATAAGAAATTGGCTTGAAGATAAAGATAACCGATTTTTAGATAAATATATGAGTATAGGGGAATTTTTTGACAAAATCGTAGTGGTTGATGGGGTTAAATTTATAGATAAGGATTTGAGGAAGAAGTATCTTTTTGAAGCTATAAAAAATGTAGATGTAGAAAAACTGGGTATTAGCAAAGAGTTTTTAGCTTTTTTTGAGGATAGTGATTTTATATTTGATTTTTTTAATGAGCTTTTTTTAGAAAGAGTAGATATAAATGAAGTTAGAATGAATGATATTTATCTTGATTTTGACGAACATTTGGCTATTTTGGAAGAGATTTATAAAAACTATAAGGAGATTTTAGCCAAAAACGGATATATTGATAGATTTTTGATAGAGGATTTTAGGATAAATAAGGGGCTTTTGGAAGGAATTGATGAAATTGAACTTAGGCTTGACGGGTATTTGAGTAAATTTGATATTGAGGTTTTAAGTAAAATAGATTTGCCTATAAAAATTTATTTTGAAGCTGATGAGTTTAATAAAAATTTAATTGAAAAATCTTTGCAAATTAGTGTAAAAGATGGGAAGTTTGAGTTTGATTTTCATAATAAAAAGCTTATAAGAAGAGACTTTAATTATAAAAATCCGGAAATTGAAGTAGAACACTTTAGTGACAGAATGGGAGAGATTGGGTTTATTTTCGCTAAGATAAAAGAGTTTGTAGAAAGTGGAATTAAACCCGAAAATATTGTAGTTATTTTACCGGATGAAAATTTTAGCGAAATTATTAAACTCTTTGACGAAAAAGAGAATTTAAACTTTGCTATGGGTGAGAGCTTTAGTAACGCTCCTATTTATATAAAGCTAAAATCTATTTACGAATATTTAACGGGAGATGAAAAAGCACTTAAGAAATGTGAGGATGTGATTGAAGAGTTTGATAAAAGCGATGTAATAGAGTTTATAAGAAACAACGCTTCTGAAAAAGAGTTAAAAGTTGTGGATGAAGAGCTTTTTAAGTTGGAAGCTTTTAAGGAGATGTTTAAGGATAAAAGGGAGTTTTTGTATTTTGTACTTGAGAGATTAAAAGAACTTAGCTTTGATGACGTTTATAGTGGAAAAATTACCTGTATGGGGGTTCTTGAGAGTAGGGGGATGGAGTTTGAGGGAGTTATAATGATTGATTTTAATGACGAGTTTGTCCCTAGGGTAAAAGATAGTGACATGTTTTTAAATACCTTCATACGAAAAAACGCAAAACTCCCTACCAGATTCGATAAAGAAAATTTACAAAAGCACTACTATTATCAGCTTATCAACAAAGCTAAAAAGGTTGCCATTTCTTACGTAAAAAACGATGATATGAGTGAGAGTAGGTTTTTATATGAACTTGGATTTGAGGGAAAAGAGGCTAAAAAATATAACTTTTTTAAAGAAAACAGTTTTGATTTGACGGTGTATGATGAAGAGTTTGAAGTAAAGTATCCTATTTATCCGACTACTTTAAAAACGCTTTTGGAATGTCCTAAGAAGTATTATTTCAGTTACGTTTTAGAGATTGAGAGTAAAAAGGATGAAGAGTTTTTCGGTAATCTTTTTCATAAAGCGGTAGAAGAGAGTATCAAACAAAAAGATAAAATCTCTACTTCCGGGGCGTATTATAATAAGATAATTCAAGAAATGGTAAGCAGAATAAGCGATAAAAAACTTTTGTTTGAAGTTTTGGCTAAATGGAGCGATAAGATTAAAGCTTTTTGTGAAAAAGACTTTGATGAGATGAAGACGGCTTTTAATTTGGTTGAGAAAAGATTTGAAGTGGAGTTTGAAGGGGTTCTTTTAAAGGCGAAAGTCGACAGAGTTGACGTATTTGATAAAAAGGTTGTGTTTATCGATTATAAAACCTCAAAAGAGAGCAAAAAAAATGAGGAGTATATTAACGATTTTCAGACTACCTTTTATTACCTTTTAGCTAAAAAGCATTTTCCTAATAAAGAGATTGAAATCGTTATTTGGGATATTAAAGAAACGAAAAAAGAAAAAGGCGTAATAAAGTTAAAAGAGTTAAAAGAGGTTTTAAATTCTCTTCCTAAAAAAGTAAAAGAAGCTTCGGATATAGTTTATGAGGTTGACGGTAAAGAAAAAATTAAAAAAGCTAGTGAAATTTGCAGGTTTTGTGATTATAAAGTAGCGTGTGGGAGGGATGAATGAAAAGGCTTTTAGCAGTTAAGGCGAGTGCGGGAAGTGGTAAGACGTTTAGGCTGGCAAACAGATATATTTCTCTTCTTAGTGTGGATAATCCGGTAAATATTATAGCAATTACGTTTACGAATAAAGCAAGTAACGAAATGAAAGAGAGAATCGTTAAGTTTTTAAAAGAGCTTGGAAATGATGAGAATGTTTTGAATATGGTTTGTAGTGAGCTTAATATCTCAAAAGGAGAGCTTTTAGAAAAGAAAAACAGACTCTTAAGGGCTTTTTTAAACAGCGATATTAATATTCAGACGATAGACTCTTTTATTAATAAGATTCTTAGGAAATTTAGCTATTTTGCCGGGGTTAGGAGTGGGTTTGATATAGGGGGAATCGATAGGGAGGTTGTTTTTAGTAAATTTTTAAACACTCTAAAAGACAGGGAGTTTTTAGAGCTTATAGACGTGGCAAAGAGGGAGAATAATTTTTATAATTTGGTTGAGTTGTTTGAGATATTATACGAAAAAGATAAAGAACTAAAAAACATCACTCTCACACCTTTTTCAAAGCCGGATGATAAAAAAGCTAAAAAAGCTTTTTTGAGATTAAAGGATTTTATTTTAAATTCTTCAGCCAGTAAACAGGCAAAAGGTACTTTTAATATAGAGTTTTATGATGCTTATAAGAGCGGGTGGTTTTGCAAAGAAAGTCTTAATTACTGGCATTTTAAGAAGATTTATGAAGAGTGGTTTGATGAATGTTTAGTTGTTATTCAAAACTATTTTAAAGACTATTTTAATTATGTCGAATATTCGTTTTTTGAATCTTTATTTAAGTTTTACAATAAATATAAAGAGATTAAATGGAACTTAAAAAAAGACGAAAATAGACTTGATTTTAAGGATATAGAACATTTGGTGTATGAACTTTTAAGAGAAAAACTTGATAAAGAGTTTTTGTATTTTAGGCTTGATAGTAAAATGAATCATATCTTACTTGACGAATTTCAAGACACTTCCGTTACCCAGTGGGAGATATTCGAGCCTATTGTTACGGAAATTGCAAGTGGGATAGGAAGGCGTGAATTTAGAAGTTTTTTTTATGTGGGAGATATAAAGCAGGCGATTTATAGGTTTAGAGGAGGAGAAAAGGAGCTTTTTGAGAAGGTGGCTTTAAAGTATAAGCCTTACGGGCTTGAGGTGGAAGAGTTAAACGTTAATTACAGGAGTGCTAAGAATATAGTTGAATTTGTAAATGAAAAGTTTAATTTGAAAGAAAAAGCCCATAGGAAAGAGAGAGGGTATGTTGAGGTTGATGAAGCCACAAAAGAAGAGATGTTTGATAAACTTTATGAGAAGATAGAATTTTTAATTAAAAACGGAGTTAAAGAAAGTGATATTGCGGTATTGGTGCATAAAAACGATGATATTTTGGATGTGGGGGATTTTTTTAAATCAAAAGGTAAAAAAGTAATTACGACTAAAACCAAAAAAGTAATCTCCCAGCCAAACGCTAAGGCCGTTATTTCTTTGATGAAATATTTAAATAACAATACCGATAAGATAGAACTTTTAAATTTTTTATCGTTAATAGGTAAAAAATGGGGTGAAGTGGAGGTTGATATTCAAATTAAAAGACCTCTTTTGATGATAAAAGAGATTATGGATAAATTCGATTTAACGGATGAATCTACTCTTAGGCTTTTGTATCATTCAAGAAAGTATGATACGTTGGTGGATTTTGTGGATAAAATAGACGAGTGGGATGAGGAGATGCCTTTAAAAGAGTTTGATGGAATAGTAGTTATGACTATTCACAAAAGTAAAGGGCTTGAATTTAAACATACTATAGTCCTTGATAGACTATCAAGAGAAAACAATAAAAAAGGAAATATCGTTTTTTATTACGAGGATGCAAAATTAAAAAAAATGAAGCTGAAATTTAAGAACAGAGAGTTTGTGGATGAGGAGTATAAAAAGATTGTTGATAAAGAAAAAGAACTTGAAATAGAAGATAAAAAAAATTTAGAATATGTGGCGTTTACAAGGGCTGAAAACTCTTTGATTATTTTAAAAAGAGCCGAAGTTACGAAAAAAGGAGAAAGTAAGTCTGCTTTTGTAAGTACTCTTGAAAAGTGCATAATAGGAGGGGTTATCCCTAGTCAAGATAATAAGCACTCTTTCGAAGAAGAGGTGGAGGTTGAAATTCAAAATTATGGAAAACAAGAGCTTAAAGTAAAAGAAGAGGAGTATAAGCCAAACGATTTTGAAGCAATTTATCTTGGAAATGCAATTCACTACGCTTTTGAATGTGGAGATATTGAGGCGGTTAGAAACAGGTATGGGGATTTTTGCGATATTGATGAAGTAAAAGAAAAAGTAGAAAAAGCAAAACCACTTATTCCAAATGGCAAAAAAGAGGTGCCTTTTATTTTTAAGGGGAATGTTGGTAGAATTGATTTACTAGTTGAAGGAGAAGAAATAGTTATTATTGATTATAAATCAACCCGCCCACACGATGAGAGGGCTTATATTAAGCAGGTTAGAGGATATATAGAGGCAGTTGAAAAGATTACCGGTAAAAAAGCAAGGGGAAAACTTTTTTATGTTGATGAGAGAGAGTTTAAGGAGGTTTGATGAAAAAAGAGAAGTTAAGTGAAATTGGTATCCCTTCAAAGATTGAAGAACTTAAAAAACTTTTTCCAGAGTATTTTGATAAAGAGGGAAAATTTTTAATTGAGAAGTTTAAAGAGGATATTCAAAACCAAACCGATATATCAAAAGAGACTTATTCTCTTGAATGGCTTGGGAAAAGCTACGCAAAAGTTTTGGCAAATGAGCCGGTTAGAACACTTCTAAGAGAAAATAAAGAGTGGAATGCAAAAAATAACAATTCTCAAAATGTTTTAATAAAAGGTGATAATTTAGAAGTTTTAAAGCATCTAGTCAATGCTTATGAGAGAGATGTTAAAATGATTTATATTGACCCTCCTTATAATACCGGAAATGACGGGTTTGTGTATGAGGATGACATAAAATTTACCCCAGATGAACTCTCTAAATTGGCCGGAATTGACATAGAGAAGGCAAAAAGAATTTTGGATTTTGTAAATAGCAAAAGCAATTCTCACAGTGCTTGGCTTACCTTTATGTATCCAAGGCTTTATATTGCAAGAAGACTTTTAAAAGATGACGGGGTTATTTTTGTAAGTATTGATGATAATGAAGTCGCTCAACTTAGACTCTTGATGGATGAGATTTTTGGGGAGGAGAATTTTTTGTATCAATTAACAATTGTAAATAATTTAAATGGTAACGATAATAGTTCAGGGATGATGGAAACTCACGAGTATTGTTTGATTTATGCAAAAAACAAAGATAATTTTGAATTTGGGGTTTTGCCAATTGATGATGAAAAAGAGTTAGAAAAGTGGCAGATAGATAAGAAAGGTTATTATAAAGAAGGGGGAAGTTTAAAAGCAACGGGAGTTAATGCTCCACGAGAAAAGAGACCAAATTTGTTTTTTCCAATTTATATAAATAAAGAGAGTTTAGATTTTTCCTTAGAAAAAAAGGATGGGTATGATTATGAATTATTGCCTATTACAGATGGTAAAGAGATGAGTTGGTATTGGAGTAAAGAGAAGTTTTTAAGAGATAAAGATGAAGTAATTGTAAAAAAGACAAGGGATGGGTTTAGTTTATACAAAAAACAAAGACCCTCTCTTGGGGATTTACCTTCAAAAAGAGGGAAAACGACTTTTTATTCCCCAAAATACTCAATGGCAAATTCAAATGCTTATATAAAAAAACTATTTAATGAGAAAGTATTTGATTATTCAAAACCTATTGAGCTTATTAAAGATTTTGTTAGGCTTGGAAATGTGGGTGATGAATATGTTTTAGACTTCTTCGCCGGTTCTGGCACTACTGGCGATGCAGTAATGCAGCTTAATGCAGAGGATGGAGGAGATAGAAAGTTTATTTTAGTTCAACTCCCAGAGCCAATTGACCCTAAAAAAAGCAAAACGGCATACGATTTTGTAAAAAATGAATTGAAAATAGAAAATCCTACTATTTTTGATATTACAAAAGAGAGACTCATAAGAGCGGCTAAAAAAATAAAAGAAGAAAACAAAGATAAAGAGTGGATTGATAAAATTGATTTAGGATTTAAAGAGTTTGAGACTATTCCTATGCCAGAAGAGAATTTAAAAGATATAGAAGAGCTTGAAGATGTTGATTTGTTTAGAGAAATTACCGATAAAAATGCACTTCTTACTACGTGGAAAGTTTTTGATGGGATAAAACTTCATAAAGATTTAAAAGAGATAGATTTTAACGGGTATAAGGGGTATTATTTGGAAAATAAGCTTTACTTGGTAGATGGTGGGTTTAGGCTTGATAATTTAGCGGCGATTTTAGAAAGAATTGATAAAGATAGTGAGTTTTTACCTTCTAAAATTGTAATTAATGGGTATGTTTTTGATAGTAAAACTCAAAGAGAGATTTATGAGAGTATTAATAACTACAATAAAAAAGATTTAGATAAAATTGAGCTTATAGTAAGGTATTAAGATGAAGTTTGTATTTGAGAGAAATTTGTCTCATCAAACAAGAGCGGTTGAAGCGATTGTGGAAGTGTTTAAAGATTTAGAAATAAGGTATGAAAAAAGTTATTTAAAAGACTATGTAAATCCTACTATTGATATAAATTCATTGATTTATCTTAAAAATATTGAAAATTTAATGCACAAAAACGAAATAAAATTAAAGCCAATAAAAAGCAATGTAATTGATATTATGATGGAAACGGGAACCGGTAAAACTTATACCTATACAAAGGCGATGTTTGAACTAAATAGATTTTATGGAATAAATAAGTTTGTAGTAATTGTGCCGAGTTTGTCAATTAAGGCTGGGGCGGTTAATTTTATTTTGAATGAGAGTGCAAGGGAGCATTTTAAGGATGAGTATCAAAAAACTATAAATTTATATGTAGTTGAGAGCAAAAAAAATAAAAATAAAAAAGAGTATATGCCCACAAGTATTAAATCGTTTGTAGAGGCTAGGAAAAGTAAAAATACTATTGAAGTTTTGCTTATAAATCAAGGGATGTTAAATTCAGATACCCTCTCAAAAAATTATGATAGAACTCTTTTTAATAAATTTACAAACCCTTTTGATGCGATAGCGTCAATTAATCCGGTTGTTATAATTGATGAGCCTCATAGGTTTAAAAAAGATAATAAAACGTGGAAAAATATCCAAAAGCTTAATCCTCAATTTATTTTAAGGTTTGGTGCTACTTTTGATGAGGATAAAAAGGGAAATAAAAAATTTGAAAATTTAATATACACTCTTACGGCGGCAAGGGCTTTTAATGATAATTTGGTAAAAGGGGTAATTGGATATATTGAAAAAAACGAGAGTGGCAAAAATGCATTGGTTGAGCTTATAAATTTAGATGGGAAAGAGGCTACTTTTGTTTTAAAAGAAGGTAAAAAAAAGAGTTTTAAGTTAGGAGTAAAGGATAGTTTGGGAATTATTCATCCGGAAATAGAGGGGCTTTTTATTGAAAAGATGAATAAAAGTGAATTATTACTCTCTAATGGAATGATTTTGAAAAAGAAAGATAAATTTAATCCATACTCTTTTAGTGAGACTATTGAAGAGATGATGATAAGAAAAGCTATAAAAAATCATTTTAAAATAGAAAAAGAGCTGATAGAAGGGAGAAACTTAGAGGGAAAACCTAAAATTAAACCTTTAACTCTGTTTTTTATTGATAATATTGATGAGTATAGAGATGAAAACGGGAAATTAAGAAAAATTGTTGAAGAGAATATAAAGGGTTGTATTGAAGAGAATCTTAAAAATACAAAAGATGAGTTTTATAAAAAATATCTTGAAAAGTCTCTAAAAGATATCTCTAAAACTCACGGAGGATATTTTTCAAAAGATAATCAGGCAAAAGATGAAGAAATTGAAAAAGAGATTAATGAGATTTTACACGATAAAGATAAACTATTGGATTTAAATAATCCTAGAAGATTTATATTTTCTAAATGGACTTTGAAAGAAGGGTGGGATAACCCTAATGTTTTTCAAATTTGTAAGTTAAGAAGTAGTGGAAGTGAAATTTCCAAACTTCAAGAGGTTGGAAGAGGGCTTAGGCTTCCTGTTAATGAATTTGGGGTTAGGGTAAAGGATGAATTTTTCTTGCACTATTTTGTGGATTTTAGTGAAGAGGATTTTGTAGATAGATTAATTAATGAAATAAATGAAGAATCAAACCTATTTAATTTAGAAAAATTGGATAAACTTAGTGATGAATTGATTGAGGGTATTGTTAAACTTTATAAAGAAGATAGAAAAAAGCTGGTTGCTAGGTTGATTTTAGATGATATTATTGATGATAATAAAAAATTTATTAATGACGGTCTTAAAAAATTAAAAGAGATGTATCCTTTGGTTTTTGAAGAAGAGAGAGTTTATGAAAATAAAGTTAAAAAAGCAGATAAAAAAGTAAAATCAAAAGTAAAAGTAATAGTGGGAAAATATGATAAGTTAAAAGAAGTGTGGGAGAAGATAAATCAAAAAGCTTTAATGGAGATAAAAGTAGATAGTGAGGAAAAATTTGAAGAGCTTTTTTATAGCTTCTTTAAAAACAGAGATGATTTTGTAGAAAATAGAGTCTATTTTGAAGCTAAAAAGGTAGTGGTAGAAGATGAGGCGTATGTTGAAAATAAAAGAATGGAAGAAGAGTTTAGCGATATTAAAAATTTAAGTTATAAAGAATTTGTCTTAGAGGTTAGCAAATTATGCAAGATTAATGTAAAAACGGCTCATAAAGTGTTTTTGAGATTAAAGAAAGATAAAATTTTGGATATTTCAAAGTATCTTAATTATCAAACCATAAGAAAAATTAAGTATTATTTTGATGAGTATTTACTATTAAATTCGTTTAAAAAATTTGAGATTAACTATAAACTTATTAAAAGTTCAATTCACCCTACAAAACTTACGGATAAAAACGGAAATCCTCTAAAAGAGATAAATGCTTCTGATATAGGAGTTAATTATTCAAGCGAAAAAGTTGCTAAGAGTTACTATTTTGAGGAGCTTTTTTATGATAGTGAATTGGAAAAAGAAAATATTAAATATAATGACGATGTGATAGAAGTATTTACAAAAATTCCTAAAAACTCAATAAGAATTCCTATAATAGGAGGAAAAAGCTATTCCCCGGATTTTGCTTATGTTTTAAAAAGAGGAGATGAAGTTAGGAGAGTATGTTTTGTAATAGAAACAAAAGATAAGGATGAAAAAGATTTAACTTTTGAAGAAAAAATTAAAATAAAAATGGCAGAAAAGTTTTTTAATGAAAAAATAAAAATTATTTTCAAAAAACAATTAAGAAAAGATAAAATAGAAAAAATTATCAGTTCGGTTTTAAAGGGTTAATATGTGTATGCCAAGAAATTTCGGAGAAAAGCTTGTTGATGGAAAAATAGAAGAGAAAAAGTGCAAAATAAAACCTAAAAAGATTAAAAAAAAGATAATCTATCAAACAAAGGTCGAGTTTGAGTAAGATTTTAGTAAGTGCTATTGAGCCGAGTGCGAATTTACATTTAAAAGAGGTCTTAAAGAGGTTAGAGGGTGTTGAGATTGTGGGAATTTTTGATAAATCTTTGGGAGAGCCTATAATTGATAGCAATGAATTTAATGTAATGGGTTTTTTTGATGTTATTCCAAAAATTAAACTTGCAAAAGAGACTATTGAAAAACTGAGTGACTTAGCGGGTGAAGTTGATAAGATTTTATTGATTGACGCACCTTCGTTTAATTTAAGGCTTGCTAAAAGAATAAAAGAGAAG
>JBDONT010000004.1:0-4692 GCA_039831155.1 Nautiliaceae bacterium | reverse complement strand
GCAAAAATGCTATACCCCCTTATAGGCGTTTGAAATTCGCATACTCAATCCATTGACAGATTTGAGGATATTTGATAAGATTTGAATGCAGAAAAAAAGAAAGGCTTATAAGTGCCTCGCCAAAGATACTTATAAGCCAAAAAGGATAGTAAATGAAATTATACAATACTTGGCTTTATTTTTTCTTATACAATGCCACAGGCGATGAATTTTTAGAGTATAACCTACCGGCTCCAAATTATCTACTACACGCTCAAGCCGGAGTATTTATCGGTTGGATCATTAACGGCTACCCCGGAACGAAAGAAAGTAGGGAATATTTTAACGACATTATCGCAAGGTTTATTATCGCTTATAAGCAAAATAAGCCTGAAAGACTGCCTTACAAGCCCTCTATTGAACGAGAAGCTATTAAAAACACCAAACATACTTGGGACTTAAAAAACTTTCAAAATTTACCCTCTCTTTATTGGGCCAATAAGAAAAAAATCTGGTCGGCTGAAAGTGTCGGTACAATAGACCAGGTATTCTGGGCTATAAAATTATATACTGAGGAACTTATAAAAGAATTCGGAGAAGGCATACCGGTGCCTTATGAGTTGTTACAAGATTATGCTTTTAGAAACTTTTTCGACAGAAAGGATAAAAGCACTTTAAGGGCTAAATGTAGAAATATTTGGAACTGGTATAACGAAAGGGGTTGGAAAATGACACGCAGTGAAAGAGCTTTGACAAACGCCAAAAATATAAAAGAGAAAAAAAGAAGACAGATACTAAATGCTGTTACTGGGATAATGAAAAACGAATATATAAAAGACGATGGAACCTGGAATATTTACAAACTAACAAAAGATTTGGGAATGAGTAAAAACACAATCAAAAGACATATTAAAGCTCTTATCCAAGAAGGAATAATCCCGGAAAAAGTAGAGAAAAAGGCATAATATGACAAAAAATCAATATATTGAAACAGGAAAAGGTTTTATAGCACTTGCGAATTTGATTGGTGGATTATCAGTAATTAACGGACTTTTTGGAAATAAAGAATTATCAATTCCAGAAATGGCAATGATTTTTTACACATTTGTGGCATTATATATTGCAGGGAATATGCTTATCAAAAAAGGAGACGAATTATGAATATTTATATCTTTTGGGCTTTATTTGCAACAGGAGCATTGATATTTGCTTATTGGATAACTCATAAAGACACCAAACACAAACCCCACCACGAAAAATAATTTCACTTTTGTTTAGTTGTGAAAGTTCCAGATTACAACACATTCCTATACAATAGGAATTTACTTAACATAATATTTTTACCATTACATTAACTTAAAAAATTAATGTCTTCTCGTTTTGTGAAACTTTCATATTCTTCTTCAATTAACTTTTCTATAATATCTGCATAGCTTTTATTTGTGTGTAATCTTAAAAATTTTAATTTCTTATAAGCATTTGGTGGCAAGTAAATAGCTATCTGCTTAAAACCAAGAGCTTTTAATCTTTTTCGATGCTTTCTTACGTTCTCTGCGGAACAAGTATTTTTTCTATTGCTTGAATCATCTTTCTTCAGCTTTTCTATACTGTCACTATTTCCTTCCTGAATAGTTTTCTTTTCTTCCGATTTCTTAACAGGCTTATTAACTAAATTTTTACCGAATATTTTTTGGATTTTATTTTTTCGTTTACCCATCAAAGTTCCTTATAAGACTAAATAAAATATTACATAGTAAAATTATATCTAATATACTGGTTAAATTGCATAGTAATAAAGTCACTTCAAACATTCTTAACGGGACATCACAGGACAGACTATTCTTTAAAAAGTCCCAATTTTAGGGCTTTTTGTAAAATCACTGTCACGCTCAACCCACTTGATAATCAGGGGGTGTCTCTACCTCAAAAAAACAACAATTAAACATACTGGATTTTTTAAGACAGAAGATAATAAAGTTATTTGAAAAATTATACAAAAAAACTAAAAAAATCAAAAATGACACACTTTATTTCTATTATATCAAGTAATAAGATTAAAATCGACCTGCGACTGCGGGGCCAAAGGCCCACGCAGGGCGGTGCAGGGTCGCCTCGTTTCTTCAATGACTTTTTTGGTTACTCAGTCCAAGCCCTACACCGCTTTATATCAAAATTGGCCTCTAGCAAGCCCGTAGAGCGATTTTCTAAGAGTGGCCGCTATGTAGACATTCAAAAAATAAAATTTGATTTAGAAGGCCGCTTTTTAGAAAAGCTACGCCACTACGTTCTGTGCCTGTAAAGAGAAAAAACAATATCCCTCTTAATCGAAACACTTTTTCTTTAAAATTTTTACTTTTTTTAAAAAATCTTTTATCGAAACTCTCTAAACCAAAAGGGAAAAATAAAGAAAAAAACAAGGTTAAAATCTGCTTCGCAGAATAGCATTTTTGCAAGCAAAAATACTATACCCCCTTATACACAAAAAATGCGTATACGCAATCCATTGACAGATTTGAGGATATTTGATAAGATTTGAATGCAGAAAAAAAGAAAGGCTTATAAGTGCCTCGCCAAAGATACTTATAAGCCAAAAAGGTAGTAAATGAAATTATACAATACTTGGCTTTATTTTTTCTTATACAATGCCACAGGCGATGAATTTTTAGAGTATAACCTACCGGCTCCAAATTATCTACTACACGCTCAAGCCGGAGTATTTATCGGTTGGATTATTAACGGATATCCAGGAACAAAAGAAAGCCGGGAATATTTTAACGATATAATCGCAAGGTTTATTATCGCTTATAAGCAAAATAAGCCTGAAAGACTGCCTTACAAGCCCTCTATTGAACGAGAAGCTATTAAAGATACCAAACATACTTGGGACTTAAAAAACTTTCAAAATCTGCCTTCTTTATATTGGGCCAATAAGAAAAAAATCTGGTCGGCTGAAAGTGTCGGTACAATAGACCAGGTATTCTGGGCTATAAAATTATATACTGAGGAACTTATAAAAGAATTCGGAGAAGGCATACCGGTGCCTTATGAGTTGTTACAAGATTATGCTTTTAGAAACTTTTTCGACAGAAAGGATAAAAGCACTTTAAGGGCTAAATGTAGAAATATTTGGAACTGGTATAACGAAAGGGGTTGGAAAATGACACGCAGTGAAAGAGCTTTGACAAACGCCAAAAATATAAAAGAGAAAAAAAGAAGACAGATACTAAATGCTGTTACTGGGATAATGAAAAACGAATATATAAAAGACGATGGAACCTGGAATATTTACAAACTAACAAAAGATTTGGGAATGAGTAAAAACACAATCAAAAGACATATTAAAGCTCTTATCCAAGAAGGAATAATCCCGGAAAAAGTAGAGAAAAAGGCATAATATGACAAAAAATCAATATATTGAAACAGGAAAAGGTTTTATAGCACTTGCGAATTTGATTGGTGGATTATCAGTAATTAACGGACTTTTTGGAAATAAAGAATTATCAATTCCAGAAATGGCAATGATTTTTTACACATTTGTGGCATTATATATTGCAGGGAATATGCTTATCAAAAAAGGAGACGAATTATGAATATTTATATCTTTTGGGCTTTATTTGCAACAGGAGCATTGATATTTGCTTATTGGATAACTCATAAAGACACCAAACACAAACCCCACCACGAAAAATAATTTCACTTTTGTTTAGTTGTGAAAGTTCCAGATTACAACACATTCCTATACAATAGGAATTTACTTAACATAATATTTTTACCATTACATTAACTTAAAAAATTAATGTCTTCTCGTTTTGTGAAACTTTCATATTCTTCTTCAATTAACTTTTCTATAATATCTGCATAGCTTTTATTTGTGTGTAATCTTAAAAATTTTAATTTCTTATAAGCATTTGGTGGCAAGTAAATAGCTATCTGCTTAAAACCAAGAGCTTTTAATCTTTTTCGATGCTTTCTTACGTTCTCTGCGGAACAAGTATTTTTTCTATTGCTTGAATCATCTTTCTTCAGCTTTTCTATACTGTCACTATTTCCTTCCTGAATAGTTTTCTTTTCTTCCGATTTCTTAACAGGCTTATTAACTAAATTTTTACCGAATATTTTTTGGATTTTATTTTTTCGTTTACCCATCAAAGTTCCTTATAAGACTAAATAAAATATTACATAGTAAAATTATATCTAATATACTGGTTAAATTGCATAGTAATAAAGTCACTTCAAACATTCTTAACGGGACATCACAGGACAGACTATTCTTTAAAAAGTCCCAATTTTAGGGCTTTTTGTAAAATCACTGTCACGCTCAACCCACTTGATAATCAGGGGGTGTCTCTACCTCAAAAAAACAACAATTAAACATACTGGATTTTTTAAGACAGAAGATAATAAAGTTATTTGAAAAATTATACAAAAAAACTAAAAAAATCAAAAATGACACACTTTATTTCTATTATATCAAGTAATAAGATTAAAATCGACCTGCGACTGCGGGGCCAAAGGCCCACGCAGGGCGGTGCAGGGTCGCCTCGTTTCTTCAATGACTTTTTTGGTTACTCAGTCCAAGCCCTACACCGCTTTATATCAAAATTGGCCTCTAGCAAGCCCGTAGAGCGATTTTCTAAGAGTGGCCGCTATGTAGACATTCAAAAAATAAAATTTGATTTAGAAGGCCGCTTTTTAGAAAAGCTACGCCACTAC
>JBDONT010000027.1:0-4746 GCA_039831155.1 Nautiliaceae bacterium | reverse complement strand
GATTTGATGAGTTAGATATTCCAAAAATAGATAAAATCAGTGGAGATATTTTTAAAATCTATCTTTTAACTCCTGCTATTTTTAGAAATGGTTGGTATCCGGATTTTTTAGATGAGAATTTTGAGGGCAAAATTAATGAAGTTAGGATTAAATTAATAGCTGCTTCTCTTGGAAAAAATGAATATATTGGAGGATGGGATATAAGAAAAAACTCTCCAAAGCCAATGTATAAAGCAGTGCCTGTTGGAAGTGTTTATTATTTTAAGATTTTAGAGGGAAATAAAGAGGATATTTTAGAAATTGATAATATTGTGAGTAATGAAGAGTATAAAAAACATGGATTTGGAAAAATGATAATAGCTGATTATAAGGGGCAAAAATGAAAATTATTACAACCGTTGGGACTTCTTTAGTTGAAAAATTAGAAGTTTCTTTGAAAGATATGGATAAAGAGTATTTTAAATATAAAGAGAGAAAAAAAAGGGAAATCAATAAAAATATTAAAAATCTAGAAAAAAGATTAAGTGAGTTTAACTCAGCTGAAATAGATACAGTTAAAAAAATTATTGAGAAATATGATAATAAAACTTTTGAAGTTGTTTTAATTGCTACTGATACTTTAAAAGGATATATAGTAGCAGAGCTTTTAAAAAGATATTTTGAAGAAAATAGTTTTGATGGAAAAATTGTAAAAGTTGATTTTAGTGAAAAGAATGTAATTGAGGGATTGAATGTAAAAGTAAATGATAGAGATTTAATTAAAAAGGGTTCTAAAAATTTAATTAAAAGATTAATTGATTTGACATCTGGATATGAGGAAATTTATAATATTTCAGGGGGATATAAAATTATTATTCCTATTATAACGCATGTTGCTTCTTATAAAAAAATAAATTTAGCATATATTCATGAGGACTCAGATTATTTAATAGAAGTTCCTCCTTTTCCTTTTGAAATAAATAGGGAATTTATTAAATACTTAGCAGTTATTTTTGAAAAGATTGATGAAGAGATTTATATTTCAAAAAATGAGTTTGAAAGATTATTAAAAGATATTCCTTTTGAAATACAAGAGGAATTAGAATATCTCTTTGAAGAAAAAGAAGAAGGCATTACTACATCTATTATAGGTGATATTTTATTAGAAGATTATATAAATACAAAAGAAATTGAGATAATAGAGTGTGAGGAGAAAAACTTAAATATTGATGGAGGAAAACATCACGATAAAGAAAAGGTTGAAGTATTTGGAAAAAAACTTATTCAAAGTCCTTATGTATGTAAAATTTTAGGTTCTGCTGAATATGAAACAAGAAAAAAAGATTTTATACTTGAAGTTGAGCCCCAAGGACAAACTGGAGTTATTAAAATAAAAATTCCAAATGAAGAAAAAGCGACTATTTTAGTTAAAACGAGTGGTAGGAATTTTAAAGAAACTCAAAAAATAGCTCAAATTTTAGAGCAAGAATTTAGTAAATAAGGAGAAAAAATGTATAAAAGAGCTGAAATTTTTTATATTCATACTATTACTCCAATGCATGTGGGAAGTGGGCAGGATTTAGGGATTGTAGATATGCCAATCCAAAGAGAATCGCACACAAACTATCCAAAAATTGAGGGTAGCAGTTTAAAGGGAAGTATAAGAGAGGCTTTTGAGAATGAAATTAAAAAAGATAAAAATGATATAGATGAAATTCAGATTCATTTGGTGTTTGGATATGATGAAACTAATGCAAGTGAAGAGGCTAAGAAAGTATTCAAAGAAAAAGGACAATATGCCGGGGCTATTGGGTTTAGTGATGCGAGGATTTTGCTTTTTCCTATAAAATCTGTAAAAGGGACTTTTGCTTGGGTAACTTGTCCTTATGTATTAAAAAGGTTTAAGAAAGATTTAAAAATTTGTGGAGTTGAGAAAGACTTTGAAATACCAAATGAAAATACTATTACAACTAATTCTAAAATCAGAGTTGATGAAAATGTAGTGATTTTGGAAGAGTATTCTTTTAATAATATTTATGAAGATGAAAAAACTACAAAATTAGCTAAGTTTTTGGCAAAAGAAACAAAAATTGATGAGATAAATGAAAAACTCATTGTTTTAGAAGATGATGTATTTAAAGATTTTGTAACTCAATTCACAGAAGTTATCACAAGAACAAAAATTGACAATTCAACGGGCACGGTTAAAGATGGAGCTTTATTTACGGAGGAATATTTACCGGCTGAGAGTATTATGTATAGTTTGGCAATGGCAAGTCCTATATTTGCTCCGATTGAAGATAAAAGGGGGTTGGAAAATGAAGAGGATGTATTAAACTTTTTCAAAAAGTGTCCGGATGTTATTCAGATAGGAGCAAATGCAACTATTGGAAAAGGAGTTTGTGAGATTATTACAAAGGGTAAAAATGAATAGTAAAAGCATTATAAGGGATTTGGAAAAACAAAGAGCAGAGTTTGCTTATGATAAAGTAGAAGAATTTTTAGAGAGAAATAAAGAACTGCAAGAATTTCAAAAGGAGTTGAAAAATAATAAAATAGATTGCAAAGAAAATAAAGAAAATGAGATATGTAAAAAAGTTAAAGAGTTAGAAAATTATAAATCTCCGAAAGAGTATAAATCCTATGTCAAAAAAATTCCATCTCTTATTCAAACAAACGGACTTTCTGCTACTTTTGCTTTTATGTATTCAAAAAAAGGAACTTATGAAATTATTTATAAACAAGTTGAAAAGTGGTTAAAGGAAGAAAGAAAAATTAAAAAAAATGAAGAAGAATTGGTAAGGTGGATGATTAATTTGCCTTCACCGGAATATAGAAGAGTTACAAACGAAGTAATGGGGCTTTTTGTATGGCTTAGAAGATTTGCTGAGGGTATGGTAAAGGATGAAAATGGCAAAGAAGAAAAAAAATAAACAACCTGCTAAGAAAAGGGATAGAGGTGTAAAACTTGATTTAGAAATTGGGTTAGCAAGTTTTGATAAAAAAGAAGAGATAGAAAAAGAATGTATTGAAGAGTTGAAAGATGTTCAATCTGATAATGGGGATTTGCCAATTAAAATTAAAAACAATTTGTTAGATAAAGCTGAGTTATTTAAAATAAGAAAAGGAAGAAATCCAAAAATAGAAGCAATTTATTGTCAGATTTTTATGCCTAATGATACTAAGAAAAATTTACCTGAGAGAATAGAAAATTTAAATTTATTAATAAATAAGTTTCCATTTTTTGAATTAAAAGATAAAGATGAATTTAAGCCTGTATATTATGAGGAATATTGTACTCCAAAAAATTATACAAAAATCGCTCAAAATTATTATCAAAAAATAGAAAAATTAAATTTAAAAAAAGATAATTTAGTATTCAAAACAGATGAAAAATTAATAATTGGTCTTGGAAGTGCTTCTGTTTATGAGACTTCCCTTACACTTCATCATATCTACGGAGTGCCTTATATCCCGGGAAGTGCAGTGAAAGGAAGTTTTAGGAGTTATTTGATTGAAAAGTATTGTGCTAATGATGAAGAAGCAACTAAAAAAGAATGGTTTATTGATATTTTTGGAAGTGAAGAAAGTCAGGGAAAAGTAATCTTTTTTGATGCTTTTCCTATTGAGGATTTAAAGATTTTTAAAGATATTATAAATCCTCATTATCAAGACTATTATAGTGATGATAAAAATAAAATTTATCCAACAGATGACCAAAGTCCAGTGCCTATTCCTTTTTTGGTAGTGGAAGGTAAATTTAAATTTGTTTTTGGGATAAAAGAGGATTTTGAAGTAAATATTAAAGGAAACAAAAAGAATGTATTAAAGTTTGTAAAAGAGTATTTGGAATGCTCTTTAAAAGAGTTTGGAATTGGAGCAAAAACAGCAGTTGGATATGGATATTTTGAAAAATAGTCAGAAATTGACTTGATAATTTAGTATGATTTATCAAAACTTTAAAGGGAGAGAGGATGAAACCTTTAATTTTGTTGATTGGGCACAATAATTTATCAAATTATACTATTGTTAAATTTTTGAAAAAAAAAAGGTTATAACTTTGATAGTGTTATTTTAGTTTATACAAAAGATACATCTGAAAATGCTGAAAATTTAAAAAAATTGTTAGATATGGAAATTAAAGATGTATTTGTAGAAGATGTAAAAGAAAACTATTTGAAAGTGTCAGAACTTCTTTTGAAAGAATTAAATAATTTTGAAATTGAAAAAATTTTCTTAGACTATACCGGTGGTCTTAAATCTATGAGTTTAGGGGCTTTTTTAGCTGTTGAAAAATTAAATCTTTTAGAAGAACAGAAATATATTTCTTATGTTTATTTTGACAGGCAGGAAAATAAAAGCAAAATTATTTTTAAAAGAGGCGATGTGTATGAATTAAATGAACCACTATCAATAGATGAAATAGCAAAGATACATGGTTATTTTGATTTAAATAATTATAAAACTCAAAATAGCGAATTTTTTAGCATTGATAGTGTTTTGTGGCTTTTGGAAAAAGTAAAAGACGAAGAAGAGGAATTTTTTGAAAATTTATGGGATAAAGATTTAAAAGACTTAAAAAAAATGGATTGGAAAAACAGTTTGATAAGTTCTCCTATAAATAGTGATATTTCTAATAAAAGAGACATACCCAAAATTTTGTGTCTGAGATATTATAGCAAAAAATTTTCATTCGTCAACTCCAAGTCCAAATTTCATAACGAACATTTGGTTTAATTCATATCTTTTAGATTTGATTAAAGGGTT
>JBDONT010000020.1:3497-4858 GCA_039831155.1 Nautiliaceae bacterium | reverse complement strand
GGCTAAGCCGTGAGAGAAGAACGACTGCCGGAAGCCGCTTAATGTATGAATTTTATGCAAAGAGTGCTGATGTGAGGGTTAAGGAAGTAAACGTAGCAAACGGCGGAGCTGGAGTAGTGAAAGTTTGCTACCACGCAGATGAAGATATTACTGAAACGATAAAAAACTATCTAAACGCAGATGAGATAAGACCGCTTACGGATAAAGTAGAAGTTGAAAAGGCAGAAGTTAAAGAGGTTTTAATCGATGCAGTTTTAATTGCAAAAGATATTAGTTTAGTAAATTTAGAAGTTATTAAGGCAAGATTTTCTGATTTTGAAGAAAAGTTTAATGTGTTTTTGAGCGTTCCAAAAATTTATGACTTGCTTACGGATGAAAACATTGTTGATGTTGATTTAAAAAATCCTTTAAGCGGTGTTAAAACAGAGTTTAACGAAGTTTTGAAATTTAGATTTAACTTGGGAGTTGATAGTGTTTCCTAACTATATTGATGAGCTTTTAAAAGCTTATTTTGAGATGTCGTCTGAAGATAGAAAAAAAATACTTAATAAGAGGTATTTTGACACTAATCCCTTAACTTGTCCTAAAGAGTATCTACCATGCCTTGCTTTAGAAGTTGGGGTAAACATTGACGGATTAAGTGAAGAAGATACAAGAGCAGTTATTGAAAAGGCGATAAAAGCAAACAATATAGTTGGAACTGCTGGATGTGTTAAAGAGTGTTTAAGTGTATTTGGAGATGTGAGAATCTATGAGAAAGAGAACTTTGTATTTGATGTTGATTTTTCTCTTTTGGATAGGGAAATAACAAATGAGCTGTATGAAAGAAGTTTAAAGACAATTGAAAAAAGAAAAAACGTAAGAAGTGTTTTAGGTGAGTTTTTACTCTCTTATAAAACATCTGCAAACTTGAATTTAAAAGTCGGGACTATGGGCGAAACAAGAAGCGAGGCTGAAATGATTATGGAATTTACAAACTCTGCTGTTTGCTTTGCTTATCCTTACGCAGGAACTATGGGCGAAGTGGTAGCAGTAGCAGAAATGACGGAGGTATAAAATGAGTGCAGTAGGACAAAGTCTTATAACGGTAAACGGAATAAAAGCATTAATGGATGCAAGTGTGATTGGGAAACTGGTAAAGCCTAAGTATTTTAAGTTTAGCGATGTTGATTATGCACTTGACCCGACAATTGCGGACATAAGCGGCTGGATACAAAAAGATATAAGCGTTTATAACACAATAAACGAAAATACCGTTGAATTTGTATGTGATGTAGCACCTGATGAAGCGGCAAAATATACAAAAACAGCAGGTTTGTATTTGGATGACGGAACTTTGTTTATGCTTGCAAAACCGCCTT
>JBDONT010000020.1:0-3397 GCA_039831155.1 Nautiliaceae bacterium | reverse complement strand
AAATGGGATTTAATTTAACAGAAATTGCACAAAAAGTTAATAATGTAGTTCAAAATGGAGCTAATGTTGTAAAGAGACTATTTGATATGCATTACAATCCTACGCCTATGGATGTGGAATTACCCTGGGTTGATGAAAACGGGCAATTGACCACATACAAAGTTCCAAACGATGCAAAAAAAAGACAAACTTACCTTGATATTATAGGCGCAGCAATAGCAAAAATGAGTGTAATGTATTATGTAGATAGTGTAAATGGAAACGACTTAAATCAAGGAACAGAAACTGAACCGTTTAAAACATTAGCAAAAGCATGTAATACTGTCCCTGTTGGAGGAAGCGGAATAATTGTATTAAAAAATAATATAAAACTAAATCAGAATATTTATACAAAAAACAAACTATTATTAATTGATTTAAATGGGTTTGAGCTAAGCAGTTCTTTTTATGAAACTGACTCTGATGTAAGAATGTATAGATTTATAGGCAATTTAGGCAGAACACAAATTTATGGACATTACATTAAGGGAAGCAAAATTATCCTGCCTGAGTATACGGGGGATAAAGCTGTGTCAGCGGTATATGGCACATTGTTTTCACCTGAAGGTTCTTGTAGTAACGGTATTATGAATATTGTGGTTGGGTACGGAATTGAAATAGTTGACAACGGATACGGATATTTGATCGGGATTGGAAGCAATACATTGTCTTACACAGAAGGATGTTCTGTTACATACAATTTTGACAACTCAGACAGAAACGATAGGGCTGAACTTTTTACAGGGATTGTTAAAGATTCTGATTCAGGCAATCCTATTAATGTTATAAGTAAGGTAAATTTCAGTGATTAAGGAGAATAAAAATGATTAAACAAATTAAACTAAACAATTTAATACATACAAACATAGAGCCTTATTATATAGATGAAGAAGGAAATAAAGTTTGGAATATTTCTAACAATTTAGAAGAGTTAAGAACATTTGCGATAGACACAATTCGCTGTGATGCAGGAAGGCAGCTTAAAAAGACGGATTGGGTTGTTACAAAAATAGCTGAAATACAAATAACAGGTGGAGATGTAGAAGCTGCAAAAGAAAAATATGCAGATATTTTGCAAGAGAGAGAAGCAATAAGAGCAAAGAGTAACGAACTTGAAGCAAAAATTAACGAAGCGAAAGACTTTGATGAATTACTTGAAATCGTTAAGGACTTGAGAGTATGAGAGATAAAAGTGGGAGAACACCTCTTGAAAATGGAATTGAACATATTTTAATAGGGATTGCTTTTTTAGCAATTTCCTTTCTTTTAACAAAAAATTTGTTTTTAGGGGTAGTTGCAACGACTTTTTTCTTTTTAGGAAGAGAAAGAAGAGACTATGAAATAAAAGCGCATATACCTGTAAGAAGATGGTATGAAGGATGGAATATTCTTAAATGGGATTTGCCTGATTTGGCGGTAATTCCATTTGTGTGGGTTGTTTATTTAGCTTATCTTTTACTAAAAGGAGGAATTAATGCGTAAGCTATTGTTATTAAGTGCTGTTTTGGGAGTGTTTTTTATTGGTTGCGCGGGAGATAGACTAACTATAACAAAATGCAAAACTTACAAAGACGGAATTTGTGTAGCTAAGGAGGTAAAAGAAGTTAAGAAATGTAAAAATCCTGTAATTATTGCAGGGAAAACATATTGCGAATAAACTTTTAAGGAGAGGAAATGCCTATAACAAGAGGAGTAGTAAGTAGCTGGAAAGCAATAGGAGCAAGACCTGTAAGGGTATCGGCAACTGAGCCGATTGCGATTGTTTTGGTTAGCAATGAAGTAGATGAGAATAAAACCTTTTATTTTGACAGCTTCTCAAAAGCGTTAAACGGGTTTTTGGATGGTAGAAGCGTAGATGATGTAAAAACTGGAATTGAGAATGGTAGCATTAAAGGGAATTTGTTTAAGTATTTGGTGTGGGCAAATAATAAGTATGACCTTGTTGTGCCGACAATTATCAGTATTGCAAAATATGATGACGATGCGGATGTTTTGAAAACAAATATCATAAACGCAATTGCGGAACTTAAAAACGTTCCGGGAGATTATAGTATCAGACCTGACATTATCAGTGTGCCTGATTATACGACTGATTTAGATATTGCAAATCAATACTTTGCAACAATCAATATCCTTAAAGCAAGGGGATTCATTGACTTGGACGCAGTTGATGGAAGCGATGCGATAGAAAAAAGAGGACATTTTGGAAGCGAAAGATTAACGCCTATTTATACAAATTTAATTGATTGGAATACTTTAACGGACAGTGAAGATGAGTATTCGGCAAATTTTGTTTTAAGTGTATTCAGATGTGTGGTTGACGGTAGCGATTTGACTACAAGTGTAGGATGGAGCTATAGTTTAAGTAACAAAACATTGCCTGTAAAACAGGCAAAAAACAAAGCTCAGTTTATCATGGGCTTACCGGATGAGACGGATTTACTTACAAACAATCAAATAACATCATTCATTGCATACAACGGCATAAGGGTTTGGAACTATCAGACTACAAGCCCGGACGCACTTTTACAAGATGCAAGGAGAGTGAGAATATTTGACAAACTCTCAATGGCTGTATTGGATGCGATATTTCCGTTTATCGATAGTGATAGAGGAGTATATGCTGTAAAAGAAGCAAAAGACACCATAAGAGCTTTTAATGCGGATATGATAGGTAAAAGAGTGCTTATCGGCGCGGAAATCTATCTTGATGAAGATTTGACAACGCCTACAGCAATAACCGAGGGTAAATTCTACTTTAAAGTAGAAGCTCAAGAAAATCCATCACCGACTTTAATTTCGGTTGAATTTGACAGGGTGGATAAATTCAGCCCAATTGTTTATAAAATAATCAATAGTTAAAGGAGCATATTATGGGATTACCGGCAGTAAGCGTAAGTTATAACGCATTCGTAGAAGGAATTGGTTTTCTTGGTAAGGTTGAAGATTTTAAAGAACCGACAGTAAAAACCCAAAAAGCAGAAACGCCTCAGGGTATCAAGCAGGATGTAAGAATCCTTGAGCCTATGGAGGCTGAAATAAACCTAAATTCAATCAATAAAGTTGCATATACGGCTATGCAAAAGTTTGAAAAAGCAAAGTTTGTAGTTAAAGAGAGCGTTGTAGAAGATGGAAAAACTATTGCAATTACGCATACGATGGTTGGAAGTTTTGATGTGGAGGAAAACTCTACAAAAATTAAAGAAGCCAAAAAGAAAAACATCAAAATCTATCCTATTCAATACACAAAAGAAATTGACGGAGAAGAGGTGATTTTTGCGGACCTTGAAAATGTGATTGCAAGAATTGACGGTAAAGACATCTTAGAAGATATTAGAAATGCGATAATGTAAAGGAG
>JBDONT010000022.1:0-16595 GCA_039831155.1 Nautiliaceae bacterium | reverse complement strand
TCCAAAAATTAAACTTGCAAAAGAGACTATTGAAAAACTGAGTGACTTAGCGGGTGAAGTTGATAAGATTTTATTGATTGACGCACCTTCGTTTAATTTAAGGCTTGCTAAAAGAATAAAAGAGAAGCATCCAAGCAAAGAGATAATTTACTATATCCTTCCAAAAGTTTGGGCTTGGAAGAAGGGAAGGATAAAAGAAGTAAATAGATATATCGATAAAAAGGCTTATATTTTCCCCTTTGAGCGTGAGATATGGAAAGAGGGGATATATGTTGGAAATCCTCTTTTAGATGAGATTAAAACTTTTAGAGATGATAAAGAAAAGGGAAATGTAGCCTTTTTACCGGGTAGCAGAAAGAGTGAAATTAAATCGTTAATGCCTACTTTTAAAGAGCTTGCCAAAAAAATTGATAAAAAGCCTCTTCTTGCAGTTCCCCCTATTTATAAAGATAAAATAGATGAAATTTATGGAGATGTAAAAGAGTTTGAATTAATTTTTGATGCAAAAAAGGCTTTATTAAATAGTGATTTTGCCTATATCTGTTCGGGTACTGCAACTCTTGAAGCCGCAATTATTGGGACTCCTTTTGTTTTAATGTATAAGGCAAGGTGGATTGAGTATTTAATTGCAAAGAGTTTGGTTAAGCTTAATCATGTCGGGCTTGCTAATATTATTTTTGAGCGTGAAGGGTTTGAGGAGTTTCACAAAGAGTATCTTCAAAAGTTTGATATAAGTGAGCTTTTAAGAGATTATAAAGAATCTGATTTAAAAGAGTTTCAAGAAAAGGCTAAAAAACTTAGAGAAGTTTTGAAATACGGCAGTAGTGATAATGTAGCGAAACTTTTGTTATAATTAAATTAAAAAAGGATAAGAATGCATAAAGAACCGATGACAAAATATGGCTATGAGAAACTGGCAAAAGAACTTGAGTATTTAAAAACGGTAGCGAGACCGGAAGTTGCAAAAGAGATTGACGCGGCAAGGGAGCTTGGGGATTTAAAAGAAAACGCAGAATATCACGCCGCAAAAGAAAAACAGGCTCACATAGAAAGAAGAATAGCCGAACTTAGCGATATTTTATCTAGAGCAGTTGTAGTTGACCCAAAAGAACACGCACATAACAGAGTGGCATTTGGTAGTACGGTTTATTTAGTTGACGTAGATACGGATGAAGAGGAAAAATATACAATTGTTGGAGCACCGGAAGCAAATCCGGATAAAGGTCTAATCTCATACCACTCACCTCTTGCAAAGGCTTTAATTGGTAAAGAGGTTGGAGATGAGGTTGAGGTTAAGCTTCCCGGTAGTGTTAAAGTTTATGAAATAGATAAAATCTGTTATGAAGATATCTGTTTTTCATAATGAAAAAAGATACGATTTTAAAGAACATTACAAAAGAGACTATAAAAGATTTACTTAAATACTTTATAGGTTTGGAGATTGATGATTTTGAGTTTTTAGATATAGAATTTGAGAAAATAGAGGCTAAAAAGACTGATGTTTTAGTTAAGTCTAAAGACAAAATTATTCATATTGAGTTTCAAAGCTCAAATGACTATAATATGCCAATTAGAATGGCGAGATATTTTTTGGAGATATATTCAAGGTTTAAAGAGTATGATATTTTTCAGTATGTCCTTTATATAGGTAAACAAAAAAGCTATATGAAAAATGGAATTTTTACTAAATCGTTTAATTATGAGTATACGATTATAGATACTAAAACTATTCCTTGTGATAGATTTTTGAAAATAGATAAACCGGAAGCTTTGGTATTGGCTATTTTATGTGATTTTGAAGATAAAGATCCAAAAGAGGTAATTAGAAATATTCTTTTGAGACTTTATCATCTAAGTAAAGATGAGAATGATTTTAAAAAATATCTGTTGATGCTTGAGGAATTATCTACGAGCAGGGATTTGAAAGAAGTTGTAAAGGAGGAAGAAATGGGACTTCAGCATTTAAAATGGGAAGATTTGCCAAGTTATGAAATAGGTATGGAAAAAGGGTTTCAAAAAGGTATTCAAAAAGGTATTGAAGAGGGAAAATATTTGGCTATGAAAGAGATTGCAAATAAATTAATTTTGACATTTAACGATAAAGAAAAAGTAGCAGATATTTTAGGTGTAGATGAAAAAACATTAAGTGAGTTGTTAAAATGAAACTAAAAATTAAAAAATTAAATCAAGAAGCTCTGATTCCATCATACCAAACAAAAGAAGCTGCCGGATTTGACTTGCATTCAGTTGATGAAGTGGTAATTAAAAAAGGTGAGAGAAAATTAATCTCAACGGGACTTGCTTTTGAGATTGAAAAAGGATATGAGGTACAAATACGTCCAAGAAGTGGTCTTGCTTTTAAACATGGAGTAAGTGTTTTAAATTCTCCGGGTACTATTGATAGCGATTATAGAGGAGAGATAAAGGTATTGCTTATTAATTTGGGTGATAAAGATTTTGAAATTAAAAAAGGAGATAGAATAGCTCAAGCAGTAATAGCTCCGGTTGTTCAAGCTAAAATCTTAGAAGTTGATGAACTAAGTTCCACTGAACGTGGAAGTGGTGGTTTTGGAAGTACGGGGGTTTAGGATGATAAAAACGGCAATTGTAGGAGCGAGTGGTTATACCGGGCTTGAGCTTATTAAAATTCTTTTAAATCACCCTCATTTTAAAATAGAATCTCTTTTTGGAAGCGAAGAGAGAAGAATTGAGGATATTTATCCTGCCTTAAAAGGTGTATTTGAAGCTAAAATTCAAAAAAACGATATTGAAAAATTAAAAAAGTTTGATTTGGTATTTCTTGCAGTGCCACATAAGACGGCTATGAGTATAGTAAAAGAGCTTTACGGACATACGAAAATAGTTGATTTTTCTGCTGATTATAGACTAAAACAAAATAACTACGAAAATTATTACTGTCCTCATATAGACCCTAAGAATATTGAAAACGCAGCTTATGGACTTCCTGAAATTTTTAGAGATTACATAAAAAAAAGCTCTTTAGTTGCAAATCCCGGGTGTTATCCTACAGCATCTATCCTTGGGCTTTATCCTTTTATAGAGTATATTGAAGATGGAGTTTTTATCGATGCAAAAAGTGGGGTTAGTGGAGCTGGAAAGGGCTTAAAAGAGAGTACTCATTTTGTAAAAGATAATGAAAACTTTTTTGCTTATAATCCTATAAAGCATCGCCACTCTATTGAAATTAAAGAAAAAACGGGTATTGAAGTTACTTTTGTACCACAACTTCTTCCAATTACAAGAGGAATGCAAGTGAGTATTTATGCAAAATTAAAAAAAGATATCGACCCGCTTGAAGTTTTAAATATAGTTTATAAAGACGAAAAATTTATAAGAGTTAGTGAAAAACCGGTAGAAATTAAAAATGTTTCGGGAACTCATTTTTGTGATATTTTTGCTATGAAAAACAAAAATATGCTTTTTATAAACAGTGTAATTGATAACTTATTAAGAGGAGCTTCAAGCCAGGCAGTGGCAAACGCTAATATGATGTTTGGATTTGATGAAGGCTTAGCTCTTCCTAAAGTTGCGTATGTTCCATAGAGACGTTAGAGTAAAAGAGGGTAGTGTTTTTATTGCAGATGTTCATTATAAAAAAGGTGATAAAGAGTTTTTGGATTTACTTGATAGTTGGATAAAAGATCCCCCACCTCAAGTGTTTTTGCTTGGGGATATTTTTCATCTTCTTTTGCCTTTTGATTATCTTATTTCTTATAATAAAGAAGCGATTGATAAAATAAATCTTTTAAGCAAAAAAACTTCTATTTATTATACTCCCGGAAATCACGATTTTAATATAAATTCTATTTTTCCAAATATAATTTTTGCAGATGCTTTTGTGGATAAAGAAAAAAGTATTTTTTTAACTCACGGAGATTTAACGGATGATGATAAAAGCTATATGATTTATTCTAAAATTATTCGAAACAGAGTAGTGGAAGATTTATGTCATATTGTAAGTTTCAATTTTTTAAACTCCTGGCTTTTTAAAAAGTTACTTAAAAAATCAATTAAGTGTACAAAAATAAAAAATTTCCAAAAAATCGTTAAAAAAAAGTTAAAATTATACGATTATGATATAATTATCGAAGGTCATTACCATCAGAATGAAAAAATAGAAAATTACATAAATTTGCCATCATATTATTGCGAGGGTAAATATATGAAATTTACAAAAAACTCCTTAAAGGAAGTAGATGGACGATAAAACGTTAAAAGTCGGCTCAAACGAGCTTGAGCTTGTGGATTTTAGATTATACAAAAAAGAACCGGACGGAAGTATTTATGAAGGTGTATACGGGATAAACGTTGCAAAAGTTAGGGAAATTATCAAAATGCCAGAACTTACGGAATTACCGGGAAGTGAAGATTATATAGAGGGTATTTTCGATTTAAGAGGTGTGGTTGTACCGGTTGTTGATTTGGCTAAATGGATGGGAATAAACGTACCTAGCGAGGATGAAGCTCCTATTAAAAAAAGGGTAATTATTACCGAATTTAATAATATTTTAATAGGCTTTATAGTTCACGACGCAAAAAGAATCAGAAGAATTTCGTGGGCTGATATAGAACCTGCCCAATTCGGAGTCGGACAAGGAAAGCTTGATAGAAGTAAAATTACCGGTATTACGAGAATAGAAAACGGTGAAATTCTTTTAATTTTAGACCTTGAGAGTATTGTTGAAGAAATGGGGCTTTTTGAGGCTAATTTGGAAGAAGTTGATATTAATTCAATAGAAAAATTTAGCGGGATGGTACTTTTAGTTGATGATAGTGCGACCGCTAGAAGGATAGAAAGAGAAGCTTTGGAAAAAATGGGCTTTGAGGTAATAGAAGCTACAAACGGAGAAGAGGGACTTCAAAAACTTGAAGAGCTTTATGCGGTATACGGCGGAGATAAATTAAAAGATAAATTGAAATTAATTTTAAGTGATATAGAAATGCCTAAAATGGACGGTTATCATATGGCGGCAAAAATTCACGCAGACCCTAGATTTAAAGATATGCCTCTTGTATTTAGTTCTTCAATTTCTGATGCGTTTAGCGATATAAGAGGTAAAGCGGTTGGAGCCGAAGGGTATTTGGTTAAATTCGATTCGGCTAAATTTTATCAACAAATTGCAGACATTTTACATAATCAAAAACAGTAATCTCTAAAAAAGGTAGGCTATGGATGAAATTCAAGAGTTATTAGAAGACTTCTTAGTAGAAGCGTTTGAGATGATTGAGGAGATGGACCAGGATTTGATTGAACTTGAAAACAACCCGGATGATTTGGATTTATTAAATAAAATATTTAGGGTCGCTCATACTATTAAAGGTAGCGGGAGTTTTTTGAATTTTGATAAATTAACTCGTCTTACTCATCATATGGAAGCGGTACTTGATAAAGCAAGAAAAGGTGAACTGACCATTACTCCTGAAATTATGGACGTTATTTTAGAGTCTATAGACGCTATGAAAGGAATTTTAGAGTATATCCGTGATAACGGAGATGACTCTGCTCCGGATATTGATATAGAACCTATAGTGGTTAAGCTTGACGCTATTGTAAACGGCGGTGCTCAAGAAAAAAACGAAAATGAAAATAATGAAAAAAAAGAAGAAAAACCAAGAATCGTAGGAAATATAAATTTAGATGAAATTACCCTTGAAAATGCGGATGAGATTGATTTAGATTCACTAAGTCCGGAAGAACTTGACGCGGTACTTGAACATTTAGTGGAACTTAGGAACAGTGCTCCTAAGAAAGTAGGAAATATAAATTTAGACGAAATTACGCTTGAAAACGCAGATGAGATTGATTTTGATTCATTAACTCCGGAAGAAGCAGATGCAGTGCTGGAGCATTTGGTTGAGCTTAGAAACGAAGAAGATAAATCATCTGAAAGTTCAAAAGAGCAAAATGAAAAAAATAAAGAAGAAAAAAAAGAAGTAGCTCCTAAAAAACAAGCCCTTACACAAGAACAGAAGAAAAAAGAAGTTAAAAAAGCTATATCTTCTGTAGCTGAACAGACAATTAGGGTTGATGTAAAAAGACTTGATCAGCTAATGAATTTAATAGGAGAGCTTGTTCTTGCTAAAAACAGACTTATTAAAATATATAACGATGTGGAAGAGAGATATGAGGGGGAAAAATTCTTAGAAGAGCTTAATCAGGTTGTATCTAGTATTTCAATCGTTACTACGGATTTACAAATTGCCGTTATGAAAACAAGGATGCTTCCAATCGGTAAAGTGTTTAATAAATTCCCAAGATTAGTAAGAGACCTTTCACGTGAACTTGGTAAAAAAGTTAAACTGATAATTGAAGGGGAAGATACGGAACTTGATAAATCTATTATCGAAGAAATCGGAGATCCTCTTGTTCATATGATTAGAAACTCTATTGACCACGGAATAGAGCCTCCGGAAGAGAGAAAAGCAAAAGGAAAACCGGAGGAAGGAACCGTATGGCTCAGGGCTTACAATGAAGGAAATATGATTGTAATTGAGATTAAAGACGATGGTCGTGGAATGGATCCGGAATTTTTGAAAAGAAAAGCAATTGAAAAGGGAATTATTACAGAAAGTGAAGCTGCGAATATGAGCGATAAAGAAGCGTTTATGCTTATTTTTAAACCCGGATTTTCTACAGCCGCTAAGGTTACAAGTGTTTCCGGGCGTGGGGTTGGAATGGATGTTGTTAAGACAAACATTGAAAAATTAAACGGAATTATAGAGGTAGAATCGGTACCGGATAAAGGAACGACTTTTAAATTAAAAATTCCTCTAACTCTTGCTATTATTCAAGCGTTGCTTGTAGCTAGTCAAGAAGATTTATTCGCGGTGCCTTTATCAAACGTAATTGAAACGGTAAGAATCGTAGAGGAAGATATTTATATGATAGAGGGTAAAAGCGTTCTTAAATTACGTGAAGAGGTGCTTCCTCTTGTAAATATGGCTGATATTTTTGAAATAGAAAAAGTTCTTGAGCCGGAAAAATACCTTTATGTAGTTATTCTAGGACTTGGTGCTACGAAAATAGGTCTTATTGTTGATAGATTTATAGGACAAGAAGAGATAGTTATTAAATCTTTGGGTGAATTTTTAAAAGGACTTCCGGGAATTGCCGGGGCTACTATCAGAGGAGACGGTAGAGTTACTCTTATAGTTGATGTAGGTACTTTAATGAAACTTGCAAAAGAGACTCATAATAGAAAAATAGTTACCGATTCTTTAAACGAAGCTAAAAAGAAAAAAGAAAAACCTAGTGATTATACGGTAATGCTTGTTGACGATTCGGCAATGGATAGAAAAATAATGAGAGGGGCTTTGGAAAAATTGGGAGTTAATTTGATAGAAGCAAAAGACGGAGTTGAAGCTCTTCAACTTTTAAAAAATAACGATGTAGATGCTATGCTTATTGATATAGAAATGCCTAGAATGGACGGATATACGCTGGCTCAAGAGATTAGAAAATACAATAGATACAGAAAACTTCCTTTAATTGCCGTTACAAGTAGGGCTACTAAGTCTGATAGGGTAAGAGGTGTTGAAGTTGGAATGAATGAATATATTACAAAACCTTACACAAAAGAGTATTTGCAAAATGTGGTTAAAAGAAATTTAGGATTATAAAGGTAGGAAATGGGTAGTTTAAATGAAATTGTAAAAAAACAGCAACAAGCTTTAACAGAACCGAAAGAAAACGTATCTGAAGAGGTGGTTCAGCTTGTAGGTTTTATAGTAGGAGAAGAGGAGTTTGCAGTTCCAATTCTCTCTATTCGAGAGATTATTAAACCTATTGAATGGACAAGGGTTCCTTTTACTCCTGATTATGTTTTAGGAGTGTTTAACTTAAGAGGAAATGTACTGCCTCTTATTGATTTAAGAATTAAGTTTGGTACTTCTGCTAACGATATAGATGAAAATACAAGATTTATAGTAATGAAAATTAAAAATGAAGATGTGGCGTTTATTATAGACACGTTAACATCCGCTCTTAGAATTGAGAAAAAAAACATTTTGCCACCTCCCGATACCTATTCAAACGAAGAGGATATAATTGAGGGAGTGGGTAGAATGGATGACGGGAGAATTATTACTATTTTAAAAGTGGATAATTTAATAAAAAGAGAGGATATGGTCCCAAATAGTGACCCTACTTCCACTAGTCTTTAAGATAGACCATATCGTTAAGTAAAAGTAAAAGTTCCCCTAAAATCTCTTTTTGTTCTTCTTCTTGTTTGATATTTTTTTCGATGTTTTCTTTTAACCTCCATTCTATTTCGTTTATATCGTAATCAAGGTCTATTAATATTTCTCTTATTTTTTGGGTTGGTTCTAGGAAATCTATTTTGTGGTTACCGTCTTCGTCAAAGCTTATAATGGCTTCATTTGTATAGCTAAATAAATTGTGTTTCATTCCCAAAATCTCTTGATAAGCTCCTACAAGGAAAAACGCTAAATAATATTTTTCTTTTGTTAAATCAACATCGTGTAGGTAAATTGGATTTTCTTTGTTAAAAGGAATTTCTCCGTCACTATCACACGTAATATCCCAAATCGTCGCACTTCTGTTTGGGGCAATGTTTAGCTTTGTAATAGGCATTACTGGAAATCTTTGTCCAAGTCCCCAAAAGTCCGGAAGACTTTGGAATATCGAAAAGTTTGCAAGATATTTTTCCTGGATTTTTTCGTTAATTGATTTTAGTTCTTTATTTTTAAATCCTTTGGTCGTAGCAAAAGAGAGGGCTTTTTTTATAATTAAATGAACCAGTATTTCACTGTTACTTCTGTCTGTTAAGTCTATATATCCTAAATCGAAAAGCGTTAAAAGACTCTCAAAATGGTCAAATGCGTCGTGGAAGTATTCTATGTAGTTATTGTCGTTTATTGTGTCGTATAGGTCTATAAGTTCTTCTACTAAATCAGGATTTTTGTTTTTAAGTCTTAGTGATTTTTCGCTGTATTCTTGAGAAAAGAGTTCGATAACCGGTGCTATTAAAATAGTAGATGGACTTGCTATAAATCTGCCACTTTCAGTAAAAATATCCGGCATCGGGACTTGCTTTTTGTTTGAAATTTCTTTTAAAAGATATACGACGTCGTTACTAAATTCTTCAATGGAGTAGTTTTTGTCCCTTTTTTCTTCCCATTGAGAGTATTCAATCGCAAGACCTCCTCCTATATTAATCGCACTTAAGTTTTTAGCACCCATTTTTCTAAGATCTGCGTAGATATTTCCGGCTTCTCTTATCGCTTTTTTAAGAGGGGAAATATCGTTTATTTGACTGCCTATGTGAAAATGAATCATTTTAAGTTTTTCTAAAATACCTTCTTGTTTTAAAATCTCCATAGCTTCTATAATTTCGGTTGAACTTAATCCGAATTTAGATTCGATTCCACCGGATTTCGCCCATATTCCGGCACCACTTGTATGAAGACGGATTCTTATTCCGATATTAACAGGCATTTTTCTATACTCTTTGCTTACTTCTATAATAGATTTTAGTTCGTTTAGCCCTTCTATGGTAATAGTTACGTCAAAGTCCATAAACCCGGCTATAAAGGCTAAACGTATCATATCTTTGTCTTTAAAACCGTTTATGGTAATTGGGGCTTGTTTGTTGTTATACGCCATAGCAAGAATAAGCTCCGCTTTACTTCCGGCTTCAAGACCGTAATTGTATTTTTGGGCTATTTTTATAAGAGGTTTTACGAAAGTCGGGAATTGATTTACCTTTAGTGGAAATACGGCGTGAAACTTTCCTTTGTATTCGAACTCTTTAATAGCTTTGTGAAAGGATGTGTAAAGAGAGTTTATCTGTTTTCTTATAAGATGGGGAAAACGAAGAAGAATAGGACCTTTTATTCCTTTTTCTTCTATCTCTTCTATTATGTCGATTAATGCCGGTTGGTTGCCGTAGTTTATTTTAAGTTTGCCGTTTTCTATAAAAAAGTTATTGGCACCCCAGATATCTATTCCGTAATTCATATGACGCCTTTTTTGCTACAATTATATAAAAAATAAAATGGATAGAGGATGTTAAAAAGAGTTAAAATACGTAATTTCAAGTCTTTTAAAGATTTTGAGATTAAATTAGGAAAAATTAATTGTATTATAGCCCCTAATAATGCCGGTAAGAGTAACCTTATAAAAGCTTTTGAGTTTTTACACTACGCTTTGATGTCTCCGGAAAAGGCCATAGAAGAGTTTGGAGGGTTTGAAAATATAAGAAATATTTTTTTAAATGAAGATAGTATAATTTTTGAGTTTGAATATAAAAAAGAATTTTCAATTTATAATGCGATGCAAAAACATTTGGCTTCTTTTTCCAATCTTAACTGCTTTTATAAATTGGTTTTATATAAAGACAACAGTTGGAAAATAGAGCATATTTTTGAAGGGAAATGCTTTTTTAAAGAGTATGAGGTTAATGAACTTAAAAATTTAAAAATAAAAAAAAGGTATGCTTTTTCTGCCGATGTTATTCTTTTTTCAAATAAAGAGAATAAATGTATAAATGTATCCTCTACCAATAAAAAAATAGCCCGTTTTTTAAAAGAGAATATTGAGTATCTGGAAAATTTAGCGAATAATAAATATTTTTATACTTATAATTTTTATCCCGAAAAGATAAAATCTACTTATCGCGGCGGAAATAAATTAAAAAAAGACGGAACCAATTTGGTGGAAGTTTTAACATATATAAATGAGAATAAAAAAGAGCTTTTTGAAGCTATATCATCGAGTCTTGTAGGAATTGTAGAAGAACTTGAAGATATAAAAATAGGTAAGGATTTAATAGAGAGGAATATTTTACTTTTAAAAGAAAAGAGTAAATTTTTACCTTTTAATATTACGTCTGACGGGACTATAAATCTTTTGGCTTTGATTACGGCTTTATATGAGCCTTTTGCGAAAGAGATGATTTCAGTTGATGAAATTGAAAAGCATTTACATTTAAAAGCCGTTGATTATATCCTTGATATTATTAAAAATGCTAATTATCAGTTTTGTTTTACCACTCAAAGTGGAGAAGTTATGAATGAAATGTCAAAGAATGAAATTATTTTTCTTTATAGGGATTATGAAGGGTTTACCAAGTCCATCAGAGCCGATGAGATTGCTAATTTCGATAGAAAACTTAAAAGATTCAAAGATGTTTCAACTATTATAAAATTTGATATTTTAGGTTATTTAGGTGATTACGATGAAAAAGAATAAAAAGAAAATAATTGTAGAGGGCAGAAGCGATAAAATTTTTTTAGACGCTCTTTTGAAGTTTTTAAATATAAAAGAGAAATATGACGTTACGCAATCCGGCAAAAGGGATAAATGTGAAATAACGAATAAAAGAACGATTAAATTATTAATCAAAGACGCTTTTGATGACGGATATGAAGAGGTTATTGTAGTTATTGACAAAGAGACTCAATTAAAATGTGGAGTAAATTATGATTGTATCTTAGAACTTAAAGATGAATATAAAAAAATGATGAAAATTCCTAAAAAGGTTAAAATAGTAGTGGTTGATAGGGAAATTGAGTGTTGGTATGTGGTGTGGAATGATGATTTAAAAAATTATTATAAAGACTGCATTTCTCAAGCTTTTAAAATTTATAAAATAAATCAAAAGTCAAAAATCACGCTGGCTCAAAGAGCCGTAAGAGATATGGAAAAGATTTTAAAATATAAGAGAAAAAATAGAAGTTTTGAGTATTTTTTAAATATTTTATAACTCTTTTTCAAAGAATGTGTTGTTTTTAAGTTCTTCTTCTCCTACTATTAAAGCTTTTTTATAATTGCCTTTATCTGCGGCTTTTAGGTGGGCTTTTAGTGATTTTACTTTCGGTTCGAAATAAACTTTTTCGTTTTTTCTTAAGTTTTTGGCTTTTTTTTGAGCAAATTCAAGTGCATCTTCTAGCATTACACCGATATAAATACCTTTTCTTTCTTCTTTTGTTTTTACAAGTTCCATTATTCTTTCAACTCCTATAGCAAATCCTACACCGGGAGTCGGTTTTCCACCTAGAAATTCTACGAGTCTGTCGTATCTTCCACCTCCGGCTATTGCACTTTGGGCTCCTATTTTAGTCGATACAAACTCAAACGTTGTTTTAGTATAATAATCAAGCCCTCTTACTAAGTTTTTGTCTACTTCATATTTGATATCTAAATTATCAAGACCGTTTTTTAGTTTTTCAAAATCCTTTTGACAACTTTCACAAAGATTATCGGTAATTTTCGGTGCGTCTTTTAGAATACTTTGGCAGTTTGCGTTTTTACAGTCAAGCGTTCTTATAGGGGTTTGGGTGATTCTTCTTTGGCAGTCTTCACAAAGTTCTTCTTTGTGGGGATTTAAAAAATCCACCAGTTTTTCTTTATATTCAGGCATACATTCACTGCATCCTAAAGAGTTTATTTTAAGGGTATATTCAATGCCAAGGGCGTCAAAAATATCAGCAGCCATATTAATTACGTTTATATCCTCATAAACGCTTTCTTCACCGAAACTCTCGATTCCGAATTGATGAAATTCGCGTAATCTTCCTTTTTGAGGGCGTTCGTATCTAAACATAGGACCGAAATACCAAAATCTTTTTGGGGTTTGTTGACGGTCGTATTTGTGCTCTATAAAACTTCTAACAACTCCGGCGGTGCCTTCGGGACGCATACATACGTCGTTGCCGCCTTTGTCGGTAAACTGATACATCTCTTTGTTTACGATATCGCTTGATTCACCAACGCTTCTTTTAAAAAGTGAAGTCTCTTCCAAAATAGGGGTTTCAATGTAAGAGTATCCGTAATTTTCTGCAATTTCACGGGCTGTATCGAATATCTTTAAAAAACGAGGGTCTTCGATGTCTTTCATACCTCTTAAAGCTTTAATCATTTTTAGCCTTTTTAATGGAATTTTATCTAAAATTCCGGAATAATTTAGAATATTTCCAAAACAATTAATATAATTACGATTAAGATTAACTTTTTCATAACCGATATTTTACCAAAGGAATTTTATGAACATACTTTTTATAGGAGATATTGTAGGAAAACCGGGCAGAAAGCTTGTTAAAAGATTTTTGCCTCAAATAAGAAAAGAGGAAAATATAGATTACGTAATAGCAAATTATGAAAATTTGGCTCACGGATTTGGAGTTACGGAAAAAACATACAAAGAGATAAAAAACGCAGGAATTGATATTTTTACTGGGGGAAATCATACCTTTGATAAAAAAAAAGACGCAATTGCCCTTTTGGAAGCTAGAAAAATTTTAAGACCTCTTAACTATTTCGACGTACCTGGAGATTGGTACTATGAGGATGAGAATATTATAGTAATAAGTGCTATGGGGATTTTTTCTATGCCTTATGGTAAAAATCCGTTTATTGAGCTTTTGGAGTTTGTAAAAAACAAAAATAAATTTATCTTTATAGATTTTCACGCAGAAGCCACAGCAGAAAAGAGGGCTCTTTTTCATCTGCTAAAAGGAAAAGTCGGGGCGATTGTAGGGACTCATACCCATATAGGCACGGATGATTTGGAAATAAGTGAGGGGACTTGTTATTTAACGGATATAGGGATGAGTGGCTGTAAGGATAATGTAATAGGTATGAAAGAGGACGCACCTATTAAGCATATGCTTACCGGTTTAAAGCACAGTTTCGATGTGCCGGATAAGTGCGATAGTATTATGCAGTGTCTTGTAATAAAAACGGACAAAACAAAAACGAAAAAAGCTTATAAACTAAAAATTTATAAGGATAAAATTATAAAAACGTTAGAGGCTGAAGATGGAGTTTAGTAATTCTTATGAACTTTTAATCGAACTTGAAAAGAAAAACCTTTTAAAAAATTCTCCTAAATTCTGGTGGCCGGGATTTGGGACGTTTGAGGTGGTAATAGGGGCTATTTTAACTCAAAACACCAAATGGGAAAATGTAGAGAAAGCTTTAAAAAACTTAAAAGGAATGGAGCTTGAGGATATTGCTTGTATGGATTGGGGTTATTTAGCAGAGCTTATAAAGCCGGTAGGGTTTTATAACCAAAAATCAAAACGTTTGATTTTGCTTAGCAAAAATATTTTAAGGGATTTTGGGGATTTTGAGACTTTTCAAAGCGAAGTTGATAGAGAGTGGCTTTTAAATCAAAAGGGAGTTGGGTTTGAGAGTGCTGATGCTATTTTGTGTTATGCGTGCAAAAAAGAGGTAATGGTTGTGGACGCATACACTAAAAGGCTTCTTAAAAAGTATGGGTATGAGTTTGAGAATTATGATGAAATGAAGGAGTGGTGCGAGAGGGGAGTTGAGGAGAATTGGGATAAGTTGTCTTCTTTGTATGAGGATAATTTAAATCTTTGTTATGCAAGATTTCACGGAAAAATAGTGGAATTTATAAAAAACGTCAAAAAATGACTTTAAATTAGTTAATAATTCTATTTAATGGAGCTGGTATGAAATATTCTAAGATATCTTTTAAAAGCGAATTAAAACTGCCTTATAAGTTTATAGGTTCTAGTATAAGAGGTGCTTTGGGAGTGGGGTTAAAAAGAGTCGTTTGTATAAATCCCAGTAGAGAGTGTAAGGGATGTTTTGCGAGTGGGGGGTGTTTATTTTATGATTTTTATGAAAAGGATAATCCTAAATACAGGCTTGATTTGAATTTGGGTGGAGATGTGAATTTTGATTTGATTTTGTTTGAGGAGTATGCCTCAAAAGCTCCTTATGTGATTAGTGCTATTTATAAGGCATTTAAGGAGATAGGTATTACGAAAAAAAGAATAAAGAGCGATTTTGAGTTGTTTTTTAATGATGAATTGATTTTTAAAGAGGGAGCGTTTTTTGAATTTAAAAACGAAGTGTTGGAGTTTGAGGTAAAGGATGTTAAAAAAAGAGCTTATGTCGTTTTTAAAACGCCTCTTAGAATAAAAGAAAATAATAAATTTCTTAGAAACGATGTTAGTTTAAAGAGTGTTTTGCGTTCTATTCATCACAGACATCAGAGGCTTAAAAATTCTCCTATTACGAAACTGCCTTTTGAGCCTAAATATGAAGTCTCTTTTGAGAATTTTTCGTTTTTGGAGTTTGATAGATTTTCCAACAGACAAAAGAGTAAAATGAAATTTGGCGGATTAGTTGGTGTTATGGAGCTTAAGGAGGTGGATGAGGAGAGTTATAAATTGCTAAAATTAGGGGAGCTTATAGGAGTTGGGAAGCAAGTGAGTTTCGGCTTTGGAAAAATAGAGGTTTTATAAGGGATAGTATGAAAGATAAAAAAGTTTTTAATATTTTGGCTATTCTTAGGGATTTGTCTTCTTTAGAGACTATTTGTGTAAAAAAGTACGCAAAAAAGCTAAATGTCAGTCCAAGAAGCGTTCAGAGGTATTTGGAGGATATAAAAGAGTCTTTTCAAATCGAGCTTGTAAGCGTAAAGAGAGGGTGTTATAAGTTTTTGAATTTTGAGAAGATAAAAGACGTTGTTTTAAATCCGAAAGATTATGATGAGTTTGAGAAGTTTGCAAATCTTGTAAACGCTATAAATCCGGAATTTTTGAAATATTTTAATATAGATGAGAAGATTATAAAAAAAATGATTGATGATGAGGCGTTTTTTATAAAGGCTTCTCCTTTTGAGGAGATTTTTAATTTTTCTCTTTTTTCTAAAGTAAAAAAGGCTATAAAGTATTCTCAAGTATTGGATATAGAATATGAGAGTGAGAGGTATTATTTGTACAAAAACGTAAGACCTTATAAGATTGTCTTTGCCGAGGGAAACTGGTATTTGGTTATTCATAGTGATGAGGAGTTTAATAAGGGAGTGAAATTTTTAAGGATTAATTTTATAAAAAGCGTAAACGTAAAATCCAAAACCTTTGTAAAAGATAGGAATGTTTTGGAGTTTATATATAATTTTCAAACACTTATGAGTGATTATGACAAACCTAAATTTGAAGTTATCGTTTTTGTGGATAAAAAGGTAAAAAGATACTTCAAAGCTAAAAAACACCTCTTTTCCCAAACCGTTTTAGATGAGTTTGAAGACGGGCTTTTGCTTAAATACTACATAAATAACGACAATGAGATTTTATACCTTGCTAAAAGATGGCTGCCTTATATGAAAATCATCTCTCCTGCTTATCTTCAAGAGAAACTCCTAAAAATGGTGGAAAGTTTTAAGTAGTCAAATTTTGACCTCTTTTTATTTTGTACTTTTGTTATGTTTATAATAGCTTGTGACATAACAAATCCGAAACGAAATATAAAAGCCAGAAGAGTGGCTTACTCTTTTGCTTTTGGTGGTCAAAGAAGTGTATTTGAGGCGTTGCTTGATAAAGAGGAGGTAGAAGAGGTTGCGTTTAGACTAACAAGGGTTATAAAGTTAGAGAGTGATAGGGTTCATATCGTAACTTACCTTTAAGAAAGATATATTTTTTAATTTTATCAAGTGAGATTAGTCTAACTACCAAAACAATTGTAAGGATAATTAAAGAGAAGATAAAAAGAAACTTTTTAAATATTGAATTTGACGTTGACACATTAGAAAAAGCTAATAGTATAGAGGGAGACATACCCAAAATTTTGTGTCTGA
>JBDONT010000013.1:0-58059 GCA_039831155.1 Nautiliaceae bacterium | reverse complement strand
TTCTTTAACCAAATCCATATTTGACATTAATTCTTTTATCATTTCTCTGTTCATATTACTCCTCCTTTTCTAAAGTTTATTTTAGTAAATTTTTACATAACAGACACAAAATTATTTTAACTCCCATAGGAATTTTCGATTCACAAGCAAGAAAACTGCTTGAAGAGTTTAAATAAAGGAGTAAAAATGCCTATTCAAGTAGCAACAAAAGAAGATGTAAAAGAAGCGGTAATCGAAGCAATTACCCCTCTTTTGCAAAAAATTGAGGAACTTGAAAGTAAAATAAATCTCGGCGGAGAGGCTTTTTATAACGCAAAAAAAATCCTTGAGGTTACAGGTTATAAGTCTATAAAAGCAATTTATGACTTAGAAAGGAAAGGTAAATTTCCTAAACGTGCGGCACTGGGAAGATGGAGAAAAAGCGATGTTGAAAAATGGCTTAAAAATCCGACAAAATAAATTTCTCCCACCACTCTAACAATTTTCGCCTTTCCTCTAAAAAGTCCCCTCTCATATACGCCCTCATAACTGCATTACCTACACTGTGTGCAAGCTGCGTTTCTATTACTTCAGCACTAAATCTATGTTCATGCATATATTTATAACATATCGTGCTAAAACTACTTCTAAATCCGTGCGGTTTATGATTTTCTATCCCCAAACGCCGTAAAATCATGTTAAAAGTCATATCGCTTAATTGTTTATTTGGCTCTTTCGGAGAATGAAACACTATTTTACCCCTACTATATTTTTTAGCCTCTTTTAAAATTTCTACAAGACTATTCGTAAGCGGTAATCTAAATTCTTTTTTTGCTTTCATAGTATTTGCAGGATATACAATTACCCTCTCTTTAAAATCTATCCATTCCCACCTCAGATTTCTTATATTACCTGCTCTTAATGCAGTCAAAATTAAAAATTTAAATGCAAGCCTTGTTAAAACATATCCTCTATCATAGAGAAAAATATCTTTTACAATATGTTTCAATTCTTCCTCATCTATTATCGCTTCAATATGCTCCACTTTTCTTTTAGGGATTATGTCGTTTATATTTATTTTGTCTATTATGTTTGCTTGTATATAATCATTTGTATGAGCATATTTGAATATTTGTCTAAGAAGTATAAATACACGTCTTGTAGCTTCCGTTTTATCAGTCGGCTTTGAGAGAGGAACTTTAATATTTTTGACATTCTTTAAAATTTTAACAATATCGGCTTTTGTGATTTTTTCTATTTCCTTACCCCCTATAAAGGGTAACACATAGTTTTCTAATTTACGCACTTGAGACTTAAAATATTTAGGGCTTAACTCCTTTTCTGCTTTTGTTAAAAACTCCCTTGTAACCTCTTCTAATGTATAACCTTTTTTTCTTATGTCTATACCTAAAAATAGATTCTTTTTTATCTCTTCAGCTTTTTTCCTCGCTTCCGCAAGGGTTACTATAGGATATTCCCCTATTGTATAAGTTTTATTTTTATATTTAAGGCGGAATATCTTTTTACCGCTTTTCCTAATTTCCACATACAATCCGCCCCCGTCAAACAATTTATACGTTTTTTCAGCAGGTTTAGCGTTTTTAATCTTTTTATCGGTTAAAGGAACTACTTGCCTAGACATCACAAATCCTTTTAGGGTAACTTATTCATATTGTTAAAATTATACCCCTATATTACCCTAAAATAAAGTGCAAGTATGTAAAAGAATAGGAATATATGTAAAAAGTTAAAATTTAAAGTTTCGATTTTTCGGGGATTTTGTAAAGAATAGAAAATGTAAGTTATAATCAGTGGTGGTCGCAGCTGGACTCGAACCAGCGACCCCTACCGTGTCGGGGTAGTGCTCTACCAGCTGAGCTATGCGACCTTCTTTGAAATTTTACCAAAAAAATAGTAATATCCAAACATTAAAATGCTAAAATCTATACAAACATCGGCAAAATTAAAAATAGCAAAATCAAAAAAGCAGTGCCAATACACATAATCAACCACCCCTCCTCTTATAAACCTGTCCAAAACGTTAGAAAAAGCCGCAGCAAATAAAATCGCATTAATTATCGGATGTTTAACAAATATTTTCTCTTTATAAAAAACATAGCCTAAAAAAGTTATAAGCCCAAGCTGAATATATTTTAAATATTCTCCCAAAAAACTAAACATAGAAAACGCAACCCCTTTATTAATAGCCAAAACCAAAGAGATACATTTACTATGCCACTCAAACCCTTTTAAAAAGAGATACTTCAATCCCTGATCTATAAACAAAACAATCAAAAAAACGATTAAAAATTTAACCGTTTTCATTAAGAAAGCTTTGCTTTAAAAAATTCTCTTAATTTGTTTAAAAGCTCTTTTGCTTTTTTCTCTTCCTTACCTTCAACCAAAAGTCTAAGTTTATTTTCGGTTCCCGAATATCTTACTAAATGTCTATACCCCTCTTTTTCTACGGAATCCAAAAGTTCTTTCGCTCCTTTTATCTCTTTTAAAGGGGTTTTTGAAGAGACTATTATATTATCCTGTACCTGCGGATAAAGCTCAAACAAATCAAAAGCCTCACTCGCTTTTTTGCCACTTTCTATTAAATAAGCAACTGCCTGAAGAGCACTTACAAGCCCGTCTCCCGTTTTTGCATAGTCACTAAAAATAATATGCCCGGACTGCTCTCCACCAAAATTTAAATCCTTCTCTTTCATAACTTCAAGCACGTATTTATCCCCCACCTGACTTCTATAAACTTTAATCCCGTATTTAGCCAAAAAATCCTCCAACGCCCCGTTACTCATAACGGTAACTGCAATTCCGGAATTTTTAAGTTTGTTTTGTTTATGAAGATAATAAGCCAAAGAACCTAAAAGCTTATCCCCGTTCACAATATTTCCCTTCTCATCTACAACGACCAATCTATCGGCATCCCCGTCAAGTGCAAACCCTATATCAGCCCTATATTCTATAACTTTTGAGGCTAAAAACTCCGGATGCATAGCTCCTGCGTTTTGGTTTATATTAAATCCGTCCGGCTTATTATTAATCGTAATAACTTCGGCTCCAAGCTCACTGAAAATAGTAGGAGCCACTTTATAAGCAGCACCGTTTGCGGCGTCTATTACGATTCTAATTCCGTTTAAATTCAGATGTTTAGGAAAAGAAGTTTTAATATGAACTATATATCTTCCGATAACGTCGTCTATTCTTTTACTTTTTCCTATCTCTTTTTCGGTTTTAAACTCAAAATTGTCTTCAAAAAATGTATCTTCTATCTTTTTTTCCACTTTATTTGAAAGTTTATTTCCCTCACTATCAAAAAATTTAATTCCGTTATCATAATAAGGATTATGCGAAGCACTTATCATTATCCCACCGTCACACCTCATATCTTCCGTTAAAAACGCAACTGCCGGAGTTGGCATAGGTCCTATTTGAATAACATCAAACCCTATTGCAGTAAGCCCGCTTACAAGAGCGTTTTCTATCATATATCCACTTCTTCTTGTATCTTTTCCAACTAAAATTTTACCTGTTTTTTTGTCTATACTTTTACCAAAAGCCATTGCGAGTTTTAACGCCAAAATAGGAGTCAAAAACTCTCCGGCTTTTCCTCTAACCCCGTCCGTTCCGAATAGTTTCATATGTTTCCTTTAAAAAAAGAAATATTTATTTGCAAATTTTACCAAATTTTTATAAAATACGCTTCAAAAAAGGACATAAATGGCAAATACAAAGTCAGCTCAAAAAAGAATCAGACAAACTAAAAAAAGAACTGAAAGAAACAGATACTATAGAACAAGAATCAAAACTATCACTAAAAACGTAGAAAAAGCAGTAGCTGAAGGTAACTACGAAGCGGCTCTTGAAGCGTGGAAAGTTGCAAATAAAAAATTCCAAGGTTACATCAATAAAGGTATTCTTAAGAAAAACACTGCAAGAAGAAAAATTTCAAGACTTCATCATTTAGTAAAATCAATCGAACCGTCAGCGTAATTCTTCTTTTTCTCTTTTTTTCCTCTTTGTTATAATTCTAAAAATCTTCCATTAAAGGAATAAAATGTTACTTGAAAAACTAAAACCTTTCGTTGATAAATACAACGAAATCAATCAAATGTTAAGCTCACCGGAAATTACACAAGACATAAAAAAAATGACAAAACTATCTCGCGAAGCAAGAAGTCTTGAGCCTATAGTTGAAAAAGCACAAGAGTATGAAAACCTAATCCAAACGATAGAAGAAGCAAAAGCTATGCTTGACGACCCGGAAATGGCGGAACTTGCAAAAGAAGAACTTAAAGTTGCCGAAGAAAAGCTTCCTACGCTTGAAGAAGAGATTAAAATACTGCTTCTTCCAAAAGACCCGAATGACGATAAAAACATATTCCTTGAAATAAGAGCCGGAACCGGAGGTGATGAAGCGGCACTGTTTGTGGGGGATTTATTAAAAGCTTATTTAAGATACGCCGACAATAAAGGCTGGAAAGTCGAAATAGTAAGCGAAAGCAAAAACGACGTAGGTGGATATAAAGAGATTATTCTTTTAATAAAAGGTGAAAACGTCTATTCACGCTTAAAATATGAAGGGGGAACTCACAGAGTACAAAGAATCCCTGCAACGGAATCCCAAGGAAGAATTCACACTTCTGCAGTAACGGTAGCCGTAATGCCGGAAGTTGACGATGTAGATATAGAACTTGACCCGAAAGACATTAAAATAGAAGTAATGAGAGCCGGAGGAGCCGGAGGTCAGCACGTAAACAAAACCGAAAGTGCCGTTAGAATGACTCACATTCCAACCGGAATTACAGTTTCAATGCAAGATGAAAGAAGCCAACAAAGAAACAAAGAAAAAGCTCTTCAAATTCTTAAAGCAAGAGTATACGAAAAACTTGAAAGCGAAAGATTAGCGGCAATCGGAGAAGCCAGAAAAAGCCAAGTAGGAAGTGGTGATAGAAGTGAGAGAATCAGAACCTATAACTACCCTCAAAACAGAATCACAGACCATAGGATAGGACTAACTCTTTACAGACTCGAACAAATTATGAGTGAAGGGCTTTTTGACGAAATAATAGACCCTCTAATTGCCCATTACCAGGCGGAAGCCTTAAAAGAAGCCGGATTATAATCCTTAGCTTCTTAAATAATCTCTTAAAATCTTAGAATGGTCAAATACCAACTCATCCCACGGAATATCTTCAAGTTTTACAACAAAAGCCTCTTTGGCGTCATCTCCGGCTTTTGGCCAACTCTCAGCCCTGCATACAAAAACACAGCTTACACTGTGAAGTCTGGTGTCTCTTTTAGGGTCGGAATAGACTCCTAATAGTTTTTCAATTGTTACATCAACACCTATTTCCTCTTTCATTTCTCTTTTTAAAGCATTTTCAACCGTCTCTCCCCTATCCACAAAACCTCCAGGAAGTGCAAAACCTAAAGGAGGATTTTTTCTTTTAATAAGTACTATTCCACTAAACTCGGGATTAAAAACCTTAACAATCCCGTCAACCGTTAAATAAGGTGTAAGTGGTGGCCACATCAAATATCCTTTTTATTTATTGTACTAAATTTTTAACCTTTTTGATATAATGTGAAAAAAGGAAATTAAATGAAAGCACCCGAATTTTGTCTTCCCAATCAAGACAATGTCGAAATTTGCTTAAGGGATTTAAGAGGAAAATGGATTGTTTTGTATTTTTATCCAAAAGACAATACCCCTGGATGTACCACGGAAGCAAAAGAGTTTAGCGAACTTTTGGATGAGTTTGAAAATTTAGACGCTATCGTAATAGGCATAAGCCCGGATTCTCCTAAAAAACACTGCAATTTTATAGAAAAACACGATTTAACCGTAACGCTTCTTAGCGATGAAAATAAAGAAGTGTTAAAAGCATACGGAGCGTGGGGCAAAAAAAAGATGTACGGAAAAGAGTATGAAGGAGTTATTCGCTCAACTTCCATAATAGACCCTGACGGAAACATAGTAAAAGAGTACAAAAACGTAAGGGCAAAAGGACACGCCAAAAAAGTTTTGGAAGATTTAAAAAATTTAAAGGATAAAAAATGAAAAAATTACTGTTAATTTTAAGCTTAATTACTTTTTCCCTAGCAAACAACATCTCAATTATTCCTATAGAAAAATCAAACAAACCGAAAATAAAATACAGAGGATATGCCACTACTTCGGACAAAACTCTATTTTTTTTAACAAGATACAACGGAGAAAGTATTACGGACCCGACTAAAATTACAAAAATGAAAGATGAACTAAAAACAAATTTATGCAATATGAAAAACTTGAAAGAAAAAATAAAAAACGGTTATAAAGTAGAAATCGTTTATATTTACGATAATCTTATCTTCAGAGTTTTAATCGACAGCTGCAACTAAAAACCGTATCTCTTCATAGCAGCCGCCGCTTCTTTTTTTAACTCTTTTTCTTTCATAACTCTACGTTTATCGTGGAGTTTTCTACCTTTTGCCACGGCAATTTCAAGCTTTGCACGGTTACGGTTGTTAAAATAGATTCTAAGAGGCACAAGAGTATACCCCTTTTCACTCGTATATCCTGCAAGTTTTGCAATTTCTTGCTTATGCAAAAGAAGTTTTCTCGGTCTTTTTTCATCATGTCTAAAAGCAGAATAAGTCGTATCAAGATTGCTTATATGTCCCTGAAGCCACCAAACCTCTCCGTCTTTTATTCTTACGTAAGAGTCTTTAAGATTAACTCTACCTTCTCTTAAAGCTTTAACCTCACTTCCTTTTAACTCAATCCCGGCTTCATATTTATCAAAAATATCATAATCGTGATACGCTTTTCTATTTGTTGCTACAACTTTCACTCTCTTCTCCTTTAGCGATAAATAGTGTCCCACCTTTATGAACGCCTTTTAAAAACGCCCTTACATCCGATAAATCAAACCCGCTTGTTAAAAACATAGATTTACCTCTTTCCATTAAAAATTTAGCGGCTTTTAATTTTGTAACTATACCTCCCGTTGCAAACTCGTCATTTGGATTACACTCCTGCTTTAGCCATTCATCTTTTATTTCGTTTACCACTTTTAAAGGTTTTGCATTTTTGTTTGTTTTGGGATTATCCGTATAAAAAGCGTCAATATCACTAAGTATTATAAGCATATCGGCATCAAAATAGTAAGTCACATAAGCACTAAGCTGGTCGTTATCTCCAAACAAAATTTCTTCAACACTCACGGAATCGTTTTCGTTTATAATCGGAATGACTTTATTTTCAAGCAAAACATTTATCATTTTTTTTGCGTTTTCAGTTCTTTTTCTGCTGTCAAAATCAGCTGCCGTTACCAACACTTGAGCCACAATCACATTATACTTATGAAATCTCTCTTTATACTCTTTCATTAAAAGGGGCTGTCCTATAGCCGCCAGGGCTTGTTTGTTTTCTAAGCGACTTTTATCAAGTTTACATCTTGTATACCCGGCACCCACAGCCCCACTGCTTACAAGTAAAACTTCGTACTCTCCATTTAATTCGCTAAGCAGTTTTACAATTTCATCAATTCTACCGCTTAACTTTCCGTTTTCATATAAAGTAGCGGTACCTACTTTAAAAACTATTCTCTTCATTACTTTTTCTGCTTTTTTCCACTAAATCAAAAAGTGCGAATTTAAGTGGCTCTATGTTAATATTTGCAACCGAACTTATAGGAAGTACAAACGTTTTTTCACTAAAATGACACGGCAAATTAGGGTCGGCTTTAAATTTAGGCTCGGTTTTTTTAATATCCAACTTTTCAAAAAACTCTTCTATTCTTTCAACTTCAATACTATCACATTTACTCAAAGCTATAGCATAAGGCCTTGTAAAAAGCTCTTCACTATACTCTTTTAACTCTTTTTGAAGAGTTTTAAACTGATATACCGGGTCTCTATAAGAACTTAAATCAATCATATAAAGAATAGTGGAGGTTCTTTCTATGTGCTTTAAAAATTCAATTCCAAGCCCTTTTCCTTCGTGGGCTCCTTCAATAATTCCCGGAATATCTGCCATTACAAAGCTTCTGTATTCATCAATTCTCACAACCCCCAACTTTGGAGTAAGAGTTGTAAATTCATAGTTTGCAATTTCCGGTTTTGCGTTACTAAGAGTGCTTATAAGAGTCGATTTCCCGACATTTGGAAACCCTACAAGCCCTACATCCGCTATTAATTTAAGCTCCATTATAATCTCAAGTTCTTTCCCATCTTCTCCCGGTTGAGCGTATCTAGGAGTCTGGTTTCTAGGACCTCTAAAGTGCCAGTTCCCAAGTCCTCCCCTTCCACCTTCAAGTAAAACTTTTCTCTCACCGTCTTCTTTCATATCAAGTAAAACTTCTCCGGTGTTTGCGTCTTTTATAATAGTCCCCGGTGGTACTTTAAGAATTAAATCTTCTCCATTTGCACCGTGTTTTTTTCTACCTTCTCCCGGTCTTCCGTTTTTAGCTTTTAAAAGCTTTCTTCCTTTATAATGAGATAAGGTATTGGTGTTTTTATCACATACGACAATTACATCTCCACCTTTTCCTCCGTCTCCTCCGTCAGGCCCACCTTTTACTACAAACTTTTCACGTCTAAAACTAACGCACCCCTGGCCACCTTTTCCGGATTTTACACGCAATTTTACATTATCTACAAACATCCATACTCCTAATATAAATTTAATCTTTAATATTAATTATATCACTTAAACTAACTGAACATTAAGCACTAAACATAAAAGTATTTTATCAAATTATGAGCGAAAAATGAGGAAAAAGAGGGGAAATTAGTTGTTTTCTACCGGATAAACCGAAACTTTTTTTCTTTGTTTATCTTTAATTTCGAATTTTACGTATCCGTCAATTAAAGCGTAGATTGTATGGTCTTTACCCATACCAACATTATTACCAGGATGAACTTTAGTTCCTCTTTGTCTGATAATAATATTTCCGGCTCTTACGAACTCTCCTCCGAATTTTTTAACGCCAAGTCTTCTACCGGCTGAATCTCTGTTATTTTGAGTTGACCCTTGTCCTTTTTTATGTGCCATTTCTTCTCCTTAAATTATGCTATGATTTCTTTAATCACAACTCTAGTAAAATCTCTTCTAAAGCCTCTTTTTTTCTTAGAGTCTTTTCTTCTTCTTTTTTTGAAAACGATAACTTTTTTACCTCTTCCGTGATTAATAACTTCCGCTACCACTTTAGCACCGTCTACAAGAGGTGTTCCTATTTTAGTATCATCACCTTTTACAAGTAAAACTTCGTTAAATTCAATACTTGATTTAGGCTCAACACCTTCGATTCTATCAAGTTCTAATACGTCTCCGACGTTTACTTTATATTGTTTTCCACCGTGTTTAATAACTGCATACATTGTGTTAACCCTTTATTGGTTTTTTAGGATGAAATATTACCTATAGTTTCTTAAAATAAACTTAAATTAAGATTTATTTAAGCTTTATTCAACAAATGCAACGCATTCTATTTCAACTTTAGCTCCCTTTGGAAGCTCTTTAACAGCAACAGTACTTCTAGCCGGTTTATGGGAAAAATACTCTCCATAAACTTCATTTACCGCCACAAAATTATTAATATCATCTAAAAAAATTGTGGTTTTTACAACATTTTCTATTTTTGCCCCGGCTGCTTCAAGTACTGCTTTTAAATTCTCACACACCTGTTTTGTCTGGGTTTTTATATCAGCGTCTAAAAACTCCCCTTTAGGCGTTAAAGCTATCTGACCGGAAGTATAAATAAAATTCCCGACCTTTATAGCTTGAGAATAAGGCCCTATGGCTTGAGGGGCGTTATTTGTATGAATTTTTTCCATTTTCTCTCCTTTGTAAAGTTTCTTTGGCAAAATATCTACCGATTTCGATAAGTTCTAAAGCCCTATGAAACTCATACCACTTAGCACAGCTTTTAGGTATTTTTATTTCGATATCGGGCTTATATTCGGCTTGTCGATATCTGAAAATCGCCTCCATCATTAAATTAATAGATAAATTTACACTATCCTCTTTTTCATCAAATATTTTATCAAAAATAGTATTTAAAATAGTTACTTTTTTTCTTTTTTCATATTCCAATTTTAAATCAATCCCACTATTTTCCCCGTACAAATTAACGGCTATAATCATATCGCTAAAATCACTCATAACGGGAGCTACGGGCATTAAATTTAAAACCCCTCCGTCTACTAATTTCATATTTTTAAATTCAACCGGCTCAAATACCCCGGGAATCGCAGAAGAAGCTTTTACGGCTTCCCACAAAGGACCTTTTTGAAACCAAACCTCTTTTCCTTTGTTTAAATCCGTAGCGACTGCCGTAAATTTTATAGGCAAATCTTCTATGTAATAATCTCCGACTAATGATTTTATTTTGTTAAATATTTTTTCACTGTCAAGCATAAAAGGGGATTTTAAAAATTTTAAAATATCGATAATATCAAGAGACTCAACCCACTCTTTATAAATATCAAGTTTTCCGCAAGCCTCCAAAGCCCCTATCAAAGCCCCCATAGAAGTACCGCTGATTGAGACTATTTCGTATCTTTTTTTTATCTCTTCAATAACTCCTATATGGGCATATCCTCTAGCACCTCCTCCACTTAAAACCAAAGAAACTTTCATTTAACCTCCAACGCTTTTACTTTGATACTCACTTCACTATTTTGAATATTAAACTCATCTCCTTTTTTTATCTCTTTTAAAGAAATTCTTTTATTTCCCTTTATAACTTCTGCAAACCCCTCTTTTTCCCTATTTTTAGGATTTAAAGTCTCAAAAGCCTTTTTTAAATTTTTTATCTCTTTTTCTTTGTAACTCAATACCTCTTGCATTTTTAAATTAAAAACTTTTTTTAAATTCTCAACTTCACTTTCGTAGGTTTTTATTTTTATAACCGGAGAAAAACGGAAAAATTCATTTTTTAATCTCTCAAGCAAAGAAATTTTGTTTTTTAAAATGGTTATATAGGAGTTTTTAAACTCTTTTTTCAAAAGTTCACACTCTTGCAGTTTAATATCAAGTTTTTTTAAAGGAGAAGCACTGCTGATAAGCTCTTTTAAATGAAAAAGCTCTTTTTCCTTTTTATTTAAAATATTAAAAAACTTTTCTCTAAACATACCCTGCATATCATCAAGGGTCATCAATATTTCGTTTTTATCCGGAAGGGCTATTTCCATAGCGTTACTAGGAGTTGCCGCCCTTACATCGGCTACAAAATCACTGATTAAATAATCAATCTCGTGACCGACGGCAGAAATTATAGGGGTTTTGGCATTAAAAATAGCATCAGCTACCACTCTTTCATTAAAAGGCCACAAATCCTCCTTAGACCCTCCTCCTCTTCCCACTATAATTAAATCAAATCCTCTGTTGTCTTCAAAAAGATAACTGTCCGCTTTTTTTATATTTTCCGCTATATCTTCAGCAGCATTTTCTCCTTGAACAAAAGTGTTAAAAAGATAAAACTTCGTCAAAAGCCATCTTTTTTTTGCAATTCTAAGCATGTCCTGTAATGCAGCAGCCGTAGAAGATGTAACAATAGCCACTCTTTTTGGAAATTTAGGAAGAGGTTTTTTCCTGGATTCATCAAAGTACCCTAAAGCTTTTAACTCCTCTTTTAACTGCTCGTAAGCCTTTTGTAAAGCACCTATTCCACTAGGTTCTATACTTTGGGCTATAACTTTATATTCACCCCTTGGAACATATAAACTCACAGCTCCATAAACTACAACCTCCTCCCCCTCTTTTAACTTAAATTTCATTTTAGATAAATTACTCCTCCACATAGCACAGTTAATAGAAGAGCTTTCATCTTTTAACGTAAAATATAAATGCCCGGAAGAGTGATACACAACCTTACTAACCTCACCTTTTAGCAAAACTATTTCAAAATGGGACTCCATTATGCTTTTTATCTGATTATTAAGCTCACTAACACTTATAGCCTTCAATTTAATCCTTAATCACTCTTTTTATTCTAGGAGACATTTTTACCAAAATATCATAAGTAATCGTCTCAAAATTTTTAACAAACTCTTTTACATCATCAAAAACGACAATCTCTTTTTTAAATTCTCCTTCAACAATCATAGAATCCATAGAAATTTTTCCCAAAGCTTTTGCCTGTTTTAATTCACATCCGTTTTTAAAATAAGGTATCCCGTCTCCATATCCCACGTCTATTGTAGATATTGTAATATCTTTTTTGCTCATAAACATTTTATTATACCCGCACCCCTCTTTAGAGTGCAATTTTCTAGAAGAGATGACATTGGCTCTAAGTTCCATAACCCCCTCATACCCTTCAATCCCTCCGTAAATCGCAATACCGGGACGTACATAATCAAACGTATGAGGTAACTTATTTAAAGCTGCAGAATTTGCCAAATGAAAATAAGGTTTATTTAAAGAGTGCTTATTTATAAACTCCAAAACCTTCTCTTTTACTTCCAGAAATCTTCTATACTGAATAAAAGTATCGTTACAATCCTCATCACTGCAGCAAAAATGGCTAAAAACACCTTTTAAATCAAACTCTTTTTTTAAAACAATCTCCAAAACCTCATCAACCTCATCCAAAGCAATTCCGTTTCTATGCATTCCGGTGTCTATTTTTAAATGAATACTTGGATGACGGTTTTTTTTAAGTTGAGACAAAGAGTTTATCGCAAAAGAAAAATTCTTAAAACTACGTCCTGTGTGAGGAAAAAAAATAAGTACTTCTTCAAACAAATCTCTTACAATTTCAGCTTCATTTATATTTCTAACACAAACCTTTTTAATTCCGTACTCTTTTAAAAGTTTAGAAATAGAAATGATTCCATGCCCGTAAGCGTTATCTTTAATAACTGCTAAAATATTGGGGTTTATTGAAGAGATTTTATTTAGATTATTAAAAAGTTTATTTTTATGAAGGTAAATAGTAGCCATTGTAAGCCTTTTTAATTTGTAGGGGAAGACCCCTAAAAAAAAATTATTTAGATTTTAAAGGTTTAATTGCGTCAAACGGATTTTCAATTACTCTGTGTCTGTCAACTACATAAGGGATAAGTGCAACTTGTCTAGCTCTTTTAATAGCCTTAGTTACCATATCTTGATGTTTTTTACAAGTACCTGTAAGTCTTCTTGGCATAATTTTATATCTTTCGGATAATGAATATTTAATTAATTCAAGGTCTTTATACCCGATGTAATCTACTTTCATTTCGCAATATTTACATCTTTTTTTTCCGTATTTTTTCTTTGGATCTGCTGCCATTGTTTATCCTTTAAAATGGTATTTCTTCGTCATCTATATCGATTGACGGAATGTTGTTTTGTTGTTGTGGTTGTTGCATCTGCGGCTGTGGTGCCGGTTGTGGTTGCTGATAATTCGTTTGTTGGTAACCACTATTATCTTCAGCACTCGCTTTACTTTCCATAAACTGCACTTTTTCAGCTACGATAGAATGTTTTGAGCGTTTTTGACCTTGAGCGTCCACCCATTGGTCTAAAACCAATCTACCCTCAATTAAAACTCTTCTACCTTTTCTAAGGTATTGATTTGCTATTTCCGCACTTCTACCAAACACCGTAATGTCTATAAACATTACTTCCTGTTTATTCTCACCTGTTACGCTATCTTTATAGGTTCTGTTGGTTGCCAAACCAAATTTAGCAATAGCAGTCCCCGTAGGAGTATATTTAAGTTCTACGTCTCTTGTAAGGTTACCTACGAGAATAACTTTGTTATACATTCTTTACCATCTCTTCCCAGCGTTTAATCTCTTTTTTATTTTCATATTTTACGGTCATAAATCTTAAAATATCTTCGTTATATCTCATTTGTCTTTCAAGTTCAAGTACCGCACTTGCCGGTGCTTTGTAATAAATTATATTGTAATCACCTCTTTCGAATTTATTAATAGGATAAGCAAGTTCTCTTACGCCTATTTTATCAAGTGCCGCAACTTCTCCACCGTTTTGAGTAATAACGTTTTTGATGTTTTCTATATTTTTTTCTTTTTCTTCGTCCGTTAACGTAGGTTTTAAAACGAACATCGTTTCATAATGTCTTAAGCTCATTAAATCTCCTTTTGGCTTTTTAGCCCCTGCTTTTTGGAGCAAGGAGGCATTTTTTAAATTGAGGCGTAATTATACAATATTTTTTATCTTTTCGAAAGAGTAAAAACTCTTTTTCATTTTTTTTACTTCTTTATGATAAAATTTCAACAAACTAAAAAAAGGAGAAAAAATGGTAAAAGTTGCGATAAACGGACTAGGAAGAATCGGAAAAATGGTTCTTTGGCATTATGTTGTAAATAAACCCGAAAATATAGAAATAGTAGCCGCAAACGGGGGAAGCGGCACTCCGGAAGATTTAGCATATATGCTAAAATTCGATTCAGTTCACGGAAGATTTCCGGCAAACGTTGAATATACGGATAACAGCCTAATTATAGACCAAAAAGAGATTAAAATAGTAAGTGAAAGAGATCCTGAAAAACTTCCTTGGAAAGAGATGGGAATTGATATCGTAATTGAAGCGACCGGTAAATTCACAAAAAGAGAAGACGCAGCAAAACATATAACTGCCGGTGCAAAAAAAGTAATAATCTCCGCTCCCGGTAAAAACGTAGATAAAACAATCGTCCTTGGTGTAAACGATAACGAATACGACCCTACAAACCATCACGTAATTTCAAACGCCTCTTGTACTACAAACTCACTTGCACCGGTAATGAAAATTTTAGAAGACGAATTTGGAGTTGAGAGTGCACTTGTTACTACTGTTCACGCATATACTTCAAGTCAAGTAACAATTGATAGAAAAAAACCGGGAAAACATAGACGTGGAAGAGCGGCTGCAATTAATATCATTCCTACAACAACCGGAGCGGCAAAAGCGACAATCGAGGTAATTCCGGCACTTAAAGGAAAAATGCACGCAATGGCTCTAAGAGTACCAGTAGCTGATGTAGCCGTAACTGATATTTCTGTAACACTTAAAAAAGAGACAACTGCAGAAGAGCTGAATAAAAAATTCGAAGAATACGCAAATGGTAAAATGAAAGGAATTCTTGGAATTACTTATGATGAAGTTGTTTCAAGCGATATGATAAACAATCCGAATTCAAGCACAATCGATGCCCTTTCTACAGGCGTAGTGGACGGAAACAAAGCAAAAATTCTTACTTGGTATGACAATGAATTCGGATATGCCGGAAGAGTACTTGAACTTACAAACTTAGTAGCAAAAAGCCTCTAAGGCTTTTTAGCTTTTTAAAAGCTTAGTTATATAAGAGTTACTAACTCCCAAATATCTTGCAATTTCACTGTATTTATATCCGTTTTCCTTAGCGGCTTTTATTGCTTCTTTTTTATCTTCAAACTCCTCAAAAAAGTCTGAAATTTTTTTTCTTATGACTTTTATTTCACCGTCAACTTTTATAATTTTAGGTTCTTTATAAATCTCTTCTATCTCAAATTTTTCAAGAGGTTTATTTAGCCATTCTATATACTCTTCAATAGGTTTTGTTAAAATCATACTATCTTCGATAATCTCACTGAATTTTGTTTTTTTAAGTCTCAAAGTTAAAGACTGATACTCATATTTCGTAATATCATCAACAAGCCCTAAAACATATGCATTTCTTTCTATATATTTTACAACCTTCCAGGCGTGGTCATTATCAAACATCATATAACTCTCAAATCTCCCTTTCCATAAATGCCCTATCCTGCCGATTTTATAGTTATACCACGCAGCATATGCCGAATTTAAAAACCTCATAGCTTCACTTAAATTCGAAAGAGTAGTTTCAAGCAAAATATGATAATGATTCGGTAAAATCGTAAAAGCGTGAAAAATTACCTTATAATCATATTTTGTTTTTAACATCAATTCCAAAAACTTAAAATAATCCTCTTTTTCATTAAAGATTTCAGCTCCGTTTACTCCTCTGTTTACAATATGATAAAATCCTGGGTCGTTTACTCTAGGTTTTCTAGCCATTTTAGCTCCTTTCACAGTGCCAGACACTCTAGTATTTGAAATTATATCATAATTTTATGTTACAATTACTTAAAGAAAAAACGGAGCATTATATGAAAATAGCCGTATTGGACGATAATAAAATTTTTTTAAGTTATATAAAAATGCAACTTAATAAAATAGGTTTTAAAGATATTAATCTTTTCGAAGACGAAGATGATTTCTTTAAATGGATATACGAAAATAAAGACGTAGACTTAATTTTTATAGATTATCATCTGAAAAAACTAAACGGATTCGAAATACTCCGAAAAATAAAAAAAGATTTCCCTTATACTTATAAAATAATGATAACCTCGGATGAAGACAATCTTCTTAGAGAGAAAGCCCTTATATTAGGCTATGACTATTTTATTAATAAACAAATAGATTTAATCAACTTGCAAGCTCTTTTAAATACCGTAAAAAAACTGATAAGCTTTATCAAAAAAGAATTAAAAGAAAAAGAAGAACTAAAGCAAATGCTTCAATTTAAACAAAAACAAGAAAAAATCATAAAACAAAAACAAAACAAAATTATGCAAAACGAACTTGAAATGTATTTTGATAAAAACTTTCTATTCGAAACCTACTTTGCACCAAAAGACCTTCTAACCGGAGATACGATATTTACAAAAAAACTAAACGAACATTCCTATTTTATATCGGTTATTGACGCTATGGGAAAAGGTCTTGAAGCCTCTCTTACAAGTTTTAACGCCCTGGCGTTTTTAAAACACTCTTTAAAAAAAGCGATAGAATACAACGACTTTAATTTTAATAAATTGGTAAAAGATTTTGTAGAATATACAAAAACAACTCTTTTAAATAACGAAATTTTATGTGCTTCTTTAATTTATATAGAAAAAGAGACGGTTCTATACGCCTGTTTCGGAAATCCTCCGTTACTTACATCATCAAAAATAGTCAAAACCAACAACCATCCCATACAAACTTCAACACAAAAAATACAAATAGATTCGTTTAAAATCGAAGATAAACTTTTAATAGCAAGCGACGGTCTTTTTGAAGCTTTTTATCAAAACACTTTATATTTTAAACGTTTAAAAGAACTTTTTCCTAAAATACTATTTTTAAAAGAATTAACGGAAGACTTAAAAAAATCAAAAATTCATGACGACACAAGTATAGTATATATTACCAAAGAAAAATATGATTATCAACTAATAAAAGAATTCGAATTTAAGTTGGATATCAAAGGTATAGACACTTTTTTAGAACAACTATTAAACACCGATATTCCCGGGGTGGAAAAAATTCATTTTATTTTACACGAACTTTTAACCAACACCTACGAACATAACATATTAAAAATTAAAAACAAAGAAAAACTAAAAAAAGAAAAATTAAGTATAAATTTTAAAGTAAATACCTCTTTTAAAGCTAAAGTAAAAATTTTTAAAAACGATAAATGTATAATAAAAATTATATACGAAGATACCACGGAAGGTTTTGAGATTCAAAAAATAAAAGACGCTTATTATAATAAATATCACGGTAGAGGTATAAAAATAATAAAACATCTCGCCGACGGACTGTTTTTTAACGAAAACGGAACTTTAATAAAAATCTTCATAAAGGTGTAACAATGGATATGCAAGTAAACGGAAACGTAATTAACATCAATTCTCCTATCGCAACGATAGCTGACGCTCATCAATTAATAGAAGTGTTAAACTCTAAAGAAAACGCTTCTCATCTCATATTAAATATAAAATCGTTTTCCCTACCTTCAAGTATAATAGGTGAACTTTTAAGACTTGCCGATTCTAATGTAAAAATTACTATAAATATTTACGACAACACTTTATACGAACTCTTCGAAGCTCTTAATTTAACCTCCAAATTCGACATAAGGAAGCGATAATGCACTCGATTATCAAAGATTTTAACCTAAAATTACTTATAGTCAATATAATAACCAGCGTCATATTATTAATTTATACTTACTTTACCGCTACAAAAGCGGAATTCTTATCGACCGCAATAGAACACATAATAGTGGCTATCGTAATACAAATCACCGCTTATTTACTCTTGAAACACTACATAGTAAAACCGGTTGAAGAATACATTTCTATTGCAAAAGAGTTAAGCGAAGGAGACGGAGACTTAACCAAACAGATAAACATAAAACAAAACAACGAAATAAAACTGGCAGCGGATTTAATAAATAAATTCATATCAAACGTAAGAAATGTTATTATAGATATAAAAAACACTCACACTCAAGTAATAAAAAATACAAAAGAATTGGAAGAAATCGTAAATAAACTAAAAAAAACGATTCGTCAAACGGATATAGAAGCAAGTGAAATCGCCAAAATTTCAGAAATACTGGCTCAACATTTAGATAAAACCGAAGAATCGGTAGCTTCTACAACGAATACATTAATAAAAACCGCGGAATTTCTAGAAGAATTCAGTAACGCTCTCATTAAAACGACCGATGAAATTTTAGATATAAATTCCAAAGAAAAAGAATTAAATAAACTTTTAAACAACCTAAATTCTCAAACGGAAGAGATAAAAAACGTATTAAAAATAATTTCCAATATAACCGAACAAACAGAACTTTTAGCTCTAAACGCGGCAATTGAAGCGGCACGTGCCGGAGAACACGGACGCGGGTTTGCGGTTGTGGCGGATGAAGTGAGAAAACTAGCTGAAGAGAGTGCTGATTCTTTAAGTTCAATAGAAAATATCGTCATTACAATAACATCCACAATTAATAAAACCTCGGAAGAAATAAATAAAAACTCGGAAAAAATGAACGAACTCGCTTCACATACCACAGAAATAACGTCTCAACTCGAAAACATCCTTAAAATGAACAAAAACAATATAAACTACGCAAAAGATGCCACCAAAAACGTAACCGTTATGGCTTTCGAAGCAAAACAATTAATGAATCATACGGAAAAACTGACGGAAATTTCATCCGCCAACGTATCCATAGCAAAATCAATAGAAAAAATTATGACCGCTTTAAGAAACGTATTTAAAAAACTTCAAGAAAAAGTCTCCAAATTTAAAACTTAAAGCTTTTCAACCCTAACCACTCTTCTTCCTTCAAAAATAATTCTAACTCTATCGCCTTTTTTTATATTGATACCTTTTACTATAGTAACTATATTTTCTCCGTCATCCAATTTAATAAAAAGCTCTTCTCCGTTTGCCTTGTCAAGTTCATACCCGGCATACGCTCCACTTAACCCTCCGATTAAAGTAGAAAGTACATTTCCCTTTCCGTTTCCAAAAAGAGACCCTAAAACGGTACCCGTAATAAGTCCGCTCATCATTCCGTTTCCGTTGTCTTTAATAATCACTTTTTTCGTATCTACAACAACTCCGGTTTTAAAGCTTAACACCTCGTTTGTTTGAGCCACACTTACTTCGTTTGAATTGTGCATCTTCGTACAACCACTAAAAATTAAAAAAGCTATAAGCAAAAATTTTTTCAATTTATCTCCTTTTTTCAGAATTATAGTATTTTTTCATCTACTTTTAACTCCGATAATATATGATAATAAAAAAAAAGAGGGGTAAATGAATATCTTAGAAGAGATAAAAAAAGAGGTCTCAAAAATAATAATAGGTCATTCTTATCTAATAGACTCTATGCTTATATCACTTATTACCCAAGGGCACTTACTTATAGAAGGAGTACCGGGAATTGCAAAAACCACAACCGTTTTAACCCTTGCAAAAACAATAGGTCTTGAGTTTAAAAGAATCCAATTCACTCCGGATTTAATCCCAAGCGATATAACCGGAATAGAAATTTACAACCCCAAAACACAAACGTTCGAAATAAAAAAAGGTCCTATATTTACAAACTTACTCTTAGCTGACGAAATCAACAGAGCCCCGGCAAAAGTACAATCGGCTTTGCTTGAAGTTATGCAAGAGAGACAGGTCACAATAGCAGACAAAACATTCAAACTCACACCTCCTTTTTTAGTAATAGCAACCCAAAACCCTATAGAACAAGAAGGTACCTATCCTCTTCCGGAAGCCCAGCTTGACAGATTTTTAATGAAAGTAAACGTTACTTACAATTCATTGAAAGATGAGTTTTTAATAATAAAAAATATGGAGTTAAAAAAAGAGGTAAATCAAGTAGCAACAAAAGAAGACATCTTAAAACTGCAAGAAAAATTAAATACAATTCACATAGACGACGAGCTTATAAAATATATAACCAAAATCGTAGACGCTTCAAGAAACCCTTCAAAATACAACCTAAAAACAGCCGAATATATAGACTTAGGAGCATCTCCTAGAGCAAGTATAGGACTTTATAAATGTTCAAAAGCCTACGCAATGCTTCAAAATAAAGAGTACGTAACTCCCCTTGATATCATTCATATAGCAAAAGACGTCCTACGACATAGAATTATTCTAAACTACAAAGCCGATATCGACAACATAAAAACAGAAGACGTAATTCAGGATATATTATCTACGATACCTTTGCCATGAATGCAAAAACATTAGTAATAACAACAAAAAGAAAACTTTTCGGAAATCTAAACGGAAGATATCTCTCTAAATTCAAAGGAGAAGGATTGGATTTTAGGGAATTTAGAGAGTACAATTACCAAGAAGATGCCAAAAAAATAGACTTTAAAATGCTGGCAAAAACAAACAAACCGTATGTTCGGGAGTATAATGAAGAAAAAGAACTAAAAATATTAATAGCGGTTTTAAAAAGCGGGACTTTACACTTTGGAATTCAAAAATTAAAAACCGAACTTATCGCAGAAATTATCTCTATTTTAGGACTAAGTGCCGTTATGTACGATAACAGAGTAAGTCTGGTGTTTTTAGGCAAAGAGAAAAAAGTATTTAAACCTACAAAATCCGAAAAATCGATTTACGCTTTTATAGATTATACGTTAAATACCGAATATTTAAAAGAAACCTACTCGCAAAAAGAGATAGAGTTTTTAAACACTTTCCCTAAATCCATTCTATTTATTATAAGTGATTTTTACGAAAAAATAGACTTATCCGTTTTAAAACACGAAACATACGCTATTATCGTAAGAGATTTAGAAGAGGAAAACCCTACATTTGAAGGAAACTTACAAACCGTAGACCCTATAACATTCAATACCTATTCTGTAAATTTCAATCCTTTTTCAAAAAAGAAAATCCAAAAGTTTATCCACAAAAACGACTCTTACTTAAAAAAAGAGTTTATAAAAAATCACATTCCCTTTACCAAAATTTACACCCACGAAGATGCTTTTTATAAACTAAAAGAGCTTATAAGGTAAAAAATGGAAGGCTTAAAAGATATAAAACCAAACATTACCATTGTAGATTATCAGTTTTTTATATTTTTAGCTTTGATTGTAATAGTTTTTGCCGTAATTTTATATTTACTTTTTAAACATCTAAGAAAAAAAGAGCCGATTGAACTTCAAAAATTAAAAACCCTAACCTTTGAAGATTCAAAAGAGGTTGCTTATAAATTCTGCGAATACGCAAGAAAATTTGTAAACGAAAACAATCAAACGGCTTTTAATCAAATATGCGAAGAGCTTAAAGAGTATAAATATAAAAGAAAAGTTCCTCCACTTAAAGAAGAGCTAAAAGAAAAAATATTATCCTTTATCAAGGAAATAGAATGAATTTCGAATATCCTTTGGCTTTAACTATTCCTATTATTTACATAGCATTTAAATACCTCTTTTTATCAAACGAAGATAAAATAATTTTTCCAAACGCATACTTGCTAAATAAAAGCAAAATAGATTTTTTAGAATTTTTTATCATTCTGTTTTTATCCTTTGCCCTAGCAAGCCCGGTTACAGTTAAGATTATAAAAAATCACTTCTCAAAAGGATACCATATAGTAATAGATTTGGATACTAGCGGTTCGATGGCTGAATTTAATAAACTTTTAGTCGCTAAAGAATTAACAAAAGAGTTCGTAAACAAAAGAAAAAACGACTCCATAGGACTTGTGGTATTCGGAAATATAGCCTATATCGCTTCTCCTCTTACATACAACAAAAAAATATTTAACACCATAGTAGATAAAATCTACCCTACCATAGCCGGAGAAAAAACGGCAATTTACGACTCTTTGTTTTTATCTGCAAATCTGTTTAAAAACGTAAAAGGAGAAAAAATAATTATTTTACTAACCGACGGAGAAGACAATATCAGCCAGGTACCACTGGAAGTTGTATTAAAAAAACTCCAAAAAGAGCATATAAAAGTATTCACAATAGCAATAGGAAGCGACGCTAACTTCAATGTCCTTCAAAATATAGCCCAAAAAACTAACGGCAAGTTTTTTATAGCAGATTCCGTTCAAACGCTTAACAATATATTTACCACTATAAATAAACTTACCAAATCAAAAATAAAAAACGAAACTTACATTCAAAAACACTACTTTTACGAATATCCTTTAATGATCACTTTAGTACTTTTATGGTTATACATTCTAAGATATAGGAAAAGTTTATGGAGTTATTAAAACCTTATTATCTATTCGGAATAATTTTTTTAGTTTTTTTATTTTTTATAAAACCTACCCTTATTTACCCTAAAAAAATCGTAATAAAAGGAGAAATTTCCAAAAAAGTAAAATTTTATCTTTTCGGTTTAGTATATCTTCTAATTATCCTAGCTTTATCAAGACCCGTTATTAAAAACAAAGAAACAGTTATAAAAATCCCTCAAAACATCGTAATCGCCCTTGATATCTCAAAAGATATGCAAAAAAAAGAGTTTTATCCGAATAACGAAAGTTTCGCCGTACAAAAAATAGAAAAACTCTTAAAACTCCTAAAACACCAACAAGTAGCCCTTATGGCTTTTTCTAATAAAGCTTATTTGATATCCCCTCCCACAACCGATTACAACTCTTTAATTTATCTTTTAAACCATCTAAAGACCTCTATAAATTCAGATTCAAACATTCAAAACGCCATACAAAAAGCAAAAAAAATCGCCCAAAACCCTAAAATAGTAATTTTCAGCACAAAACCGACAAATAAAGCTTACGTCTATTTACTAAACAAAGCTCCCCAAAGTCAAAACATATTTGTGGCAAGTTATGATGATGAGAGTCTAAAAGATTTGGCAAAAGCCTTAAACGATACAAAAAACCAAACGGTAAAGATAAAATCCTATAAAGAGCTTTTCTATTATCCTTTAATCTTGACTGTTATTATTCTGTTTTTAACTCTTTTTTACCCTTTTAAAAGGAGAAAAGTTTGAAAAAATTATTGATACTTTTTATAATTTTTACCTCTCTTTTATTCAGTTTCGACTATTTTACCATTAAAAAAGCAGACAGCTATTTTAAAAATCAAGAATACTTAAAAGCCGCAAAAGAGTATTTGAAAATAAACTCACAAAAAGCTTTGTTAAATGCAGCAAACTCCTACTACAAAGCCGGTAAATACAAAGAGGCTATTAAACTTTACGATAAAATTAACGATAAAAAGTTACAATTCGATAAACTATACAATATGGGAAACGCCTATGCCAATTTACATCAATTTCAAAAAGCGATAATTCTTTACAAAAAAGCCCTTAAAATAAAAAAAGATAAAGACGCTTTATATAACTTAAAACTTCTAGAAAAACTTTTAAAGAAAAAAAAGCAAAAAAACAACCGAAACCATAAAAAAAATAAAAACGGTAAAAACAAAAAAGAGATAAAAAACAATTCAAAAAATCAAAAATCTAAAAACAAACAAAAAAAATCCAAATCAAACAAAATAAAAAAAGAGAGTAACCCTCAAAAAACAAAAGATATAAGAGAAAAATTTTACGAAAGAGAGTTAAACTCCCTTGAATTTAAAACCTTACTAATACCACTAAAAGGCGAACGATGAAAAAACTGATTTTGCTTATTCCTTTTTTACTTATGGCTTATGTAAACGTATCCGTCAATAAACAAAAGGTTTATCCCGGAGAAGAAGTCGTATTTACCATACAAGCAAGTGGAAACGATATAAAATTCCCAAATATCCAAAAAATAGGTCCTTTCCCCGTCCAAGGGACTGCCATAATGCAAAATATTACGATTCTAAACGGTAATATGCAAAAAAACATCTCAAAAAGCTATATATTCTTCCCGACAAAAGACGTCACCATTCCTTCATTTGAAGTTTTTATAGACAATAAAGCCTATAAAACAAAACCCATACATATAAAAGTATTAAAACCCGTTCAATCAAAAGACGCCAATTTTAAACTCTTACTATCCGTAAACAAACAACAAACCTATATAGAAGAACCTCTTATCTTTTCTATAGAATTTTTCCAAAAAGACAATACAAACCCTCAAAGCATAGAAATAAGAAAACCGAATTTCGATAACTTTTTCACCAAAAAACTCTCCACAAAAACATTCAAAAAAGACGGATACACAATAACAAAATATAACTTTTTATTAATCCCTCAAAAAGCTGGCAACTTCCAAATAGGTCCTATTTTAGCCAAAATAGGCTATTTAAAACAGGAAAAAACAAACGACCCGTTTTTTAATTTAATAGCCGCTTCCATAGAGTATAAAAATATCTTCTCAAACGAAATAAACGTAAGCGTAAAACCTATTCCGAAAAATACGGTTTTTGGAGAATTCAACGCCTATTTAAGCAGCGACAAAACAAAAGTAAAAGCAAACGAACCGGTAAACGTAACACTGAATATCAAAGGATGCGGGGATTTTTATAATCTGCCTCAATTTAAATTAAACATCCCAAACGTAACTATATACACTCATAAACCGATAATAAAGACTTTTATAAAAGACAATACCCTTTGTGGAGAATACACTAAAAATTTTACCCTTATTTCCGACCGTAACATATCTATAAAACCGATTGAATTTAACAGTTTCAAAACAAAAATCATCCATATAAAAACAAACCCTCTCTTAATAGAAGTAAAAAGCCTCACACCAAAATACCATTCGCCAAAAATCATTACAAAAGAAAAAGTAATCTACAAAGTAAAAAAAGATTATACTCTAAGTATTATTATGCTTGTTGTAGGAATTTTAATAGGTTTTGGTATTAGCAAAATAGAAATAAAAAAAGAACCTTCCGTCATAAAAAAAATAAAAAAAGCAAACGATAAAGAGCTTTTTAATATTTTACTTGAATACTCAAACAACCCTCAAATAGAAGAAATTCTTAAAAAACTGGAAGAAAACATCTACCAAAACAAAAAAAACAGAATAAATAAAAGAGAAATTATAAAAATTTTAAAAAATTTATAATTTTCTCTTGACATTAAAAAATTTTTTTCTTATAATTTCAGTCCACAACGGCAAGTTGTGAAATAAAAACTGACCCGTTAGCTCAGTCGGTAGAGCATCTGCCTTTTAAGCAGAGGGCCGTTGGTTCGAATCCAACACGGGTCACCATTTGTCCCCATCGTCTAGTGGTCGAGGATTCCGCCCTTTCACGGCGGCGACACGGGTTCAAATCCCGTTGGGGATGCCATTTTTTACGGTCGCTTAGCTCAGTTGGGAGAGCACCAGCCTTACAAGCTGGGGGTCGCAGGTTCGAGCCCTGCAGCGACCACCATCTACAATGCCAAGTATGGAGCCGTAGTTTAGCTGGTTAGAATGCCGGCCTGTCACGCCGGAGGTCGCGGGTTCGAGTCCCGTCGGCTCCGCCATCACTTATATCATAAATAAAATCCTTAAATTAATCTGTTGCTCATTTCGCCATTTAAATATAATTTTTATTTTGTATTTTCAATTTTTTTACACTCCTGCCATATATTTTCTATTTATTCCCCATATTTCCGAAAATGTAACACATCCTAAAAATTTAATTTTACAATCCCCTTTAATAGAGCAAATTTAAGCAATTTTTAAGAAATAAATGATATATTTCTATTACAAATACAACAAAAAGGAGTTAAAATGGCAGTAAAAATTACTGATACTTGTATTAACTGCGGTGCATGTCTGGATGAGTGCCCGGTAGAAGCAATCGTTGATGACAGCGAAAACCCAACTGGTGAAGAAATTTATTATGTATATCCGGATAAATGTGTTGAATGTGTAGGATACTATGACGAACCTGCATGTGCAGCAGCATGTCCGACTGAAGGATGTATAGTTTGGGATGAGTGCAAAGAAGGTCAAACTTGTGCTGAAAACAGAGGAGAACCGGGAGAACCGGTAATCGAGTAATTCTTTTCCTCTTTTTTTTTCTTCAAAATTTGATATAATTCCTCTCTAAAAACTCAAGGAGAGAAAATATGGAAAAAACTCTTTCAATCATAAAACCGGATGCGGTAGCAAAAAATGTTATAGGTAAAATCATTGATAGATTCGAAAGCAATGGCTTAAGAATCGCTACAATGAAAAAAATTAAACTAACAAAAGAAGATGCCGGTAAATTCTACGAAGTTCACAAAGAAAGACCGTTTTTTAACGACTTATGCGAATATATGAGCAGTGGTCCTGTTGTCGTTATGGTACTTGAAGGTGAAAATGCCGTAGCAAAAAACAGAGAACTTATGGGTGCAACCGACCCTAAAGAAGCGACTCCCGGAACAATTAGAGCTGATTTTGCCGAAAGTATCGAAGCAAACGCAGTTCACGGAAGTGACAGTCTTGAAAACGCTAAAAAAGAAATTGCATTTTTCTTTGCCGAAAGAGAGATTTTATAATTGGAAGTAAAAAAAACTTTCAAAGGTCTTGAGCTTCAAGGCTCAAGCGAAAAACTCAAAGACGCTTCTTTTATAGTAAAAGGTACTTTAAAAGGTAATGTAGAAGTTGAGTGTATTAAATGTTTACAAAAATACACAAAACCTATTAAAGAAGATGTAAATTTTAAAATCGTAAAACCTCCGTATAAAGGGTTTGACGAAGAATATGATATTATTGAAATGGACAAATTCGACATTGAAGAGCTTTTAAAAAGCGAATATGAATCTATTCAAAACGATTACAATGTCTGTCCTAAATGCGAAAATGAAAAATTCAATAAAGAATACTAAGGAGAAGTAATGGCGGTTCCTAAGAGAAGAAACTCTAAAACAAGAGCGGCAAAAAGAAGAACTCATTATAAAATCAGATTAAGTTCGGTAGTTAAATGTTCAAAATGCGGTGCTTACAAAAGACCTCATAGAGTATGCCCTAGCTGTGGTGAGTATTAATGAAAATAGCAATTGATGCAATGGGTGGGGACTTCGGTCCCGCACCGATAATAGAAGGTGTTATTCAAGCGTTAGAAGAAAATAAAAACTTCACTCCATATCTTGTAGGAAATCAAGAAATTCAAAAACTTTTACCTCAAAAATATCACTCTCGTGTTAGGTTTATAAATAGTGACGACGTCATACAAATGAGTGATAGTGCCACAGAAGCCTTAAAAAGAAAAGAATCCACTATTTATAAGTCTATCGAACTTTTAAAAAACAAAGAAGTCGACGGTGTCGTTTCGGCAGGTCATAGTGGTGCTACAATGAGTCTTGCTACTTTAAGACTCGGAAGAATTAAGGGCATAAAAAGACCGGCTATTGTTACTTTTATGCCTACTATCAAAAAAAAATACTCTCTTGTTCTGGATGTGGGAGCAAATGTAGATTGCGACGCAACAAACTTATATCAATTTGCCCTTATGGGTGATGTTTACGCCAAAGTAGTACTAAATACCCAAACTCCAAAAATAGGTCTACTAAGCAACGGAGAAGAAAAAAGCAAAGGAAACTCCGTTACAAAAGAAGCATATGAATTATTAACCAACCTTGAAAACTTCATAGGGAACGTAGAAGGCGGAGATATCTTCAAAGGTGACGTAGATGTTGTCGTAACTGACGGATTTATAGGAAATATCGTACTTAAAACAAGCGAGGGGGTAGCGGATACAATAAGTAAACTAATAAAAGAAGAGATTAAAAAAGCCGGTATCTTACAAAAAATAGGTGCTTTACTTTTAAAACCGGTATTTAAAGAACTTAAAAAAACAACCGATTATGCGGAATACGGTGGTGCCCCACTTCTTGGAGTAAACGATTGTGTTATAATAAGTCATGGAAAAAGCAATTCAAAAGCTATTAAAAACGCTATTTTCCAAGCAATTAAATATATTGAAAACGACGTAACAAATAAAATACAAGAGTCATTAAAGGTTCATTAATGTATGCAAAATTTAAAAGTATCGGTGCTTATGTTCCTGAAAAAATTTTAACGAATAAAGATTTAGAAAAAATTGTAGATACAAGTGACGAATGGATTACAAAAAGAACAGGTATAAAAACGCGTCATATAGTAGAGGATGAAGTAACCAGTGATTTGGCTTACAATGCTGCCCTTGATGCTTTAAAAAATGCTGATATGAAACCGGAAGATATAGATATGATAATAGTAGCAACTATTACTCCTGATTACTTCACAATGCCTTCAACCGCTTGTGTAGTAGCTGAAAAACTAGGTATAGTAAAACCGGCTGTGGATATTAGTGCGGCTTGTACCGGATTTATATACGCACTAGCTCACGCAAAAGCTTTCATAGAAAGCGGTATGTATAAAAACGTATTAATTATCGGAGCGGAAACATTAAGCAAAGTAGTTAACTGGCAAGACAGAACAACTTGCGTACTATTTGGAGACGGAGCGGGAGCTGCTATTATCAGTGCCACGGAAAACAAAAATGAAGCAATTATTGATATTGACATCAATGCCGACGGAAAATATAAAGATTATTTAATAACCCCTGGTCGTGGCGTAAAATACGGATGTGAAACCAATAAAATATGGCTTGAAATGAAAGGAAACGAAACTTTTAAAGTAGCCGTTAAAACTTTATCTCAAAGTGTAAGAGACATTTTAAAAAGAAACGATATGACAAGTGAAAATATAGATTGGTTTATTCCTCATCAAGCAAATTACAGAATAATAGATGCAGTAGCAAGAGCAATTAAAATGCCTCCTGAAAAATCCGTTTTAACAGTTCAAAAATATGGAAACACTTCATCAGCTTCCATTCCTATGGCTATCAATGAAATGTTTAAAAACGGAAAAATAAAAAAAGGCGATATAATGCTTCTTGATGCATTCGGAGGAGGTTTTACCTGGGGAAGTGCTTTAGTTCCTTTCAATTAACCTCTTCTCACAACTTTCTATAGCCATTAAAATATTATCTTCTAATTCCGGTACTTGAGACAAAACTATTTTAAAAGCGGCTTTAACGTCATTAAAAGAAGTTTCTTCCAATTTTTTATTAATTCTTTTTGCAATTTTATCCGTATCTTCCAAATCATTAAAAGTTAAAATTTTAAACCTTTTTTCTATCCTAAAAACAAAGTCTATATCTCTAACACATTGTTTAATTGTTCTTGCATAAAGTTTTAAAAGAGCTTTTGCAAAATCCGGAGAATAAAAATCTTCTATGATATCCAAATTTAAAAATTCTATATAAATAATTCCCAACGGCTTATTAAACTCATTAAACTCTTTCAATAAAACATCAAAATATTTTTTATTATAAAGTCCCGTTAAAGAATCTTTTATCGCAATATCAGCAATTTTTAAACTTAAAGTTTTAAAAGCAACCTCCCCCACCAACTCGTTATTGTCATCAATAATAGGAACATATTTCAATCGATTACTTCTCATATAATTATAAACATCCAAAATATGAGTGGAAATTTTTAAAGATTTTAAAGTTTTAGGGTACTTTGACATATAATCCGATATCTTTATACATTCTAAATTTTTAATAATAATTTCCAAAATATCAGTAGTGGTAAAAATATAAATAGGTTTATTATCTTTTACTATATAAAATGTATAACTCCCGCACTTTTTCATAAAATTAGCTACTTCTTTTACCTCCAACCCCTCTATTTTTTCATATTCTTTATAACAAATCGGTTCTAAGTAATCTCTCAATACCATCTTTCTCCTTTAAAAAAAAGTTTTTTATTGTAGCAGAAAAATGGAGTTTATGCTATAATTTCATCTCAATTCTTTAAAGGAGAAGCTATGCCTAAAATGAAAACAAACAGAGGGGCGGCAAAAAGATTTAAAGTTAAAAAAAGTGGAAAAATAAAAAGAGGTGCAGCTTTCAGAAGCCACATCTTAACTAAAAAATCACAAAAAAGAAAAAGACACTTAAGAGCCCCAAAATATGTTGATAATACAAACATCAAAGCAGTAAGAGACTTACTAGCTATATAACAGTGTAGAAGAGGCAAAGAAGGCGATAAAGCCTCACGGTAAAAACCGTTAAGTTGCATAGATGCACGCCAAAACGATAAGGAGACAAAATGAGAGTAAAAACTGGTACGGTTAGAAGAAGAAGACATAAAAAAATTTTAAAAATGGCTAAAGGCTTCTACTCCGGTAGAAGAAAACATTTCAGAAAAGCAAAAGAACAAGTTGAAAGAAGTTTAGTTTATGCATTCAGAGACAGAAAACAGAAAAAAAGAGATTTCAGAAAGCTTTGGATTGTTAGAATTAACGCTGCTTGTAGATTAAATGATATAAGCTATTCAAGATTTATTAACGGTCTAAAAAAAGCAAATATTGATTTAGACAGAAAAATTCTTGCAGACCTTGCAATGAACGAACCTGAGGTTTTCGCTTCAATCGTAGAAAAAGCAAAAGCGGCTTTATAATCCCTCTTCCCGGGATTTTTATTTATCAAATATTTTTGCCAGACACCATCTCATAGCAAACTTTCACAACAAAGTGACTGTCACTATTTATGTGATAAATTAAGGTCCCCAGACACCTGCGGCACAAGATGGTAGGAAGTGCTCTGCTCCCTTCCGGGCCTGAAGCGTTGCTTCCTACCATCCTTGCACAGGGCTGAGGATGTGAAATTATACCATAAGAAGTAAAAAACTACAATACTTTTTTCTTATTTTTAAAAAGAACTTTTTTTTCATCATTTTCATTTTGAACGGAAGAATTGTTTTTAATTTCTTTCTCAAAAATATAATGATATAAAAAGAAAACACCTATAGCCGGGGCGAAAAAATTAACAAACGGTATAAAATTAAAAACAACACTAAATACGGCACTCCACCACACTGTTTTTATTTTAGTTTTTTTACCGAACATTTGAATTATAAATTCACTAATTATCTCTTTAGTTAAAAAAGACCAAATAAAAACTACAAATAAAATATTTAAAAAAGGAATAAATAAAACCGGATATGTAATAAAGATAGAAATTAAAACAATTATCAAATCAATAAACATTATCATAAAAAGACTAAAAAAAGAGACTTTTTTATCTCTGAATCGAATATTAGGATATTGACTCGATTTCATTTTTTTTAAACGTTTATGTATTATAACCATAAAACCGAAATATAAAGTAGAAACATAAAAAGAATAAATAATAAATAAACTAACTATAGCAGCTATAATCTCCTCTATATTTTTAAAAGGAAAAATATTAATTAAATTTTGTAAAAAATTAGAAACGAAATTATAATTCACTATAAAAAACAACAACCAAAAAACGGCTATCACAACAGAACTAATTACAAACGTACGTTTTTCTTGATATAAATCTCTAAATATGGAAAAAAACAATCCTATACTAACCAATACAACTTGAAACCACAAAAATACTAAAAAGAAATCTGCACCGTCATATTCTAAAAAAGTAAAAGGCAACATATCCACTACAAACATAATCGCATAATTTATATATTTAAAAATATAAATTCCTGCTATTATCCAAAACACACTCCAAAATATTCCGTTTAACAAAATAAGAGAAATTATATCCTTTTGTTTGATATCGTTAAACGTCAACTTAATTGAATTCACAAAATTCATAAAAAACTCCTTTAAAAAAATGATTTAATAAAGAAAAAAACGGATTTGAGAATTTTTAATTTTTCTATAAACGAAATTGTTAAATTACAATAATTTTATTAAAATTTTATTAATTTCAAAATATATTTTTTTAATAAAAATTATCATTTAACTTAATAAATTAAACGGTCTTAAAGACCGTCCCCCCCCTATTTGAAATTTTATCTAAATGAAATGACACTTAGATGACTTATATTAAAACAATTTAGCTAAAATAACAAATAATTTTCAAAGGGGATTAAATGAAAATCTTACTGGTTGAAGACGAAATAAATTTGGCTGATTTTATTTTTTATTCAGGAATATTTTATAAAACAAGGTTATAAAACGGATGTTCTGAATGACGGGGATGTTTGCTGTTATGAAAATTACGACGTAATAATACTTAACTGGATGCTTCCTAAAAAAAGCGGGTTTGAAATTCTTAAAGACATCAGGCAAAATCCAAACATTCCGGTAATTATGCTTACTGCAAAAGACGCCGTTAAAAACAAGGTTGATGCTTTAAAAACCGGGCGGACGATTATGTCACAAAACCTTTTGATTTGGAAGAGCTTGAAGCGAGGGTCATAAGTGTTTACAGAAGAAGCAAAAACCTATCTTCAAATATTCTTAAATATAAAGATATTGAAATTGATTTGGATTCTAAAAGAGTCAAATACAAAAACGAAGAAGTTATATTAAAACCGAAAGTATATGAACTTTTAGTGCTTTTTATAAAAAATAAAAATTCTTTTCTTTCAAAAGGGCTTATAGCCGACGAACTTGATATAATTAATGAGAGCAACGTTATTGAGGTTTTAGTTTACAATTTAAGGAAAGTGTTTGGAAAAGATTTTATTAAAACTTACATAAATCTTGGTTATAGACTCTCATAGTATAAAATTTAAACTGGGACTATTAGAAATTCCGATTCTGGAGCTTTTCCATTTTTCCATAACCTCCTATGTTGAAGTAAAAAGTACTTTAAAAGCCGATTCTTTTGAAGGAAACGAGCTTTTTTGCCTTGTTTTTTCTTTTTATGATAGAATTTAAAGATTCTATCGGATTAATGGTATATATGAGCTTTCTTACAGCCTTTGGATACTTAAAAAAGGTGGAAAGCTCATCCCAGTTTCTTTTCCAGGAATCATAGATGTGAGGATATTTTTTAGACCATTTATCATTGAAATATTCAAGGTTTTGAAGTGCAATGTCTTCCGTATCGGCCTGATAGATGGATTTTAAATCTTTGGCTATTTCTCTTCTGTCTTTGTAAGATACAAATTTAAGTGAATTTCTTATCTGATGAACCACGCATCTTTGAATTTTCAGCTTTCGGATATACGACTTTTATAGCTTCGTTAAATCCGTTTAATCCGTCTATTGAAAATATTAAAACATCATCCACGCCTCTGTTTTTTATTTCATTAAGAATTGAAAGCCAGTATTTGGAAGTTTCGTTTTCTTCGGCTATCCATATGCCTAAAATGTCTTTTTTGCCTTCAAGGTTAATTCCAAGCATTATATAACAGGATGTATTTTTTATAGCTCTTTCGATTTTTATTTTTAATACGGTGGAATTCATAAAAATAATGGGATATATCGGCTCTAAGGGTCTGTTTTGTCCTCACTTCGTTGCGGGATAAAGCTACGCAGTATGCCATTCTATCGCTTTTTCTAATATTTTCTCGGTAATGTTTGAAATTGTTTCGGTTGAGAGTTCATATCCGTATAAATCGTCAAGATGGTGTTGTATGTCTTTTACGCTCATTCCTTTTGCATATAAGGACAAAATCAAATCTTCCGTCCACCCAACAGTCTTTGTCTCTTTTTTTACTAACTTTGGCTCAAACGTTGAATTTCTGTCCCTTGGAATATTTACTTTATCCGAGCCGAAGGCGACAATCCCGCAAGACGAAGTCTGAGGACAATTTCTCTGTATTTGGATTTCAGACTTTTTTTACCGTATCCGTTTCTGTAATTGTCAGTATCTGATTTTTCATTCTTTTCATAACCCAAATGAGAAGTAAGCTCACCCTGGGTTGCAGCTTCAATCATCTCTTTGATTAATATTTTCAGTTCGTTTTCCAATTCCTGGATTGTTACGGGATTTCCTGATTCAAGTCTTCTTTTGTATTCTTCAAGATTCAAAATTCCCATATGTAAATCCTTTTAATATTATTTTTTATTTTAGCAACTTATTTTAGGATTTACACAGTTTTATTGAGGGAGCCTATTTCCCCTAACAAGGGAAAGTATGAAATAAATAGTAGAAAAACTTACTTCATTTAACAGATTTTACCAAAGTCAAGAAATTTTTAAAGCCCAAAAGTTTATTGAAAAAGAATTTAAAAAATTAAACCTACCTGTAACACTCCAGCCTATACACCGAATTTGGCACATACTATAATGTAAGCAGCATTCCTAAACCCAAAGGAAACAAACTATTAAAAAATTAAACTTTCATCAAGTTTCGAATGAAATTGAAGAATTAAAGCACTATCTAATTTCTAAAAATCAGGCAAGCGAACTTTTAGGAATGCAAAAAGATGAAAGTTTCAAAGAAATACTTGAACATATTTTCCAAACATTTGATGGAATAGAACTATTACCATTAACCGAAGAAAAAGCGGCAAATTTGCTTTACTATATTGTAAAAGACCATCCTTTTATAGATGGAAATAAAAGAATCAGTGCTTATATATTTGTCAGTTTTTTAGATAAAAACAATTTATTAAATGAAAATATCAATTTTGCAACATTAACAAGTTTGACTTTACTAATTGCAAAATCACATCCTAATGAGAAAGAAGTAATGATTAATTTAATTATGAATTTAACTGTCAGTTAAAATGTCAGTAAAAATCTGCCCAAAACGACTGACACTTACCTCATTTATTTTTGAAAGATACCGAAATTACGGAGTTTTTGAAGTAATGGCGGAGAGGGCGGGATTCGAACCCGCGGTACCCGAAGTGGGTACAACGCCTTAGCAGGGCGCCGGTTTCAGCCACTCACCCACCTCTCCATTAGCTGTGGATTGAAATTATATCAAATTTATTTTAAAATTCAAGACAAAAAAGGAAAAATTTTGAAAAAAATTTTAATTTTATGCACGGGCAACAGCTGCCGCTCGATAATAGCAGAAGGATTAATTAATAAATACTTCAAAAACATAAAAGCTTACAGTGCCGGAAGCAATCCAAGTGGCAAAGTAAATCCGAATGCAAAAAAAGTTTTAATCCAAGAAGATGCATGGAGTGAAAAATATCACTCAAAAAGTATAGAAGAAGCTATGAAATACGCACCTTTTGATTTAGCCATAACCGTATGTGATAATGCTGCTAAAAGTTGCCCTACAATTCCAGGAGTAAAAACAGTTCATATACCTTTTGAAGACCCAGACGGCAAAGGGTATGAAGAGTTTATAAAAACAAAAGAAGAGATAAAAAAAAGACTTTTTAGTGAACTCCACAAGTATTTTCAGGTTTAATCTCTTCTATTTCACCTCTTAAAAACTTCTCAATCGCTTCTCCAACCGTAGGTGAGACGTTATCAAAATATACTTTTATCCCAGCTTCTTTAAATCCAATTAATGGTCTTGCCCCAATTCCTGCTACTATCAATGTATCGGCACCAAGATTTTTTATATTCATTACAGCATTACCACACGCCCCACCAGCGTGACCGGGATTTTGAACGAAATCAACATCTTTAATTTCATTATTTTCAATATCGACAATTACATAAAAAGGAGCTTTTCCAAAGTGAGCTCCTCTTTTTGCCAATAATCCGTCTGGCGTATCGCTCGGAATCACAAGTCTCATTTTAACTGCTCCTTGATTTTTTCAAGAACCTCGTCTGCTTTTTCTCCGTCTTTTTTACTGATTTTTATAATTTTAATACCCTCCATCTTAAGAGCATCTTCCATATTCTGTCCGAGTGCTCTAACCACTATATAATCAACTCCGCTAAGTCTGCTTGCTTTTACGTGTTTATGGTGGTGTTCCACTTCATCTGCCGTATGCTCTTCAGCATGTCCGTGTTCGTGCTCGTGTTCGTGTGCGTGTGTATTTTCATTTAATGAAAGCAATTTACATCCACTCTCATCACACTTAAATATAGCAAAATAAGGAGCACGTCCCGTTCTTGTCACAATCTCTAAACTTTCATCTTTTACAGGCACTGCTACTTTAATCATTTTCTTCCTTTATTTCTCCTAGTCCTAGGAATTCGTTTGTGCGTGGTAAATATAGCACATCTTTTGGACGTATGTCAATATGAAGATGTTTTAATAAATAATCTCTAACCTCTTTTACTCTCCAAAAGAAAAGCAAATCTCCTTTATAAGGAGTATTTGTCCAGTATCCAACACGAACAGGTATTTCCCACTCATTTGCAATATTATTTTGAATTTCAGTTATTAAATCTTCAAATTCAGTATCTTTTAGGGCTTTGTGCTCATATTCAGCAAGCGCCCTTGCATAAGCTTTACAAGCGTTTTTAATTTTTTCCATATTGTTTGATTTTACTTTAACATCTTCTAATACACCCTTAAAAACATCCATTCTAAAACTACCGGTAAACTCTTTTTTTTCTAAATCAAAAACTTTTACAAGTTCGTTTGAGATTTTATCTTTATCCAGATAGATTTTCTCAGGTATTTCAATCCCATCAAGCACAGGGTATTTTTCAAATACCCTTTTTTTAACCTCTTTAGAGATTTCTTTTAGTTTTGGTTTTGTCATTAGGTATTTTTTTACTAAATTCTCTAACGCTTTATCTTTTTTGATGTAATAAAAAACAACAGCACTCTCAAGGGCTTCTAAAAGGGCATTTCTTGGGATAAACATCCCGTTATCATCTTCTAAAAACCCCTCTTTTTCAAAAGAAGTTCCACTCCAAAATATAAGCATCTTTTCTCCTTACTTAAATTCAGCTAAAGCTTTATCTATTTTCTCACTAATTTTCTCATCAAATAAAGCAATCGTAGGTACCATCCACTCCATCCAGTATCTTGCTTCCCCACTTTTATTTTCCCCAAAGTAAGCTAACGCAATTCTACCAAAGCCCATCTCTTTTTCTATTTTTTTAGCATCTCTTAAAAATCTTCTTGGAACCGGTGGCAGTTCTTCATAAGGAATAGACTTTCCTTCATCTCCGTGCTTTTTAACAAGACTGGCAGCACTTCCAAGATTTCTTATAGCTTCTATGATTTTTATAAATTTGTGTTTTTTTAAAAACGCAAGTAATACTTCACCAGCCGGTACATGTAAAATTGGAGTATCAATATCGTCTTCTCTTAAATAAACGTATAAATAAGCTCTCCCCTCAACCATTTCAATTTTTGCAAACATTTTTTTATTTTTTGGAAGTTTTTCAAGAATTTCAGTAACTTCATGATTTACTTCATCTTCTACATACGTATCCCCTGCTTTTTTGCTTCCTTCTTCCACTCCCCAAAAAGTCTCAACTCCGTCTTTTTTACCAAATACCAAATCAAATCCCCATTTTTTTAGAGATTTTATCTTAAATTCTCTTTCTCTTGAAGGCTCTCCTAATGTTTCAAACACAAGTGTGTTTAAAAGTTGTGTTTCTCTTAATTCAGTTATCATAACTTTATCTCCTTTAGTTTTTTATAATTATAAACTTTTAGTGAGATATTGTCAAGGTTAATATCAGAGAAACACTCATATTTCATTAGGAGGAACAATGTTTTCTCTTTTTATAAGCTTTTCAAAAAGCCTCTTATCACTCCATTCTTCTTTTATTCTGTCACTAAAAATAATATCTTCAAGCCTTATCTCACCCATATTTTTATTATAAGCATCCTCTCTAAAACACTCGGCATACCCGGTATCCGTTTCGTGCACTACAATTGAATAAAGTTTAACTTCCTTTTCTCCATTCCTAAACTCCATACACTCAAGCACCCTGTCAATCATTACAAAAAAGACCCTGCTAAACTGCTCTGCACTTGGATTTATTGGAAGCTCTATCCATCTTTCACTAAATTTTTTGGCAAATTCTTTATATTCCGGATTATCTTTACTCCACAAAGTAATGGCATGGTCAAAACTATCGATAAGTTCTTTAATACTGAGCTTCATAAGCCCAAAATCATACACCATCTGGGCGTTATCCAAAAAATTGCTCCTAAGCTTTACTTCAACTTTATAACTGTGCCCGTGAATTGAACGACTGCAACGCCTGCTTGTACAATCCCGTACAATATGGGCGTTTTCAAATTTATAAAGTTTTCTTATTATCATTAAACTCCTTTTTTCTTTCCAAAAAGCCTAATATGAATCCTATCACTATAACAATACCCGTTTTTTAAACAAAATTCAAATACAAACGGAGCATTAACTTCAAGCTCTTCTTTATCGCTACCCAGCGGCATACAATAAATTTCGTTTTTTAAATTACCCACAATATCCTCAATCTCTTCTTTTAAATCCCTATCAACTACAAACTTAAAAAAACTTTTCTTCGCATTTAGGGCGTATGATTTTATTACCTCTTTTTTTACTCTTTTTTTATACTCTTCACCCGAATTACTAAGCTTTACACTCATAGCGAAAGTTACATCTTTATATTGCGGATATTTGTCAAAGTCAACTTCAATCGTCGTATTCGTTTCAATCGTAATCTCTCCACTAAACCACTCAATCAAAGGATAAAGCTCTTTATAATAAAGCATAGGTTCTCCCCCGGTTAAAACCAAGTGCACTTTTTTAGGATAATCCTCTATTACTTTTTTTATTTCACTTATTGTCATCAATTTCCACTCATTTTTATAAGCTTTGTCTACTGCATAGTAACTATCACATCCGTTTTTACCAAATCCGGGGCATTTTAAATTACACCCGCCAACCCTTACAAAAATACTAGGACGCCCGACAAACTTTCCTTCTCCTTGAATTGAATAAAAAATTTCACTAATCGGTATCACTTTGCTATCCATTTTTTACTGACAAGTATTTTTTTACCTTCCAAAATCCTTCCTTCAAACTCATCTCCACTTTCTACAACACCGACACCTTTAGGAGTTCCCGTCATTACAATATCACCAAAATCTAGTCCAAAAATCTTATCAATATCACTAAAAAGCCACTCTGGCTTATACATCATCAAACTAACATCACCTTTTTGAACAAGCTTACCGTTTTTATAAACTTCAACTCCAAGTGAATTTATATCATCAAACTCCACAAAATCGCTAAATACGGCAGAATTTTTAAAAGCCTTCGCCCTCTCCCAGGGAAGTCCCCTTTTTTTAAGCTCACTTTGAACTTCTCTTAAAGTAAAATCAAACCCGAATCCTACTTTAAGCTCTTCTCCTATCAAAAAACAAATCTCCCCTTCATAATGCATAGGAGAATATCCCGGTAAAACAATATCTTTACCGATACTTGAAAAAAGCTTCATAAAATAAACGGGCTCATTTGGTATTTCGTTGTTTAGTTCTTTTATATGTTCTACGTAATTTCTTCCGACACATACTATTTTATTTGCATTTTTATTTGCATTCATTTTTATATCTCGCATAGCCTCGCATACCCTTTTCCAACTCTTGCAACGGGCTCAAACTCACCATCCATTATCATTTTTGTAATCTCCAGAAAAAAAGGAATTGTAGCCATCTCGTCATTTTCAAACGTCCCATAAAGCGTTGTTAAAAAGGCTCTTTTACATCCTTTGATAATCGGAGGAAAATTCTCATCAACCCTCTCAAGCTCAATACCGAATTTTTCGGCTTCACTTAAATTTGAGGGCAAAACTTCTCCCGTTTTATCCATTTTTTCATACATATCAAGTGGCACCAAACAAACACTTGCTTTTTTTGTTTCACGCAAGTTTTTATACGTGTCTTTAGGCTCATCAAGGGTTGGTTTTTTTCTTCCGATACTTACCATAAGAAGTGGTGGCTTACTTGATACTCCCGTAAAATAACTAAAAGGAGCCACGTTTATAATTCCGTTATTTTCAGTTACAATCCACGCAACCGGTCTAGGAATAATATTTCCGGCCATTAAAAAATAACGCTCTTTACTCTCAATTTTATTAAAATCAATTATTTCCATACTAAACTCCCCATACTGTAATTATAATTTTTCTGCTACTTGGATAATCTCTGTGTTCGTTTAAATAAATCCCTTGCCACGTACCTAGATTCAAACGCCCGTTTGTTATAGGGATATTAAGACTTACCCCAAAAATCGAAGATTTAAAGTGTGCCGGCATATCATCAGAACCTTCAAGTGAATGAACGTAATTATATCCGTCAGGTACAAGAGAACTTGAAATCTCTTCCATATCAACCCTAACATCGGGTGAAGCGTTTTCGTTTATTGTAAGAGATGCTGAAGTGTGTTTTAAAAAAAGATTCATCATCCCGACTTTAATATCATCTATCTCAACTGCACTTAAAACTTTGTCAGTAATAATAAAAAAACCCCTTTTAGGAGCTTTTACATTAATTTCTTTTTGCCTAAAAATCATCAAGATTTAAACTCCCTTTAGAGTAATTTACGACGTTACCTTCAAAAAAGTTTGTTTTTTGTTCGTTAAAAGAACTGAAACTATCAAACCACGTAATAGGATTTTTAAGCCCGACTTCAGGAAATAAAAGCTCAAGCCCCATAGCATTTACACGCCTATTTGCAAGATATTTTGTAAATCTGTCGATAAGTTCTTTACTCATTCCAAGGATTTCATCGTTTGTTATATAATACCCCCAGTCTCTCTCAAGCTCATATGCCGCATAAAGCATTTCTTTTATATTTTTAATAACATTTGGAGTAAACAAATCCGGATACTCTTTTTTTATCTCTTTAAAAATATTGGCAAAAAGTAAAGTATGAGTAACCTCGTCCCTTTGAATAAACCTAATCATTTGAGCCGACCCAATCATTTTTCCGGCTCTTGCCAGCACATAAAACGCTGCAAATCCGTTATAAAAATAAATCCCCTCTAACGCCTGGTTTGCGACAATCATATAAATTTTAGCCTCATCATCCCCGTTTAAAGCCTTAATCCCCCACTCTTCATAAACGTTTCCGATAAATTCGTTTTTCTTTCTTAAATTCTCATCAGCCCTCCACATCTCATAAATCTCTTCGGTATTTAGAGAAATACTATCAACCATTACGGCATAACTTTGAGAGTGAAGTGCTTCTTCAAAAGCTTGACGAACCAAACACATATTAACTTCCGGTGCCGTAATCCAAGGATTAACGTGGTCTGGAGTATTATTCGTTTGAATACTATCCATAAAAATAAGCTGACTTAAAGCCTTATCGTACATTCTTTTTTCTGCTGGAAGCAGTTGTCTATATTGTCTTGCGTCTTCCGTTAAATCCACTTCTCTTGGGAACCAAGTGTTTGCAAGCATTATATCCCACAAATTATAAGCCCACGGATAAGAAAGGTTATTTAAGTTAATTATACCCTCCGTACATCCGTTAATAATTGAAGTCGTACTACCTTTATGAATAGGGCAGTTATAGTTAAACAGTTTTTTTATTTGCATTTTCTCTCCTTGACAAAATATCTGATTTTTTATATTATATTCAAAAAGGAGTTATGATGTGTAAAATTTTTCAAGATTGGCCTCCTTTTTAACCTCTTTCTCTTTTTATAGTTTCATAAAGTTTTTGAAATTGAGTATACAACGTTTTTAATTGATGATATTCTCTTAAATGAGAAATATACAAACTAAAAGTTTCATAAGCTCTTATAACGGGACTTCCCATTAAATCGTCTACAATTTTTATTTCAAAAATATTATTATTAACACCGGTAGATAAATACTCATATTCACTTAAAAAGCTATGTAAAGACTTGTTTAAAAACTTCCCGTCATAATTTTTCCATTCTTGATGATAATATAAGTCATTTAATTTTTCTTCTTCCAATCTTTTATTGGTTAATCTAACTTTATCAATAATTTCTTCAACATTTTGCGGAATATCCTCTTTGTAAAAAACAAATCTAAAATTTTCTCTTACACTTCCGGCATTGGGAATATCATCTTCTTTTTGTATATAACTTCCGAAAAAATTTTCCAACTTTTCCTTTTCCGAATCGCTCAATTTACTCCAATCAATAATAATACCGAATAAAGAGTGAATTTCTCTTACACTATAAGGCTCTTTTCTTCTGGTATTTAGATAATTATTTAATTCTTTTGTAATTTCGTTTAGAGATTGTCTTAAATTATGTAATTGTGTAATAGTAATCTGTTTTTTGTTCCATTTAGATATGTTTTCATTTTGTTTTAGGTTCTCTCTATATTGCAAAATTGCAATCATCACAGAAAAAGAGATTAATATATAAGATAAAATTTTCAATTTCTCTAAAACTTCAAATGATAGCTCATTTATTACTAAAAATCCAACAAAAAGGGAGAGAATTCCTATAATAATACAAACAAATATAGCTACTATCTTACTCACTTTATCTCCTACTGACACCCGAAACACTCAACGCTTCTATCCATTACCTCTTCTTTAATTTCCGGAGACTGACTTCTTAAATAATAAAACGATTTAAGTCCTAGTTTCCATCCAAGCATATAAATTTCATTTAAATATTTTCCACTTGCTTTATCGGTTGTAATAAAGATATTAAGACTTTGTCCCTGGTCTATCCATTTTTGACGAATTGCCGCCGCTTTTACAAGTATTCTTTGGTCAAGTTCATACGCCGGAGTATAAAACATCCACGTCTCGGCACTAAGATTAGGCACTACCACTGGAATTAATCCACTTAAATTCTCTTCAAACCATTTTCTTTTATAAACCGGCTCTATCGTTTGAGTGGTTCCTGTAAGAATAGAAATGGAACTAGTAGGAGCTATAGCCATTAAATATCCGTTTCTCATTCCTTTTTTAACCTCTTCTCTTACCCCTTCCCAATCATAAGCAGTAGCACTGAATAAATCCCTGTTTACCAGCTTTTTAGCCTCTTCATTCGCACTGTCTATAGGAAGAATTCCCCTAGACCATCTGCTACCATTAAATTCCGGATAAATTCCCTTTTCTTGAGCCAAAGAAGCACTTGTTTTTATAGCCCAGTAACTAATCCCCTCAAAAATTTCGTCAATCACTCTTAAATGCTCGTCACTTCCCCAGTGAATCTGCTTTTCGGCAAGCATTTGAGCCTCACCCATAGCACCAAGACCTATGGCTCTGTTTTTAAGGTTCGTATCTTTTGTTTTTCTAACCGGATAGTAGTTCAAATCAATTACGTTATCAAGCATTCTAATGGCAATCGGAACAACTTCTTCAATTTTTTCCGGTGTATTTACTTTAGATAAATTCACACTAGCAAGGTTACAAACGGCAGTTTTCCCCTCCACCGACACTTTTTCCACGATATAAACTCTTTTACCGTTAATTTCGTCAATAGAAGTTATTTTTTTCGCTTTTTTAACTATTTTCACTTCACCTTGAGTTACCTCAACATCCTCTTCCTCTTCAAACAAATCAAAGCTCTCATCTTCATAAACGACTTTTACTTTATAATGATTCGGTTCTGTGTTTTGAAAAATTTCGGTACAAAGGTTTGAGCTTCTAATAATTCCGGCGTGGTCGTTTTGATTTCTTCTGTTTGCATTATCTTTAAAACAAAGAAAAGGATTTCCAGTTTCATAATACTCTCTTAAAATTTTTTTCCATAAATCTTTCGCTTTAATTTTTTCTTTTGTGATATTTGGGTCGTTTTCGTATTCTATATACCTTTTTTCAAACTCTTCACCGTAAAGGTCTGTTAAATCCGATACTTCGTAAGGGTCAAAAAGCGTCCAAAGCTCATCGTTTTGAACTCTTTTCATAAATAAATCGCTAATCCATAAAGCCGGAAACAAATCGTGAGCCCTGCGTCTCTCTTCTCCGGAGTTTTTCTTCAAATCCAAAAAGTCCAAAATATCCATATGCCACGGCTCAAGATAAACGGCAATCGCACCTTTTCTAGTTCCCAGCTGGTCTACTGCAATTGCGATATCGTTTGTAATTTTAAGCCAAGGCACAACCCCACCGGCTGCGTTTTTATGATTGTCTATAAAGCTCCCAAGGGCTCTTATCTTACTAAAATCCCATCCGATTCCTCCACCGAATTTACTAAGTAAAGCCATTTCTTTATAATCATCAAAAATCCCCTCAATGTTATCGTTCATACTTCCGACATAACAACTGCTTAATTGGTGACGCGTCGTTCTTGCGTTGCTAAGAGTAGGAGTTGCTACCATTACCTCGAATTTGGAAATAACGTCATAAAACTTCTTAGCCCAATACCCTCTAATGGATTTCGGGTCGTTTAAATTAACTTTATCTTTATCGGCGTTAGGAATGCTATTAGGATTTATCTCGTTTTGAGCCAAAAACATAGCAACACCCATAAAAAGCTGCTGTGGAAGCTCAATAGGGTTTCCTCGTCTGTCTTTTATAATATATCTGTCATAAAGCGTTTTTATCCCAAGATAAGTAAACTGCAAATCCCTATCGGTTTTTATATAATCGTTTAAATCATCCAAATCATATTTTTCTTTAAGCCCAAGTAAAATTCTCCCCTCTTTTTCCCCTCTTTCAAAATATTCTCTTAAATGATTATATCCCGTAAATCCGGTTACCCTATGATATAAATCATATAAAAAAAGTCTTGCTGCCACAAAGTTCCAATTAGGTCTATCGACATCAATTTTATCAACTGCCGTTTTAATTAACGTCTCTTGAATTTCAGCCGTAGTAATTCCGTCACGAAACTGAAGTTTGGCATCAAGTTCAAGTTCCGTATAATCAACCCCCTTAAGCCCCTCACAAGCAGCCTTTGTATATTTTCTGATTTTAGAAATATCAAGAGGTTCTCGTCTTCCGTTTCTTTTAATCACCGTAATACCTGGATACATTATTCTCCTTTGAAGTTAAAAGTAGTATTTGTAGTTTGCGAATAATAGCATTTATTCCTTAAAGCTACCATAATAAACCTTTTTTATTAAAAGTAAAGTTTAAGGAAAAAAGAAAAAAGCCCTAAATTAAGGACTAAAAATTTTCATAATAACCACTGCAACTAAAGCTGCCACATAAGCAAAAATATTAGGATAAACCGTATAAAAAATCCTCCACTGCCATTGTGGCACTTCAGCCCAAAACGTCCCCATCGCCGCAAGACAAGGAGAATAAAACATAATAACTATAATCATCACAATAGCCACTTTAACATTCATATGAGACTTTATAGTGGCTGCAACCTCTTTTGAGCTTTTATTATCGCTTCCGTATAAGACGCTAAGAGTCGATACTATAACCTCTTTTGCAGCCAGTCCGGCCATAAGGGAGACATCCTCTCTCCAACCAAGCCCCAGAGGTTTAAAAACTGGCTCAATAGCCTTACCTATTTTTGCAAGATACGAATTTTCAAGTATCTCCTTATTCATTTTTAAAACAAACTCACTTTTTTTTGAGGGTTCTTTTTCAATTAAAGCCTCATATTTTTTTACGATACTTTCCCTTGGAAAAGAACTTAAAAACCAAACAACCAAACTAGCGGCGGCAATAAAAGTCCCGGCTTTTTTCAAATAAAGTTTACTCTTAAGCCATAAATCAAAAATTATCGCTTTTAATTTAGGAAACCTATACTTAGGCAATTCCATAACAAATGGTTCCGGCTCTCCTTTAAAAAGTACGTTTCTTAAAATCTTAGCCACAACAAGTCCCGTTATAGCCCCGCCTATATAAATAGCAAACAAAACGTTTCCTTGAATATCCTTCGGAAAAAAGGCACTCACTAAAAGCACGTAAATAGGTAGTCTGGCTCCACAACTCATAAATCCTATTACAAGCATAGTTATGAGTCTGTCTTTTGGGTTTTTAAGAGTTCTGGCAGCCATATACGCCGGTACACTACATCCAAACCCGCTCACAAGAGGTATAAAGGCCCTTCCCTGAAGTCCGAAACGCTTTAAAACCCCATCCATAATATAAGCGGCCCTTGCCATATAACCGGTCTGTTCAAGTAGATTTATCCCTAAAAACAGAATTAAAATATTCGGCAAAAACATAACAACGGCACCCACCGCCGGAATAACCCCTTTTACTATAGCATCATTTATAAGCCCTTTTGGCAAAGCGTTAGAGAGTATCTCTCCAAAAGCACTAAAAGCCTTATCGATATACTCCATAGGAATGGCACCCAGACTAAAAGTCGCCTGAAATATAGCCCACATAATAAATAAAAACAGAGGAAGCCCTAAAATCGGATGTATTAAAATTTTGTCAACTTTTTCCGTAACGGTCTCTTTTTTCGCTTTTTTAGCGACTTGAGTTACTATTCCTTTAGCCAAAGCCAAACGCTCTTCAAATAAAATAGTCTTCGTATCTTCTTCGTCGTATTCTATTCTTAATCTCTCTTTTGAAGAGTTAAGAGAAGACATAATATCCACAAACCAAGGTTTTTCGTGAACAAACCTATACATATACTCATCATCTTCTAAGAGTCTGATAACCACAAATCTTTTTGAAAATTTGCAGTTTTTGATTTTTCTTTGAAGAGAATCAATCTCCTCTTCCACTATCTCGCTATAATAAACGTTTGGGATGTTTTTATCCTCAAAAGTTTTTATAACCTTTTTAAAAAGCTCTTCAAGTCCGAATTTTTCTTTTGCCGATACGTTTTGAGCTAATATATTTGTAAGTTTTGCGAACTTATCGGTATCAATCTCTCCACCCTCTCTTGCAAATTCGTCATACATATTAAAAGCCACAACCATAGGCTTTTGCAAATCGCTAAGCTGCCAGGTTAGAGTTAAGTTTTTCTCAAGCTGATTCGAATCAAGAACGTTTAATATTAAATCATACTTCTCTTCAAATAAAAATTTTTTAGTAACCTCCTCTTCCGGGGTATAAGTATGCAAAGAGTAAGTACCCGGTAAATCTATAAACTTAATCTTATAACCGTCTCTTTCGAATACGACTTCCTTTTTCTCAACAGTCACACCGCTAAAATTACCAACGTGAAGTTGAGCCCCGGAGATAGAATTAATTAAATGACTCTTTCCGACATTTGGTTGTCCTACAAGTGCTACTACAATTTCTCTCATCTAATTTCCTTATTTTTCAACTTCAATTTCTGCCGCTTCTTCTTCTCTTAAAGCCACTTTGGTATTTCCTATTTCTATTTCATAAGTGTTTTTTGCCAAAGTGTGTTTTAAAACCTTTACTCTCTGTCCCTTTGCTATACCGAACGCAAAAAGACGACTCTTTAAAGGTTCTTTGGCATAAACTTTTTTTACAACCCCACTCTCGCCTATTTTTAATTCGTTAAGTCTCATAACCAACCTTTATTAGCCGTTTTTGTTTGGTATAATACCAATATAAGTATAAAAATTTATTGACATATATCAAAAAAGGTAGAAAATGTGCTTAATCGAATACTACACCTACGACGATTACAAACACTGGGAAGGAGACTGGGAGCTAATATACGGACAACCCATAGCTATGGCTCCGTCTCCCCTAAGAACACATCAAAATCTACTTGGAATGTTTGCTTATGAACTAAATAAGACTTTAAAAGACTGTGAAGAGTGTGAAGTTTTAGTAGAAGAAGACTACATCGTATATGAAGATACTATCCTTAAACCCGATGTAAGCGTTGTTTGCAATGAAGATGGAGACTTTATTACAAAAGCACCGGAGATTGTGGTAGAAGTTGTAAGTAAAAGCAGTGCCAAGAGAGACGAAAAGATAAAATTCGAAATTTACGAAAAAGAAAATGTGAAATATTATATATTAGCCTACCCTGATAGACTTATCGCAAAAATATACAAAAACGAAAATTCCGAATTCAGAAAAATAGGAGACTTTTCAAAAGAGACTTTAAAATTAAATGATAATTTAAATTGCGAAGTGGAGATAGATTTTGATAATGTATTTAAAAAATTAAGGAGAAGAAAATGATTCTAACAACACCATTAAAATCAAATTCAGTTAAAATAATGCTGCTTGGAAGCGGAGAATTAGGTAAAGAAGTTGCAATTGAAGCAAATCGCCTAGGATGTGAAGTTATCGCAGTAGACAGATACCCAAACGCACCTGCGATGCTTGTGGCACAAAAGAGTTACGTAATCGATATGAAAAACAAAAACGAAGTGCTTGAAGTTATAAGACGCGAAAAACCTTCTTTTATTTTACCGGAAATTGAAGCAATAAACATAGACGCTCTTTTTGAAGCCGAAAAAGAAGGGTTTTATGTAATTCCAAACGCAGAGGCCGTAAACAAAACAATGAATAGAAAAAATATTCGCGTTTTTGCAGCTGAAACACTTGGACTTAAAACATCAAAATATAAATTCGTCTCAACTTACGAAGAGTTAAAAGAAGCCTGCGACGAATTAGAATACCCGGTAGTAGTCAAACCTATTATGTCTTCATCTGGACACGGACAAAGTATCGTAAAAAGCCCCGAAGAAGTAATTAACGCTTGGGAATTCGCAAAAGAGGACGCAAGAGGAAGTGCCGATGAGTTGATAGTTGAAGAATTTATCGATTTTGATTACGAAATCACACTCCTTACCGCAAAAAACAACAGAGAAACAGTATTTTGTCCTCCAATCGGACATATCCAAAGCGGAGGAGATTATATATTCTCATGGCAAGAAATGGAAATGAGCGAAGTTGCTTTACAAAAATCAAAAGAAATCGCCAAAAAAATAGTAGAAGGGCTTGGTGGTAGAGGAATTTTTGGAGTTGAACTGTTTGTAAAAGGGGATGAGGTATATTTTAGTGAAGTTTCTCCTCGCCCTCACGATACGGGGCTTGTAACGCTTATAACACAATCTCAAAGCGAATTTGCCCTTCATATAAGAGCGGTACTTAACCTGCCTCTTAAATTTCAGTTTATAACTCCGGGTGCCAGTGCCGCATTTAAAGCCGACAAAGACTCAATCGCTCCTACTTTCGAAGTAGACCCTTTAGTGTTTGGGGAAAACTCAAGATTTGTGATATTTGGAAAACCCGTAGCACATCCTGGGCGTAGAATGGGAGTTTTATTAGTAAGTGATTCGTCTTCCAAAAACGCATTAACAAAAGCAAAAGAATTAATCCAAAAAATCTCTTTAAAATAACTGCTTAAAATTTAATCACTTTTTTCCTTCCTCTTCTTTTATCGTTTAATATAATTCCACAAATTACTTCCAAAGGAGAAAAAATGAAAAAAATCGAAGCGATTATCAAACCTTTCAAATTAGACGACGTAAAAGAAGCTCTGCTTGATATGGGAATTACCGGAATGACGGTAAGCGAAGTTAAAGGACACGGACGTCAGCAAGGACACGCCGAACTGTATAGAGGTGCCGAATATATAGTTGACTTTTTACCAAAAGTTAAACTTGAACTTGTGGTATCCGAAGAGATTGTGGATAAAGTTATAGAAACTATAAGCGAAGCTGCCAAAACCGGAAAAATCGGTGATGGGAAAATTTTCGTAATGCCGGTTGAGAAAGTTATAAGAATCAGAACCGGTGAAGAAAACGAAGAAGCTATTTAAAAGGAGTTGTAATGACTTGGGTTGTTGATACCTTTTTTGCACTTTTTGCGTTTACTTTAATTATTTTTATGGTTCCCGGTTTTGCAATGCTTGAAGCCGGGCTTGTAAGGACTAAAAATGTTACAACCGTTTTAACAATTAATACAATGATTTATATAGTAGCAAGTTTATTATTTTTCTTTTGGGGCTATACTTTGGCTTTTGGAGAATGGAGTAGTAAAAATATGAGTATATATGCCGCATTTTTATTTCAAATGGCATTTGTAGGAAAAACTGTAAATATTATGACTAGTGGAATTAGTGAAAGAACAAAAGTTATTCCAATTGCAATATTTACGATATTTATGGCAGGTCTGATTTATCCTCTTATAGTAAATTGGACTTGGGGTGCAAATATCTTAAAAGAAACTTTTCTTGATATTTCAAATATGCACGATTTAGCAGGAAGCACAGTAATTCACTCAACAGGAGGATGGGCTTTACTTGCGGCTATTTTATTAATTGGAGCAAGAAAAGGAAAATATACAAAAAACGGAAAAGTAAGAGTAATTCCTGCTAGCAATATTCCTCTTGTAGTGCTTGGAGCATTTTTACTATGGATTGGATGGTTTGGATTTAACGGAGGAAGTGTAGGAAGTATTTCAACTAAAGAAGTTGCAAATAGTGTAGCTTTTGTTGTAATGAACACAAACAACGCCGGTCTTATAGGTGGGCTTGTAGTGATGATTTTAGGATATTTAAGATATAAAAAATTCGATATTACAATGATTTTAAACGGAGCATTAGGCGGACTTGTAGCAATTACAGCCGGTGCCGATGTGGTTAGTCCTTATGCCGCTTTAATTATAGGTGCAGTTGGTGGAGCTTTAGTGTTTTTTGCAGTTCCATTTTTTGATAAACTAAAAATAGACGACCCGGTAGGTGCCCTTTCAGTTCACTTGGTAAACGGAATTTGGGGGACTATCGCTACCGGAATTTGGGGTAAAGATGTAAGCTTAACGGCTCAAATCAAAGGGATTATAGTTGTAGGAGTTTTTGCTTTTGTAGCTTCATTTATAGTAATTTGGGTAATTAACAAAATAACTCCGTTTAGAATTGATGAAGAAAATGAAATCGAAGGACTGGATGTCAGCGAATGTGGAATTGAGAGTTACCCTGAATTCAAAAGAGCAATTTAAGAGGAAGCAATTTTCTTTTATTATAAAAGAGCCGGTTAAACTAAAGTTAAACTATTTTAAAATTTTCACAATTTTCCTTGGTTTTAATTCGTTATTATCCGCTACTTGCCTTAAAATTTTATTTTTTAAAGCTTTAATTCCTTTTTGATTCAATTTTTGTCACTACCGAATCAATATCAATTCCGTTTTCTTTTCATTTTTTACTCATTAAAAACATCTTCCGCATCTACACCCACAACCTTCCAAAATTATAATTAAAACCAGCAATAATAAAAACTTTTTCATTTTATCCCTTTAAAAAAATCTTCTGCATCCACAACATCCGAATCCAAAAGCTCCCGGTCCCAAAAATCCGAAAAGCTTAAACATTAAAAATCTGAAAAAAGGCAATAAAAGAAAAAGAAGAAAAATAAATAAAATTATTTTATAATTCTCTTTCATCACTACCTCCAACCCCATCTATATCCTCTAGCCATACCTCTAATAGGATAATCTTTGTGTTGAGTTACGTCATAAATATCCCACGCTCTTATAGAATCACTAGGCCAAGTCGGAGGAGTAACTCCACTTACTTCAACTTCATCGCCTTCATTTATCGGTAAATTCGAATAAACAAACGTAGGAGCTATACCAACTTTATAAACGTTTCCGTTATCGCTTTTTACATCCATAAACAACCAGTTATATCCTCTAGGACCGTATCCCGGTTGAATATAGGCTTTTATAACTTTCCCTTTTAAATTAGGTGAAGTGGTTTGATAATTTGAATGTGAAGAGTTATTTAAAGAATTAAATCCAAAAAGAGCTGCTGCAACCATAGATAAAAGAACTGTTTTTTTCATTGTTTACCTCCAAACTTTTAATTTTTAAAATAATACACCTTGAAAATAAACTGAATATAAACTCAAAAACAAATTTGAATAATTACCCGATTATTTTGATTTTTTATTTGAAACTCAAATCCGTATTTTTTACAAATCTCACTCACTATATAAAGCCCAAGCCCGAACCCTCCTTCGGAGGTGTCTTCTCTGTAAAATTTTTGAGTGAGTTTATTTATGTTTTTAATAACCCCCTCATTAACCACTCTAAAACATCCGTTTTTTAAATAAACCTCTATTTTAGAGTCGTTTGGAGCGTATTTAAAAGCGTTTGAGAGAAGATTATCTACAATCCTTAAAGCCTCTTCTTTATTTATTTTAACCACAAAATCATCCGTCTCAACATCCAAACGCAATCTCTTTTTTTCCATAATAGTTTCAAAAACTTTTAATCTCTCTTTTATTAAAGGCTTTAAATTCACATCTTCTATATTCTTAGCAAAATTTAACCTCAAAAACTTCAAATCCTGAAATATCTTATCAAGCCTTTTGGTTGCAAACTTTATCCTCTCAAACTCCTTAAACTCAACTCCTTTCATCTCAAGCATTTCTATATTTGAATTAATAATACTAATGGGAGTGTTCATCTCATGCGTAGAGTCTCTTATAAAGTTTTCCAAATTTTCGATGCTCTCTTTCATAGGCTTTAAAAAGAGCTTTCCTAAAAAATAAGCAACTCCAAAAAGAAAAACCAACAAAAAAAGATTAAAAATCATCAAAGAAAAAAAGATGTTTTTTAATTTTTCGTAAGGAAATTTTTTTGTAGCGATAATTTTTATCTCTCTCCATCTTTTTTTTTCGATATAAACTTCTTTTATATCCTGAAGCTTCGTATTTGAAAAAATCTTTTCATTATTAAGATAGATAATTAAATTCAAACCCTTAGGAATATCGAAATTTCCAAACCTAATAGCTCTTGTTAAAAAAGGATTTCTCTCCAAAAACATCTTAAGCTCGTTTTTTAAAAGAGTATGCTCTTGAGATTCTATGTTATTTAAAGCAAGCTTATAATAAAACCACTCTCCAACTCCCACTACCAAAAGAGTGGAGAATATATAAATAAACAAAAACCTTTTGAGTGCTCTTTTTTCAGCCGACAAATTTATATCCTACATCTTTTATCGTTTGGATTTTATCGTTTCCTAAAATATTTCTCAAAGTTTTAACAAAGGTTCTTAAAGAAGCTTCGTTAGGGGTTTCGTCATAATCGTATATTTCGTTTAAAATCCTATCTTTACTCAAAACTTCGTTTTTATGCTCTAAAAATAGCTTTAAAAGTTTTGCGACCTTTGTTTTTAAATGAACTTCTTTGGAGTCTTTTAAAAGCTCCAAATTAACGACATCAAATAAAAACCCGTCTCCCAAATCTACAACCTCTCTATTGCCGTAAAGTCTTTTAAAAATAGCGTCTATTCTAAATTTCAACTCTTTTAAGGAAAAAGGTTTTCTAATATAGTCGTCCCCTCCACTTAAAAAGCCTTTTTCAACATCCTTTTCACTGTCTAAAGAAGTCAAAAACACAATAGGAATAGTCGAAAATTTACGAATCTCTTTTGCCACTTCAAAACCGTTGAGTTTTGGGAGTTTTACATCAAGGACTATTAAATCGTAACTACTCTCATACGCTTCTTTTAAAGCCTCTTCACCGTCATAAACACTCTTTACTTCAAATCCACTAAATTCTAAAAACTCTTTAATCGTCTCATTCAAAGAGATATCGTCTTCAACTACTAAAATTTTCCTTTTCATATCAGCCTTTTTGCTAAAAATACAAAACATTTATAAACCGAATCTAAACTAAAACTCAATTAAAAGCTCTCTTTTTAAAAATTTTTTCTTTTTAGCGTAAATATAGCTCCAAACGACCATTGTTTTTTTGGCTTTTACTCTGATTTTTATCCGTTTATAATAAAAAGGGACTTCCTCTAACCTATCAAGATTTTTTAAAGTATTATAATTAATCTCATAAAGTTCGCCTTTTATAAGTTTTCCTTTAGAATTTTTAGCCAACATATAAGGATACCACCCATAACGACTAAGAATCAAAGGATATTTATCTTTTGTGTAAGCCTCTCTTAAAAACCGGGCGTTTTTTAAAAAAGAGTGCAAATTTTTATCTCTTTTTAAACTTCCATACACAAAAACAATCATTTGCACTTATAAAAAAGCGAAATTACTTTATTATTTTTAGCTTTAAAAAAGAGTCCTATTTGAGAAGAAGAGTCGTTTTTATCCACCATTAAAATAGCGTCTTTTGTTTTTGTCATATAATTTTTAGCCCACTTCTTCTCTCCTACATAATAAAACACATCTTTATATTTCCCGCTCTCAACTTCATACTTTTTTTGATCTTTTTTAATTTTAACGTTTACCAAATCTTTTAAAATACTCGTTAAAGTTTGGGGCTTTAAATTTGAAGCCTTAATTAACTGATTACCACTGCTAAAAGCGACTATCTCACAACTATAACTTTTCCCTGTTTCAAATTTCCCAAAAGCAAACACGCTAAGTATTACCAGCAATAATTTTTTCATTTTTTTCCTTTATAGATATTTTTTAATTTCTCTTAAAGCCTCAAGGGCACCTTTTTTTATTTCAATATCAGCCCCCTCCGATTCTCTAGGATTAATTCTAATTAACTTAGCACTAAAATCCCCTCTTATCTTTTCACTTAATCTTCTAACTGTAGGTACAGCCTTTCCGGCACCTATTTCGATTATTACCATCTCATCGTCTATTTGAGATAGCCAGTAATTAAACCTGGCAAGCTGCAAATCCACCCTCTTATCCACAAACCTAAAATCACTAAACATCAAAATATTAGGTCTTGCTATCTTTTTGCAATACTTACACAACGAATAGTTTTTAGCTTCGAATTTTTTCATATCGACTTCTATAATTTCTTTATTCTCCCAAATACTATCACAACAAGGCTCACTACACTGCAAATAATGAATACTTCCGTGAATTTCGACTATCTTAAGTTCACTAAATCCGGCTTTTTGAAACTGCCCGTCGACATTTGAGGTAAATACGAATTTGTTATGAGGCAGATTAAGCAAAATATTAAACCCCTCGTGAGGAGTTGTATTTCTATACAAATTAAGTCTATGCCCGTAAAACGCCCATGCAAGATGAGGGTTTATATCAAACCATCTGGGATTTGCCAGTGCTTGAAAGTTAAGTCCTAGTTTCTTAGCGATAGGATAAGCCTTCCAAAACCCCTCATCCCCTCTAAAATCCGGAAGCCCACTATCTACCCCCATTCCGGCACCGGCCGTTATTAAAAGATATTTTGCCGTTTTTATGGCTTTTGCAGCTTCTCTTATTTCTATCATCCTCCGGTCTCCCAAAATGCCCTATCGGAGCTTTTCTCTTCCTGCCAGTCGTTTTTTTCGGGCTTGTTTTTTACAACTTCTTTTAAAATTTCGGCAGCCTTTTTTATATCCCCTTTTCTTAAGGCTTCTTTTATATTATAACTTTCAATAAAAAATAAACACGGTATCAAATACCCTTCGGCCGTTAAACGAATTCTATTGCAGCTTTTACAAAAATCTTCGTTGTGAGGTTCTATAATTCCGAACTTATACCCCTCTTTCGTTTTAAAATACCTGCTTGCACTGTTATCTTTTGGTAACTCTTTAAAAGAGTACTTAGAAGATATCTTTTGTAAAATCTCTTTACTGTCAACTCTTTTTATTCCGGGATACGCCCTTTCATTTTCCATAAACTCAATAAACCTTACAACAACGCCTTTTGATTTGGCATATTCGAAAATATCCAAAACCTCATCATCGTTTAAATCTTTCATAACAACCATATTAAGCTTTACTTCAAAACCTACCCTTAAGGCTTCGTCTATCCCCTCAAGCACCTTTTGCAAAACATCTTTTTGAGCTATTTTTTTAGCGATTTGAGGTTTTAAACTGTCAAGAGAAATATTAACCCTCTTAAGTCCGGCTTCTTTTAGCTTTACAGCCTGGTCTTTTAAATAAAACCCGTTTGTAGTAAGTGCTAAATCAAGAGAAGGCTTATAAGCGTAAAGCATCTTTATAAAAACGTCCAAATTCTTCCTCAAAAGAGGCTCACCCCCGGTAATTCTTATCTTTTTAACCCCCTCGTCAATTGCAAGACGCAAAAACTCAAACATCTCTTCATAACTTAAAACATTCTCTTTAGGCTCCCACTCAAACGGGGTATTGGGCATACAGTATAAACACCTGAAATTACACCTGCTTGTAACAGAAACCCTTATGTAATCTATCACGCGATTGTAAGAATCTACCAGCATAAAAACCTCTTTTTTCAAAGATTATAGCAAAAAAAAGAGCTAATGGGTTATTATCTCTTTTATAGGTTTTGTTTTTAGCTCCTCAAACGATTTTTGAAGCTCTTTATTTACTTCATCAACCCCTTTAGCATAAGCGTAAATTAATGTCTTTGCAAACTGGTTTTTCTGATTCGTAACCATATTGTAAATATCTTTTTTAAATTTTTCGGAATTTAACGCCTTGTCTATCTCTAAAACTATCTTATCACTGGCAATCCAACCTATAAACCCACCTATCACAGCCCCTATAGGCGAACAAAGCACAGCCCCGGGACCACATAAAAGCCCACTTTCAGCCCCTGCCGCCGCTCCGGCTGCGACACTAGCCCCTTTTACGGCAACTTTCGCTCCCGTTTTAATAGCGATTTTTTGAATAATTTTTTTAGCCAAAACCTTTGCAAGCAAAACTCCGCTAACTCCACCTGCAATTCCAAGCCCTCTTAAGGTATTATATGAAAAGTTTTCGTATCTTCTTATCATATCCTCTTTTGAATAATTAAGAATTTTAGTCAATAAAGCGTCCGATTCATCTTCGTTTAAATTATATTTTTTAAGCCCCTCTTTTAATTTATCATACTCTTTTGAGGCTATTTCTTTTACTTTGGAGTTTATATTTACCATCATTTTTTTATAATTTTCATCAAAGTTTGCCGGTTTGTAGATGTGAGTATAGATAAAATCCCCCAAATTATTAGTAGCGGCGGCTATAATCTCCGAATATTCTCCCCTTAAAGAGTAGTGATAATCCACAAAAGCGTCCAAATGCTCATAAACCGGCTTATAGAGTTCGTTTACTTGAGAATAGATATATTTGGCTATTTCGTTTTTAGCTTCTTTATCGAGGTTTTTAATCAAATTTGCAAACTGTGGGTTTTCTTTTTGGATTTTTGCTATAACATCTTCTAAAACGACTCTCTTTTTTTGATGTTTTAGCATATTCATATTCCCAAGAGCGATTAAAACAACATAAACCCCTATCAAAACTCCAATAGTTACCCAAAAGATTTTCCAGTTAAACTTTTTATTTTTATCATTTTTTTCCATTAAAAAGCTTTCCTTCATAAATTATTAAAAACATCTTATTAACTCCTATTAAAGCCAGTACGTTACCAAACAAAAACAAAGCCCATACGATAAACTTTACGTAAAAATTTACGTTACTCGCACTAAACTTCATTATCCCCCACCATTCAAGTGCCTCAATTTCTCTTAAAAGCTCAAAAAAATCATTTAAATAACTACAAGAAGAGTAAATTAAAGAGGCGTTTTTTATCGTTTGAGACAAAGAGTTATCCAAATAAGCCGGTGGAGTTTGGTTAAATTCAATTACCACTATCAAAAAGGCTACGATTAAAGCAGCCGAAAAAGAAGCGAAGTTTTTGGAAATAATAAACTTCACACTCTCTGATAAAATCCCGTTTTTGTTAAAAAGAAAATAAATCCCGTATGAAAATAAAATACTAACTCCTACAAAAACATAATCAAAAACGCCACCTTTTACCAAATACACGCCATAAGCTACGCCAAAAACAACCGAACTGAAAAACGCAGACAAAAACGCAAAAACCCTACCTTGAAAAAACGTATACCAAAAGGAGTTTTGATTTATATAACAGTTTGCAAAACATCTCCTTTGGGTAAGCTTTAACTTAAATTCGTTTATTAAAATCACAACAATCATAACAAACATAAAAAAAACACTCAAACACGTAAACTTATACGTAAAAAGCCAAAGTAAACTCAAACCTCCAACAACCAAACCGGCTATCAAAAGCTTCATAACAGCACTTTAATAAAAGGAATTAACTTCAAAGGCACTTTTATTTTTTTGTGTAAATACTCTTTTGCCAAAATCTCCATCCACTCTTTCGAAACGGAAATATCACTCATTGTAAAATAATACTCTTCATTTTCTTTTACTATTTCATACCCGGATATTTTTATCTCTACCGGTTCGTTTTCGCCTTTTAACTCTAATAGTGCGTAAATAGTTTTATTTTTACTATCAACTTCAAATTTCAACATCTTACCGAACTCCTTTATTATCCTGTTAATAACCCATTTACTCCCACCGTCTAAAACTTTCCTAAACATCAGCTTCTTGAAACCTCTTTTTGGATAAATTCACTTTTTCTTACAATCTCTTCAATTAAAGAAACGGCTTTTTTCGCTTTTTCTTTTCCCTATAATGCCCCTAAATATTCAGACAAAGATATGATAGAATAAATAACTAAAAGGGGTAAAAATGAGAAAGAAAAGGACATACAGGAGACATACC
>JBDONT010000034.1:0-20281 GCA_039831155.1 Nautiliaceae bacterium | reverse complement strand
CCAAAAATTCACTTTCAACATACTTCAAACCATTTTCAAAGAAATCAAGTTTAGTTTTAACATTATCTCTTTCAATCTCCATCACAAAAGAGCCAGGAAACAAAATAATTTTATTACTCTGTCTTTCCCTAAAAATCCCAGCTTTTAAAAAATCTTCCTTACTTTCCACACTATCAATATAAATATCTGCTACATAATTTTTATTAATATCAACTCTCACAACATCTAAACTATCAATCTTCATAGTAAATACAGAAGCCAAAGGATTTACTACTCTTCCTAAATTCACAATTTCTTTAATCATCTCTCCTCCAAAACAGAACTGCTTTGATTTTTAAAAGTATATCAGAACTTTTAGTCAAAATGTGTCGGTTTTACTTTTTTACAAAATCCTCCCCCAACACTTGAATTCATATGCCCAAGCCCGCACGCTAACGCACTAAACGCAAGTTTTTGAGAGACTTCATCGCTCCTTGGCACAAAATAGAGTTTATTGCCAAAAAGTCTGCCTCCTTTATAAATAAAAGTTTGAGGAGTGTTATTCTTAATTTGCAAATATTCAATAAAATTATTAGTTGGATTTAATTTTTCATTAAAACTCTGTTCATATTTTCTCAATAAATTGCTTTGCAACGCTTTTAAAAGAGTATTAATATCACCCTCTATTAAAGTCCAAAACTTCTTAGTCTCTTTTATCTTCACAAACACAGGATTAACACTTACAACCGCCTCAATAAACCTATAAGGCACTTCCTTAAAAGCAATGGAATTAATTTTAAAAATATTATCCTCATAAAACAAAAGCTCTTTACTTACCATCTTTGCCAAATTTTCATCAAAACTTCTAAAAACAATCTCTCCATCTTTAAAATATCCGTTTTCATCAGCTCTGCCTAAATTTGAAAATACATAAGGTTTTGGCTTTTTTTGATTATGCTCTTTATATCCACTATTAATTAAGGCGGTAGAAATCAGCTTTCCAATAGCCTCGGGAGACTTTTGAAAATGGATTGGAGCTTTTAGAGAAGTAGAAATCTTAACCTCAAAATATCTCATACAACCTCTTTTTAAAAAATTATAACAAAAAACTACAATATAAAAACGTAATTTACAAAAATGTAACAAATATTAATTAGAATTTAAAACCTGAACTTTTTTATCTCTAAATCCTCTTTAAAATCCACAAAATAAAAAACCTCTTTTTGATTACCAATTAAAACTTTAAGCCCAAGCATAGAGGATATTGAGCCTATCAAATTTACCATCATAGGAATTTGTCCTTTTACATTATGCTCTTTTGTAGCAAAAATTTCAAAAGAGGTGTTTTTAAATACCCCGACCTGCCCTCTAAACTCTTCAACACTTGCATAAATCCAGGGAATTGAGCGAATTTTAGCAAATTTATCAATTTCACGTCTTACTTCAAAATTATCCGTAGCATCAAAAACCAAATCCACATCCAATTCCAAGCTACTGTCAAATTTCTTATTAATACCTATAATTTCGGTATCTTTACATCTTTTATTTAACTTTTCACTTAACGTAACACTTTTGCTCTTACCACAATCCCCCTCACAAAACTGAAACTGCCTGTGAATATTATGGATTTCAATCTCATCAAAATCAATAATATAAATTTTTTTAAGTCCTATACAACTAATAGTAGTTACAATAATATTCCCAAGTCCCCCAGCCCCGACTACTAAAACGCTTTTTTGGCTTAAAATTTCCTGATTTTCTTTGCCTATAACCTCAATTTGCCTTGAATACATCACTTCTCTTTTATTAAATTTGCACTGATTATCGCTTCTCTAATCTCTTCACTTATATCGCTAAATCCTCTTGGAGACCCCGGAAGCATAATGGTATTACTCTCACTGCTTGCGACATCTTTTAAAGTATCAAAATATTGAGTCAAAAGCACAAACCTTAAAATTTCCTCTTCTGAAATATTGGTATCTTTAAGCTCATTTATAGATTGTGCAAAACCTTTTATAATCTCAATTCTCTGGTTTGCAATACCTTGACCTTGAAGTTTTTTAGCCTCGGCTTCCGCTTCAGCCTCTTTTATCATCAAAATTTTCTTAGCCTCGGCTTTTTCAATAGCCGCTCTTTTTTCTCTCTCGCTTGCAACTATATCGTTCATAGCTTTTATAATTCTCTCATCAACTTTAATATCAGTCACAAGAGTTTGAATTATCTTATACCCAAAACTCTCAATCGCCTCTCCGACTCCCTCTTTTATAGCCCTTGCGATTTTACCTTTTTCGTTAAAAATTTCATCAATACTAAGTTTTGGAACTTCTGAACGCACCACATCAAAAACATAAGAAGTAATCTGCTCTCTTGCGTTTTCAAGCTCATATACCGATTTATAAATCTTTTCATCATCATCCTCTACTCTGTATTGAACGGAAACTTGAACGGTACAAAACACATTATCTTTTGTCTTGGTTGAAACATCAACATCAAGCTGCTGGATTCTAAGAGTCTGATAACCGACACTGTCAATAAAAGGTAATTTAAAGTTAAGCCCAGCCCTTGCAATTTTTTTAAATTTTCCAAACCTCTCAACTATTCCGACCTCATTTTGAGGAACTAAAAAAGCACTATCAAGTGAAATTATCCTTACAATCAAATTAGTAAGAGAATTTTTAATATCCATTTTCCCCTCCTTAAATAAACTCCCTCATCTCTTCAAAAACTCTAATAGCCTGAAAATGTTCAGCCACATCATGAGCCCTTACAATACTAGCCCCATTCCTAACGGCTTCAATATGCAAAGCCAGCGTCCCGGGAAGCCTCTTGCTTGGAGGCAGAGAAATTCCCTCTTTTTGCATAATCATATCAATCATTGACTTTCTGCTTGCACCTATTAAAAGCTCATATCCAAAATGCAAAAAGTGCTCCATATGTTTAATCAAAGCCAAATTATCTTCAAGCCTTTTTCCAAATCCAATCCCGACATCTAATATAATATCTTTTATTCCAAAACTTTTAGCTTTTTGAATTCTCTCTTCAAAAAATTTATCCACCTCTAAAATCACATTTTCATAAAATGGATTAATCTGCATATCCTTTGGAGTCCCTTTTTTATGCATAATAACAACACTAGCCCCATATTTTGCCACAACCTTTGCATACTCATCATTTTCAAGCCCCGTTATATCATTTGCTATCTTAAAACCTCTATCAAGTGCATACTCAAGCACTTTTGGCTCAAAGGTATCAATACTAAATATTACTTTTTCATAAAGTCTGCTTTTATAAATCTCATCAATTATAGGCTTAACTCTTCTAAGCTCCTCTTCAACTCCCGGATACTCACTCCCGGGTCTGCTTGAAACCCCTCCTATATCTATAAGTTTAGCACCGTCACTTATCATTTTTTCAATAACTTTTATAGCATCAGCCCCTTTAAAACGACTCCCTTCAAAAAAACTATCATCATTTGCATTTATAACCCCCATAATCTTTATAGGAAATTCTGGCAAATTTATAAACTCTTTTAATTTTTTTGCAAGAAGTCTCAATTTAAAAGGCTGGGCAAGTTCTTTTTTGGCAAGAATTTCAAGCTGTTTTTTATTACACATCAAAACTGCATCCACTACTTCTTTCTTACAATTTGGAACTCCTATTGGCACCGCAAGTTCGGCTCCGATACTAAGGGCGTCTTGTTTTAAAATATTTGCTCCCCCGCAGCTTATATCTTTTATATAAAATAAAAATTCACTCTTTTTTTTAGCCATAATTTCAATCCCCGGCTTATCTACCCCTAGACGCTGCAAAAGATTTTTTAAATTCGTATCGCAGTTAAGTTTGTAAATTTTCATTTTCTATCCTTAAGACTAAGCATAATCAATGACAAAACAGCCTTTTTGTCTATGTTCAGTTCAAGCATTTTTATAGCGTCGCTTAAAATTTCCATTTGACCGGCCGATAGCTCCTTTTCTTTTACAATTTTATAAATTAAAGCTTTTAACTCTTTTAATTCCAAATCTTTTTTTAAAAGCTCCAAAATAAACTCATTTGTAATTTTTGAAATATCAATATCAATACCTAAAGAAGAGTAAAAAATTCTTTTTTCTATAGGAAGACGGGATTTTATAGTATCCAGCAAAGAATATTTTGACTTTGCAAGCAAAACAAAGTCTATATTTTTAGGAGGTTCTTCCAAAAGCTTTAATAAAGCGTTTTGAGAAATTAAGTTGTATTTTTCAGCGGCTATTAAAATAATCTTTTTTTCTTTTTGGGCTATATAGGCAAGTTCTCTTATCTTTTGGACATCTTCAACTTTTAACTCTTCTACGACTATCTTTTCATCCGGTTTTAACTCTTTAATAACCTCTTCAAAATCATCGGTAATAATAATCTTACTCAAATCTCCACCTCTGCAAAAATAGCGGCTTTTAAAGTTTCGTTTAAGATATTTGCCAAATCCAAAAGTTTTTTATCCAGATTTTCATCAAGAGACTTTAAGAAGAAATTTTTATGCAAATCCATATCCATAATCCAAAAAAAAGAATCGGGCTTGTTTCTTGCAAGTTTCAACATAGGAGTTTCCACTCCCACATACCAATAGATATAATTATCGCTAAAACTTATACTCAACATATCCTCAATCATCTCAAAATGTTCGTTTGTACGGGCATTCAGAATTTGAGGGACTATCTTTTGCAAATGAAAAATAGGAATAAAAGAGGGTTTGAAATCCTGAAAATTATTAATTTTGTTAATCATATAATCACAAAACCACTCTCTTTTATAATCGCTAATCATTAAAACGCTCTTACCCTCAATTACGTTCAATACGAAATCGCTAACAAGAGGCACCCATTCAAGCCTCTTTTCTTCCATCCATTTTATGTTTTTTTCTCTTATAAGTTTTAAAGTAAACTGATTTATATCCATTATTTATCCAATTGATAAGCTTTATGAAGTGCTCTAACGGCAAGCTCCCCATATTTCTCATCAATTACCATAGAAATTTTAATTTCACTTGTGCTAATCATCAATATGTTAATATTTTCATCTGCCAGAGTTTTAAATGCAGTTGCAGCTACACCTGAATGAGATTTCATACCAACTCCGACAACACTCACTTTTGCAATAGAATCGTCATACTCAATCGCTTCTGAATTTTTCTCATACTCTTTTAAAACCTCTTTTGTAAGTTCAAGTTCCGTTTGAGGTACTGTAAATGTAAGGTTTGCTTTTGAATCTTTACCTACGTTTTGAACAATCATATCAACGTTTATATTTTTATCTGCAAGCTTTCCGAAAATTTCGGCACTGATTCCGGGTCTATCTTCTACCCCAAAAATACTCACTCTCGCCTGGTTTTTATCAAGTGCAATTCCACTCACAAGTACTTTTTCCATATCCGGTGTCTCCTTTGTTATTAATGTTCCTTTAACTTCTGGTTTAAAGCTTGATTTAACTTCAATATCCACGTTTAATTTTTTTGCAAGCTCAACTGAACGGCTTTGCATTACTTTTGCTCCAAGACTTGCAAGTTCCAGCATTTCATCATAGCTTATTACATCAATCTTTTTAGCTTTTGGTTCAATTCTCGGGTCTGTTGTATAAATCCCGTCAACATCCGTATAAATTTCACACTTATCGGCATTTAAAGCCCCTGCAATAGCAACTGCCGTTAAATCGCTTCCTCCACGACCAAGAGTAGTAACGTCTCCGTTTTCGTTAATCCCTTGAAATCCTGCAACTATTACGACTTTTCCGTCTTTAAAGTATTTTTGCATTTTATTCGGGTCTATATCCATAATTCTGGCTTTTGTATGGTCGCTTGTAGTTTTAATTCCGGCTTGTCTTCCGGTAAGTGCTATAGCGTCTATTCCCATAGCCTGAAGTGCAATACTAAGAAGTGCACTCGTTACCCTCTCTCCACTACTTACAAGTAAATCAACCTCTCTTTGAGGAGGAGTTTTAGAGAAATGGTTTGCGTATTCAAGCAATTTATTTGTCTCCCCTGCCATAGCAGATACGACTACAACTACATCGTCTCCGTTTTCTTTATACTTTTTTACGATATTGGCAACATTTTGAATTCTATCCAAATCCCCGACACTTGTTCCTCCGAACTTCTGAACTACTAACATATATCTCCTTTACAGATAACCTTGCTTTTTAAAATAATCTATTACCGTTTTATAAACCGGTCTTTTAAAAGATTTCACATAATCGAAAATTTCTTCCACACTCACAAACTTATAATCTTCAAACTCCGGTATTTCGGTGTTTAAGTTTATTTTTGCGTTCGGTTTTAGTTTTACTAAAAAATACTTTTGCTCTTGCCCGTCGTAAGGATACATCTTTTTTGCAATTCTTTTTGGAAAATCATACCTTTGCCACTGGGGCATTTCGGCAAGTATTTCAACCTCATCAGTACCTATTTCTTCTTTTAGCTCTCTTAAAAGTGCTTCTTGTGGAGTTTCCCCCTCATCAATACCACCCTGTGGAAATTGCCACGCATCTACGTCGTTTCTTTTTGCAATCAATATTTCCACTTTATCGGGATATTTTGAAGATAGCACAATCGCAGCAACATTTGGCCTATACTTTTTCAAAACATCACCTTTTTTTAGTAAAATTATAACTAAAAATGTTAAATGGAAAATCAAAAATGAAAAATATTGCACCAAAAAAAAACAATTTTACACCTTCATACGACAAATTACCCCTACTTTATATCCATATTCCGTTTTGTGACAGTAAATGCAACTACTGTGCGTTTAATTCATACACCAACTTAAATCATTTAAAAAAAGAGTATTTTAATGCCTTAAAAACACAGTTTTTAAAAGAAAAACAAGAAGTTTATACGGTATTTATAGGTGGGGGTACTCCTTCTACTATGAGTGTTGAATTTTATGAAAAACTCTTTACTCTATTAAAACCCTATTTAAAAAACACAAAAGAGATAACAATAGAATGCAACCCCAACACATCTTACGAGTGGCTAAAAGAAATTAAAAACTTAGGAGTAAACAGAATAAGTTTCGGCGTCCAAAGCTTTAATAACGAAAAACTGAAATTTCTAAACCGAAATCACTCATCTTCTCAAGCCCTAAAAGCAATTAAAAACGCAAAAAAAGCCGGATTTGAAAACATAAATTTAGACCTTATCTATTCTACGGCTATTGATACAAAAAGCCTCTTACAAAACGACCTAAAAATAGCTTTTTCACTACCGATAACCCATATAAGTGCCTATTCTCTCACAATTGAAGAAAACACCAAATGGGAAGACGACTATACAAAAAGAAAAGAAGACGAAGAGCTTGAAGTATGGTTTATAGAACAGATAAAAGAAAAATTCCCTCAATACGAAATATCCAACTTCGGTAAACCCTGTTTGCATAATTTAGGGTATTGGGAATTAAGAGAATATATAGGCATAGGAGCCGGAGCTGTAGGATTTAAAGACAATACACGCTATTATACTCACAAAAACATATACGAATATATTAAAAATCCGACCGGTTATAAACTCGAACACCTCACAAAAACCGATATAAAAAAAGAAAAAGTGCTACTGGGACTTCGCTCGATTGTAGGATTTGATGAAAAGATTTTAAACCACGAAGAGAAAAAAAGAGCTAAAATTTTAATAGAAGAAAAAAAAGTTTATAAAAAAGGAAATTTTATTTACTCTTACGAATTTTTACTAGCGGACGCCCTTGCTAATTTTATTTTAGATTAAACTACCAAGGAGCCAAAGCACTCCAAATTTTTGCAAACCAGTTTTGGTCGGTATATCTTTTCAAATCTCCTTCCGTTTTATATGCTATTTTGGCATCGGAGATATATTTTGAATCTATGGTATTATCGGATGCGATATCTTGAGGTCTTATAACCCCACTGATTTGGATAATCTGTTTTTGACCGTCCACATAAATCTCTCTTCTTCCCACTATAAAATAGTTTCCGTTTTCTAAAATTTTTACGATTCTGGCACTAATTGTAGTTTGAAACGTCTCGTTTCTTTGCTGGGTGCCGCTTCCTTGAAAAGAACGGCTTGAATTCATATTAGGAAGATTCAGTGAAAGTCCGGTTTTTTTAAGTTTATACTCTTTACCTCCCAAATAAGCACTTCCACTGATACTAGCGTCAAAAAGGCCTCCACTGTCGGTATTGGCTTCACTTAACTTTTTACTCGCTTGAGAGGATTGTTTTACTTCCTCGGTAATGATAACCGTTACTATATCGTTTACTTTCATAGCTTTTGTATCCGAAAAAAGATTATCCCCGTTTGTAAAAAGAGACCCCGGATTATTGCTTACGTTATCGGTTTGAAGGCTTGGCATCTGTTCTACGTATTTTGGAGGTTTCATATTGATAGTAGGGTCCATAGGATGAGTAGAACACCCCACAAAAATAAAAGCCCCCACTAACCATAAATATCTCATTAATTCCCTTTTTCAATAAAAAGCAAAAACTATTCCCCTTTTTTTAATTTCAAAACGGCTTTTTTAATATCTCTTTGTCTCATAAAATGCTCTCCGACCAAATAAGCGTCAACTCTGTTTTTATGAAGTTTTTTTACCACTTCAAAATCATTTATTCCACTCTCTGCCACTACGATTACACCTTCCGGGAGCTTTGAAATTAGTTTTTCACTCAAATCCATATGCATTTCAAACGTCTTAAGGTCCCTATGGTTAAAGCCTATAATATCGGCTCCTACTTCAAGGGCTTTTTGTAAATCTTCTTCATCGTGAATTTCAAATAAAACTTCAAGCCCTATACCTTTAGCAAAATCAAAAAGTCTTTTTAACTCTTCCACTCTAAGTGCTTTTGCAATCAAAAGTACAAAATCAGCCCCTGCGGCGTAAGCCTCTGCTATTTGAAACTCATCTACGATAAAATCTTTTCTAAGAAGGGGAATTTTTGAAAATTCATTTATTTTTTTTAAATACTCAAGACTGCCTTGAAAAAAGTGAGGTTCGGTTAAAATACTCATAGCATCAGCCACTTCGTTATACTCTTTGGCAATTGCGACGGGGTCAAAATCTTCTCTTATAATCCCTTTGCTAGGGCTTGCCTTTTTAACTTCCGCAATTATCCTATAAGGATTGTCGGGTGTCGAAGTCAAAGCCTTTTTTACATCTCTAAACGCTCTTTTTACGCTTAAAAATCTCTTAAACTCCTCACTGTTTTTTCTTTTTTCTAAATCTTCTTTTGTTTTTTTTATGATTTTTTCCAGAATCATATCTCTCCTTTAAACACTTCTTAATCTGTTGTTTATGAATTTTAATCTCTTCTCTTTTTAACGTCACGTTTTTAATTATCTCCCACGCCTCTTTGCATTTTCCAAGCTTATAATACCCCCACGCCAGAGAGTCTATATAGTCTTGTTTGGTAGGATTTAATTTAAGGGCTTTTTTTACATATTTTAGCCCTTCTTTAACGTTGATATTCTTATCAATTAAAAGATACCCCAAAAAATTATAAATATAAGGGCTTTTATATTTTTTAGCCAGTTTTTTTAAATAAAACGCTATTTTTTTGTAATCTTTTTTTGATTTTGCTATTTTATATGCATAAATACAGTATTTCAGCAAAAATCTGTCGTCATTTGTTTTATCGTAAAGTTTTTTAGCAAGCAAAGCGGCTTTTTTGTAATCTTTTTTAGCTTCATATACCACAAGTTTAAACGTATCGTCAAGATTATACTTGTCAATAATTTTTAAAGCTTTGTCATATTCTTTTGATTCCAAATAAATCCCAAAAGCAAAAACGGCATATTTAGAATCCAAAGCAGCCATTTTAGAATAAATAGTAGCTAAGTTTTCATAATCGTAAGTCTGTTTATAAATAACGGCGAGCCTTAAACAGACATCAAGCTCACACCCGTATAAATCAAGATGAGTCCTAAGATAAGCAAGGGCTTCATTATATTTTTTAAGCCTGATTAAAACGTCCACCAACTCTAAAAGAGTCTTTTTATTATGGTTTAAAGCATACAACGATTTAAGGTAAATTGCCGCTTGTTTGTAGTTTTTTTCTTTAAGATAAATATAAGCCATCATTCTATAAAAAAACTCGTCTTTTTTGTTAAACCTCTTTAAAAGTTCCTTTTTCGCCAAATCCGTTTTGTTAAGTGCCACTAAAGACAAAATCTTATACATAAAAATGTTTTTATTAAAACTTTCTTTTAAATACTCGTCACTTAATTTAACCACTTCTTTATACTTTTTTTCGTAAAACAAATCCGATAACATCCTTTCATAATAGACCGGTTTTTCAGTCTTTTCATACAGAAACTTATAAACTTTAACGGCTTGAGATAATTTATCGTTGTTTTCATAAAAAAGAGCTTTCATAATATATTCGTCCTCATCGGGTATAACTTTTTTACCTATAGGTATTTTCTTAACACTACACCCTACAAAAAGCAATAAAACAATTAAAAAAACTCTTCTCATTTCTCCTCTTTTTCCACGATAATTCCTGGACACTCTTTTAAAAGCTCATCCATATGGGTTTTATAATAATCCCAAAAAGGAAAAGTTCTACACTGATTAGGTCTTACCGGGTAAATTTTACAACCGTTTTCGAAAAAAATACACGCATACCCGTTTTTATACGGTTTTTCCCTAATCGAATATCTATAACCTACTTTAATTAAAAATCTACTTTTAAAAATCTCTTCATCTATTCCCAAAAAAGAGGAGATATTTTTTATATCGTTAGGAGCCACCCAAATATAACCACTCTCTCCTATACAACAATTCCCCTCACACTCCTTGCAAGCTTCTTGATTAAATTTAAAATTAAAACCCTCTTTAGATATTATCATAACATTTACACCTTTACGCTTTTTGTAGCGGCTTTTTTATAAATTTCGCTAGCTTCTTTGGAATAATCTTTCCCCTCAAATCCTATTAAAGGAGGATGAATAACACTCATAGATTTAGCGTGTCTTTTGGCCCTAAGCATTACTAAAGTCGCTTTTTTATCAATTCTCGGATGCATAAACCTTATGTCTATTATTTTTAAAGGTTTCGGCATTTTTGAAATTATATCATCAATTCTTTTTGCATCATAACAAAATATAAACTCCCCTCTCTCTTTTAAAATAGCGTTTACCTTCCTAAAAAATTCCTCCATAGGTAAAAAATCCTCATATCTAGCGATTTTAATAATTTCGTTTTCACTTTTTAAACTCCCGTTATAAAAAGGAGGATTTGATATTACAAAATCAAACCTTTTAGAAAAAGAGTGTTTTAAAAAATCGTCGTTAATAACCTCTGCTTCTAAAGAATTCTCTTTTAAATTTTTTTTAATAAATTCACTCATAACATTTTGCTTTTCAATAATCGTTAAATCAATTTTCGGAAAGTCCCTTTTAACCAAAAGTCCTAAAACACCACATCCTCCACCGACTTCTAAAACATCGCCTTTTATATTGAATTTAGTAATAAAATCATATAAAAACATAGTATCGCTGTTATAACAATATCCGTTTTTCGGTTGATACAAAGTCAAATCAATCCTTTTTTGATAAAATTTTATCAAAAAGGGAATACAATGATAATCATCCCGGCAAGACTATCTTCAAGCAGACTTCCTAAAAAAGTTCTAGTAGAGATAAAACAAAAACCTATGATAATATGGTGTGCGGAAGTTGCAAAACAAGTTGATAACGTATGTATAGCTACGGATTCTTATGAAGTTATAGAAGTTGCCAACAAATACGGGTTTCAAGCCGTTATGACAAGCCCTTCTCATAAAAGCGGAAGCGACAGAATAAAAGAAGCAGCCGATATATTAGGACTTGAAGATGATGAAATAGTTATAAATATGCAAGGTGACGAACCTTTCTTAGAAGCGGAAATTTTAAAAAAAGTAAAAATCAGACTCCAAACTCTAAAAAGAGACTTTAAAATGGTAAGCTGCTATAAAGAAATTGACGAGCTTCAGGCAAACGACCCCAATTTGGTAAAAGTAATACTCAACAAACAAAACGACGCCATATATTTCTCAAGAAGTAAAATACCGTACAACAGAGACAATACCCCACATAAATATTTCGGTCATATAGGCATATACGGATTTGATAAAAAAAGCTTAGATATGTTTGTAAATATGCAAGGAAACTTAGAGCATATAGAAAAACTGGAACAACTAAGGGTAATAGAAAACGGCTTTAAAATAGCAATGATAGAAGTTAAAACCAAAAGTTTCGGAATAGATACAGCAGAAGATTTAAAAAAGGCAAGAAATTACGTAACTTCTTCGTAATGTAGTTCTATTCCTTTTGAAGTGGTCACAAAGCCGGTAATTCTAATTTTACCTTCGTGCACCATTTTGTGGTGTTTTTTACAAAGAGGAATTAAATTATATTTGTGATGGACCGGATAGTGGTCTATAAAGCCCTCTTTTGCTTTTTCTTTTTCCACTATGTGATGAACATCCTCAACCACTTTCCCACAAATAGCACAGGTAGTTACCAAAAGCTTTTTATTGTAACGACTCTTTTTCTTTTTAAGCAACAGTTCCATTTCACTATATTCTTGAGTGAGTCTTTTTCTAATCTCTTCAGCCGTCTTTAAAAACTCTTTATCCATATAAATGGATTTGGCAAACTCAAGCCCGTATACACTGCTGCCGCTTCCATCTTTAAGTTTTCTATCATAAACCAATTTTTCTCCGTCAAAATAGACTTCCAAATGTTTAGCCACTACATTTTTTAACTCTTTAATCTCATCTATATCCATTAACTGATGTAAATGAGTGGCAAAAAGAAAGTTTATTTTTTTTCTTGCAAGTTTTATAACAGCACTAGCTACAATAGCCAAAGCCGAAGTCGTCTCCGTCCCGTGAGCTATTTCGTCTCCTAAAACCAATGAGTTTTTATCTGCTCTGTTGAATATGTTTTTAAGCTCAAGCATTTCAACTGCAAAAGTGGAAAGCCCCTTAGAGAGGTTATCTTTTGCTTCAATTCTTGTAAAAACGGCGTTATAAGGGGTAAACTCCATTTTACTACACGGTACAAAAAAACCACTTTGAGCCAAAAATACGGCAATTCCCACACTTTTCATAAGAGAACTTTTTCCCGAAGAGTTAATCCCGTATAAAAGCATTCCGTCATATTCGTTAAAATCTATATCATTTGGAACGTAAATACCGTTTTCTTGATTTACTTCTATTAAAGGGTGTCTTAAATCTTTAAAACAGGCCTTTTTATTAGTAATAACGGGCTTTGTATAGTTTAGTTCTTTTGCCGCTTTAGCACTGCTAACCGCCACGTCTATTTTTGCAATTTCATCTGCTAAAGAGTGCAAAATATCAAACTCTTCCATTTCTTTCAATTTATCAAAAAAAAGTTCTAAAGAACGTTTTATAATCTTATTTTGAAGAGCTATTATCTTATCTCCTATTTCGTCTATCTTATCGCCAGTAATTTTTACGCTGTTTGTAAGTTGTTTGATTTTCAAATCTTCAAAAAAAAGCTTCTCATCCCCCAAATCCACAAAACTCTCTTGAAATTTATCTTTAATAATTTTAAATCTGTTTTTTGTCAAAGAAAAATAAAACCCCTCTTTTTCAAGTCTGTTTATTTCAACCTTAAAATCTCCCAAAGACTCTATCTTCTTTTGTATTTTTACAAGTTGATTATAATATCTCTCTTTTTCTTTAATAAGCTCGTCAAGTTCTTTATCTATCCCCTCTTTAAAAAACGACTCTTTCACATCTTCCAATTTTACGTTTATTTTGTTTAAATCGAAATTTTTCTTAATAAACTCTATAAAAATCTCTATTTTTGAAGTTCTTTTTTTAAGTTTTACATAAATTTCGGCAATAGATTCAAGAGAAGTCAATAAAAAATTAATCTCAAAAGGGTGAAGTTTTTTTAGTTTTATTTTTCTGTCAATCTTTTCCAAATCGTAAATATCTCTTAAAAGAGGCTCAAACTCTTTGTATCTTTTTAACATAAAATCAACAGATTTATATCTTTTATTAAGCTCGTCAATATCTTGAATGGGATTATAAAGCCTCTCTTTTATAAGTCTTTTTCCCATTGAAGTTTTGGTTTTATCGATTAATTTTAAAACTTTGTCAATCTCAAGCTGTTTTATGGGATTATTTCCCAAATAAACGAATTTTTCATCATCAATTAAAACGGGCTCTTTTAATTTATTCAAAAGTTCTTTATTATGGGCTATGACAAACTCAAGTAAAATCCCTAAAGCCTCCGTAATTAAAGGAAACCTCTCAAGATTCATAACCTCAATAGGAGTTAAAAGGCTTTTTATATTGTAAACCCTTTTAAAAATTTCGTTTTGATAATTAACATCCATTCTGGTACGGTTAATAATTATGTTTTTACCTTCAAGTTCCAAATAGTTTACAACCTCATCGCAATCTACGTTTTTTAAAGTTAAAATAATTTCACTCGACTTATAAGTCTGCAACAGTCTAAAAAGTTCATCAAGTGCGAAAGTCGGATCGTCTTTTGTAGAGTAGTTTTCATATACAAAACTTTTACCGGTTGTTATATCTACATTCGCAAACCCTACGTGAAAAGCAGAGTATTTTTCTATAATTATAGATGTTACGTAATTTTCAGTGGTTTTGGAATACTCAAGATTAACTCCGGGGGAAATAATCTCACTTATATATCTTGTAACGTTAGGAGGGGTTCCTTTTTGTTTTACTAGAATAATAGTGTATCTGTTTTCGTCTATGAGCTTTTCTAAGTATCTATCAAGTGCGTGAGAAGGAAATCCGGCCATTAGAGGGTTTTTTATATCTACTTTTTGAATAGACTTATTCTTTTTTGTGAGCTGAATATTAAGTACGCTTGCTATTTCTCTGGCTTTTCCGATACCTTCAGCCTCGTAAGTTTCAAAAAAACTTCCCACTTCCATTAAAACAACCGCATTGGGATATAGATTATCGTAATATTTCTGAATCTCAAAGTAGATTTCTGTTAACAGTTTTTTTGAATTTAAAAGTTTATTTATATCCATTTTTGCCTTTTTTTGTTTATAATTATAACAAAAAGGATTAGTATGAAAAAATTACTTGCAATATCTCTAATTGCGTCATTTTCTCTAGCGTTTAACTGGAACAGCTTCATAGGAACTTTTAAAAAAACAATAAACACCATAAGCTATACAATAGAAACAACCGGTACAAATCCTAGGGTGTATGAGTTTGACACTCAAGGATACCCTAGAATGCATTGCGTTGTCGTATTTAGAGACGACCCTAAAACAAGCCCGGCAATGCAGTGCATAGAAACAAAACCGGAATATATAAAAATGAACGAAAAACTAAAATAAAGCGACTTTTAGTTTTTCGCTTTCTATAAAGGATTTTCCTTTTTTAACAATCGCAAAAGCGTTTGCTTTTATAAAAGGCATTAACATTCCACTTCCGTATTTATAATTATCTATAACATAAAATCCGTCTTTTTCCACTCTGCCCAAGATAGTGTGGTCTTTTTTGGAGTTTAGTTTAAAAGGAATTTTATTTTCGATTTCAATAAAAGTAAAATTATAGTTTTTATTTCCTCTTAATTTTTCTAAAACAGGAATTCCCAAACTAAGAAGTTGAATTAAAGCACTAAGAGGATTTCCGGGCATTCCTAAAATAAGAGTATCTTTTAATTTTCCAACCAAAGTAGCTCTTCCGGGTTTTACCAAAATACCGTGAATATATTTTTCAAATCCGTTTTCTTCTAAAGCGTCCAATATAAAATCGGCCTCCCCTTGCGAAATTCCTCCGCTTGTTATAAGAACATCGTAACCTTTTATATTTTCAAAAAACTTTATACTCTCTTCCAAAGAATCCGGCAATACTCCTAAATAATCAGCTTCAAATCCTTTTTCTTTAAGTAAAGAGACTATTCCCATTCCGTTTGCGTTAAAAAGCTCAAATTCACCGACCTCTTCCCACGGCTCTTTAAGTTCGTTTCCACTTACCACCACTCCTATTTTTAAATCCCTATACACTGAAACATTTACGATACCTTGAGACGAAAGCATTGCAATATCTGCAAAATTGAGTTTTCTTCCTTTTTCTAAAAGAACTTCCCCTTTTTTAACTTCTTCCCCTTTTAACCTTACGTTCGCTCCTTTTTTTTCTTCAAACTCTATAAATTCACCGACTTCTTTTACCTTCTCAAAAGGCACTACCGTATCGGCGTCTTTTGGCACCATAGCTCCGGTCATTATCTTATAACACTCACACTCATTTAAACTCCCCTCAACAATATCCCCGGCAAAAATCGTCTTAACAACTTTATACTTTTTACACTTTTCATTATATTTAAAAGCATATCCGTCCATTGCCGAATTTGTAAAAAGAGGCAAATCTCTCTTTGCTTTTATATCTTGTGCAAGAATTTTACCTATAGCTTGAGAGATAAATATTTTCTTAGTTTCTTTTTTCGGTTCTATTTTTTCCAAAATCAGTTCCAAACTCTCTTCAAATCCTAAACTGTCAAGTTTTCTCATATCAGCCCTTTTATAGATTTGAGAAAATTTTAGTGTAAAATTCCACAAAAAACAAGGATAAAAATGAAAAAGAAAGTTTACTTAATTTCATTCGCACATTTCGCACACGATATTTTCTCAGCCCTTCTTGCACCCATTTTACCTTTACTTATTCAAAAATTAGGTATCAGTTTAACTCAAGCCGGTATGCTTGATATTGCACGAAAAATACCCTCTCTTTTAAATCCTCTTTTAGGAATAATAGCCGAAAAAAGAGACGCCAAAATGTTTGTAATAATTACACCTACAATTACGGCAGTTTCCATGGGGCTTTTGAGTATAACCTCATCATACATAATAGCTCTGTTTTTACTGTTTATTGCAGGAATAAGTGCCGCGCTTTTCCATATACCGGCACCTACAATCATTAAAGAATTTTCAAAAAAAGAAGCCGGAAAAGGCATGAGCTATTTTATGGCGGCGGGAGAGAGTGCCAGGACATTAGGTCCTATACTTGCCGCGGGTGTTATTTCTGTTTGGGGACTTGAGGGGATATGGAAATTAACGCCTCTTGGAATTTTAACTTCAATCTTTCTTTATATAAAACTTAAAGATTACAAAACAAACTTTTACGCCAAAAAATTCGAAAAAGACGAAGTTAAACAAATTTTAAAAGAAGTGTTTCCCTTTTTTAAATCTTTAAGCTCTTTTATTTTATTAAACTACACTTCAAAAGTCTCTTTATCTCTGTTTTTACCGGTATTTTTAACTCAAAACGGCTACAGTGTGGAAAGTGCCGGTATAGCTTTTGGTGTGCTTCAGGGGTTCGGAATTTTAGGGGCTCTTTTTGCCGGTAGGTTTTCGGATAAAATCGGAAGGGTAAAAATGCTTATTATCTCTTCAATAGGAGCGTTTTTAAGTTTGGTTTTATTTTTATATTTTTACAAATCAGCCTTATGGATTCTTTTGGCTCCTCTTGGATTTTTTCTCTTTTCCCAATCTCCGGTGCTTTTAGCAGCAGTTCAAGATATCAAAACAAAAGCCCCTACTTTTTTAAATAGCATTTATATGGCACTTAATTTCGGGGTTAGTTCCATTTTAATCTTAATAGCTGGATTTTTAGGAGAAAAATTCGGATTATATACAACATTCCAATTATCAGCCGTTTTAACATTGATATCAATTATTCCGGCTTTAAGCTTAAAAAAACACCTTAAAATATAATCTCAACCCCTCTTATGTTTCCCGCCAAATCGTTAAAAAATTCAAACCCCTTTACTTTTCCATTTAAAAATTCGCTTAATTTTTCTTTTTGGTTATACCCTATTTCAATTACAGCGGCCTTGTATTTAAGCTCTTTTGCTTTAAGAATAAGTTTTTTTACTATATCAAGCCCGTCATCGCCTCCGTAAAAAGCCAAATCGGGTTCGTAATCATTTGGTTTTTCCCAGCTGTTTTCGACATACGGAGGGTTGGAAACTAAAATATCGGCTTTTACAAAACCATTTTCAATTTCAAATCCGAATTTTTCAATATCATTATTATTTATCGTCTCATCCCGCTCTATTTCTTGCTTTACACTGCTTTTTGACAGTAAATCTGCTTTTACAACTTTAACTTTAGCACCTACAACACTTAACATAATATTTTTTCTAGCAACTTCTATCGCCATATCGCTTATATCCGTCGCTATTACTTTTGCATTTGTATGCTTTGCAATTTCTATCGCAATCACCCCGCTTCCCGTGCAGCAATCAACCACTCTTTTGGCATTCATTTCTTTTATTAAGTTTATCGCTCTTTCTACCACTACTTCCGTATCGTCCCTTGGGATTAATACACCCTCTTTTATATAAAATTTATCCCCGTAAAACCAGACTTCCTCAAACATATATTCAATAGGATACCCCGATTTCACTTTTTCCAAAATCTTTAAAGCCTCTTTTGGCACTTCCAAATCATCATTTAAAAAAAGCCACGCTTTATCTTTGTTTAAAACTTTTTCAAGTATGTAAGTGCCGTTCGGTTCTTTTAAAAATTCTTTTATTTTCATTCAAACTCCAAAATAAGTTTTACCTGTTTTTCAATCTCTTTTAATTCCTTTTCATTCAAAATAGTAAGCCTCTCACCTCTAATTCTTTCAATACTTATAGCTTTAATCTGGTCACACAAAACATCTGAATCTTTCTCTAAATTATCTCTTTTTTTAACTCTATATCTCAAAGGATAAGCATCATCTATCAGCTTCGTACTAAGAGGTAAAATTATAACAGTTGGATGCTTAACCTCATTTAAAAAATCTGTTTGAAGTATAAGTACCGGTCTTAATTTTCCAACTTCTTTTCCTTTATTTGAATTGAGATACGCTAAATAAACTTCCCCTCTTTTCATATTCCATCATTTGTACTATCTTCAAACTCTTCATTAATTTTTTTACTCTTTTCTCTTACTTTTAATGAAGCATTATAAAAAAGCTTTTTTAATTTCTCTTTTTCTTTTTTATTTTTATACTCTTTAATAGCTTCTTTTATAAATTCTGTTTTTGTTGTTTTATATTCTTTTACCAAATTGCTAAACTCTTCAAAAAAATTATCATCTACTTTTAAGGTAATTGTTTTCATACTTAAACCTTTAAGGAAAAATTTACTTATTATATCACAATTTATTTAACACCTCCTGCTCAACAACCGCCGCGTATTTTTTTATCAGTTTATAAACCTTATCGACCTTTTTTACCTTATTTTCAATATATCTTTGTTCAAGATAAAGTTTTTGATTTGGATATTTTTTAAAAAATTCTTCCAGATTATCCGGAATAAAAAACTCCTTACTTTTACACTCAAGCACATCAAAAATCATCATCCCAAAAAAATCAAAATCCCCGAAAAACAAAATATCCTTATCTTTCAAAAACTCCGCCGTTTTTTTATTACTATATCCTCCAAGATATATAAAATCCACTTCTTCAAACAACTCAAAATCAATCCTTAAAAAACTCTCATAATTTTCAACCACGACTATTCTTCCGTCAATCTCCGGTTCAAAACCGTCATAAAAAATTTGAGGAAGTGCATTTCTTTTTCTGTGAATTATCGTAATATCGCTTGTATGCAGATTTTTGGCTTTTGTGTTTTTATATATTAGTGCTAAATCTTTTTTACTCTCATATTCCCCGTATTTTTCAAACCCGCACCCGAGATTTTCTTCAATAAACCTTTCAAAAATCTCCTCATTTTGTATAACAGCCTCTTTCCCCTCAAACTTTAAAAAATACCTCAGCAAATCCTCCCTGTCGGCAAACTCATACGCCTTTTTTAAAACCTCTTTTCTGTCTTTGGCGTTTTTTACACTACCGCTTTTTATCTCTTTTATTATTCGGTAAAACCTATCCTTTCTCATTTAAAATCCTATTCACTTCTTTTTTACACTCCCTTAAATCGAAAAATACGATTTTTAGTTTATATCCCTCTTCAAATCCGAGTTCTTTTTCTTCTGTATCATACACTTTCGGGAAAATAAGCGTCACTTCTTTTGAGTCGTATTTTTTAGCATACGCAAACATCTGATAAAAATCGCTTCCCGAAATATCCTCTAAAGATTTAATTATCTTCCACTTAGTATCAAAAATTTTATTTTCAACAACAATATCCGGAATAAGCCCGTATTTTTTCTCAATATCGAAAAGATGAAATTTTTTATGCTGAAGTTTCACTTCTTTTGAATACTTCTTAAAACAGCTCCCCACAAAACTTTCAAACAGCTTATTCATATCAAAAAGAATTGCAAACGAAATACTTTCACCCTTATAAGGA